>JBAUNL010000455.1:0-5203 GCA_049579205.1 Rhodomicrobium sp. | reverse complement strand
CCCAGTTTATGCCTGCAGTGTAAGACTTCTCCCAAGGAAAAGGCCGCTTACTCATGTCCCTCGCTTCCCCCCGAGTTTGCGCCTGCTTTTTCTGCAATGCAGAATAATACTCCGTCTTCTGACGGTACATGTCATCTATGACGGATGTCTATTAGACGAATGCTTGCTCTTTTACCGTCTCCCTCAAAGGGTATTCTTGCTGCCCCAGATTGTCGTGACCTGGGTTGAGAACACGCCGCCATTTGCATGAGCCAGCGAAAGTTGCGTCTCCGGAATCCATCCGCCGGGACCGCGCTCGCAGTCCTTCTCGCCAGCGGAGACTCTGATTTGGCGAATGGCCTCGATCAGCACGAACAAGCCATACATGCCAGGGTGTACGCAGGAAAGTCCGCCGCCATTTGTGTTGACTGGCAGGACGCCGCCCGCCGCGATCCGGCCAGCACTTACAAAGTCCTTGCCCTCACCCTTCTCGCAGAACCCCAAATCTTCGAGAAAGAGGATTGGATTGATTGTGAACGCATCATAGAGCTGGACGGTGTTCATGTCCTTGGGCGCATATCCCGCCATCTCGAAGGCGCGCGGACCACTTTTTGCGGCAGCGGTGCGAGTCAGGTCCGGCATCGCGGAAATCATGCGGTGCTCATGCGCAATTGCCGCGCCGAGAAGATAGACCGGCTTCCTCGGTGCGTCTTTCGCACGATCCGCGCTTGTGAGTACGATGGCGGCGGCGCCATCCGTGACAAGGCAGCAATCGAGTTTGCCGAAAGGGTCCGAGATCATGCGTGCGCCCAGAACGTCCTCGATCGTGAGCGGCTTCCGCATGAAAGCTTCGGGATTGAGCTGCGCCCATTTTCGCGCTGAGACGGCGACTTCGGCGAGGTGCTCGCGGGTTGCGCCGAATTCATGCATGTAGCGGCTGGCGGAAAGAGCGTATGCGGTGATCGGATTTCGCGGCTCGTAAATTGCCTCGTAGGGCATCGCCTCGGAGATGGATCTGAAGCCGCCGGCCGAGCGCTGATTCGATCCGTAGGCGATCACGGCAACATTGCAGAGACCCATCTCAATCGCCATCGCGGCGACCAGTGCATGCGCCGCAAATGAGGACCCCCCAATATTCGACCCGTCAGAGAAAGCAGGCGCGATTCCGAGATGTTCCGCGAGCGAGACTGCGGCCATCGAGTGGAAGGCTGTCGCTGCGAATAGGCCGTCCACCTTTGCCAAAGGAATCTGTGCGTCGGCCAATGCGCCGTGGACTGCCTTTGCCATGAGTTCCATCGAACTCCAGCCTGGCGTTTCTCCGCAACCCGCTGTAGCGAGCCCAACACAAGCAGCTTTTCCTCGTAATGGGTGCGCCATTCAATGTCGCCTTAAGCCGGATAGAAGATAAGGGTAGGTTGGCCTTTCAACGTTTCGATCTTCGCTTCGACCTTCATGCCAATTTGAACCTGATCAGGCGGAACCCCTTCAACCCTGGCCATCATCCGCGGTCCTTCCTCGAGATAGATCAGGGCGACATTATAATCGCCGCCTTTATCGGGGGCGCGCCTTGTGCAGGTGGTGGCGTACACGACGCCTTTGCCGGAGGCTTCGGCCCAAATGAGATCTTCGGAGCCGTCCCCTGGAACAGCGGTGCGAGGGTAGAATACGTACTCCCCGGTCGAGACGGATTTTTGCAGCATGAACTTGCCATTCGCGAGATAGGCTTTGAAACTCGCTTCAGGTCCCAATCCTTCAATCTTCTTCTCAGTCATGAGCCTCTTCCCTTTTCTGAGCGCCTTCCTTAGGGAGGATAAGGGCATCCAGGGCAACGCATCCTTCGGGCAAAGCCACCAAAGGATTCAGTTCAACGCTTTTCAGCGTCTCGGCATTTGCTGCTGCGAACAGGGACATCCTCGAAATCACGCTTGCCAACGCTTGCAAATCGGCAACGGGCTTTCCGCGCTTACCCTCAAGAAGGCCCTTGCCCTTGAGTTCACCGATCATAGAAAATGCTATCTCTTCATCGAAAGGCGCGCGCCGAATTGCGACATCGTCCAAAACCTCGGTGAGAATCCCTCCGAGGCCGAACAACACGACTGGGCCAAAAACCGGGTCGATTTTGGCGCCAAGAATGCATTCAACGCCTTCTTCCACCATGGAACTAACAAGAACCCCTTCAATGCGCGCTTCGGGAGCGTTGCGCCGTGCATTCTCCAATAGCCTGCTAAATGCGTTTTTTGCCTCTGAACCTCCGTCTACCCCAAGAATTACGCCGTCTATCTCAGTCTTGTGAAGAACGTCCGGCGAGGAGACCTTCATTGCGACCGGCGCGCCGATTTTCAGGGCTGCCTGTTCAGCTTCTTGCGATGACGTTATGAGGATCGATTCCCCCACCGGCAGCCCCGCCTTGGACAAGATTGCCCTTGCTTGGTGCTCAGAAATTGGGCCTGGAGTGATGCTGGCGGGAGGTGGAACTGTTGGAGCTTCCGCACGCACCTTCGCAAACTCGGTCCCGAAGTGCATCAAGGCAGCCATCGCGGCGACGGCTCGGCTTGGATCCTCGAAGCAAGGAAATCCGGCGTCTTCGTAGTGCCGGCGCATTTCATCGCTGGCCACGATCGATTGCACGAATAGTGTCCCCGGATAGGCAACCATAACGGCTCGAAGATGAGTAAGAAGAGGCAGACCAAGCACCGGAGAACCTGCGACTGACGTCCAGAAGCCGATAATGCCGTCAAATCTCCCTTGATCGAGCATAATGCCTGTGAAGCGAGGGATCAGCGTGAGCTCATTGAAGAACTGCGCAGTGACATCCACGGGATTGCGGGCCGAGGCGAACGGAAGCAGCTTCTTTATGCTCACCTGCGCCTTCTCCGGCATCGGCGGCACTTCAAGCCCAAAGTCATTGGCCGCGTCCGAAATAAGGATGCCCGCGCCGCCCGAGATCGTAACAATCCCAAGACGCTTTCCCGCCGGATAGATCCTCGGCCGGCAGGCATAAGCGATATCGAGCATCTCTTCCGTGGTTTTGGCGCGGTATGCGCCGTGCTGACGGAAGACGGCGTCATAGACCCTGTCCTCACCCGCGAGAGAGGCGGTGTGCGCCTCGGCAGCCATGGCACCGGCGGCAGACCGGCCCACCTTCATAATGATGACGGGCTTTCTGTTTTTTCGCGCCGTCTCCAGCGCTTCTATCAGTACTGCGCCATCTTTGATGCTTTCGGCATAAGCCATGATCGTGTGGACGTCATCACGCTCCGCGAGCATTTGGATGAGTTCGGCGACGTGAAGGTCGGATTCGTTGCCGGTCGTAATCCAATAGCCAATCCCAAGCCCCCGCAGATGCGAAACCAGATAGACATGGCTGCCGAAGGCGCCGGACTGACTCGCGATGGCTATGCCGCCCGGGATTGGGGTAGCCCTATCTATTGTCGACGTGAATGTCGGGAAGAACCGTTTGGCAGAGTTGAAGAGCCCGAGGCAATTGGGTCCGACAATGCGCAGCGCCGAATGACGCGCGATCGCCGCAAGTTGCGACTGTATTGCCGCACCATCACTGCCGGTCTCGGCAAAACCCGAAGAAAGAATAAGTGCGGTTTTTGCTTTCTTGGCAGCCGCTTGGCGAATGACCTCCGCAACACCGTTCGCAGGAACGGCAACAAGGACAAAATCGAGGTCGCCCTCTATATCGAGCAGCGAGGGATAGGAACGCAGCCCTTGCACCGTGCTTCGGCGAGAATTGACCGGGTAGACCGCACCCTCAAACCCTTGCTTGATCATATGAGCGAGAGGGCGCCCGCCGATGCGGTGCGGATCGTCCGAAGCTCCTACGATCGCAATGGAGCTTGGACTGAAAATGTCGTCGAACGAAGCCATGCGTTAGGTGGTGGCGACGGGGGTGACGGGTGAACCTACGGCACCGGGGAGCCTAAGGGGCGGTGCGGTCAAAAGAAAGCGCGTTCTTTTCTGCACGCGCAGATGATCGCTGAGATCACTGAGCCACCACAGTTCGCCCAGATGAATGCCGAGCTTGAACAGGCACAATTCGTGGAGGGGCAAGAGCGCGCGCCGGCCAGAGCCAGACTTATTCGGATATCGCTCGACGGCAAAGTTATCCGAGACCAGGACGGCAACGCCACTTTCGATAATCCACTTTTGCAGGCGTTCATCGCGACCATCGAGAGCAGCGCAACTATTGTGCAGCGTATGCGGGTCGGGCTGTCCTTTCATCTCCATAATTTTGCGGCCGAAACCGGTGTGCAGGCACAGCATATCGCCGGACTCGACCGTGGCCCCTTGCCTCTTCATGGCTTCTTCGAGCGCATCGAAACCGACATCCGCTTTTGCGTCGGCCACAAGCGCATGAAGATCGATCATTACTGCGCGTCCTTGCACGCAGCGCTCTGCCATTTTTTCGATACCGAGCCGCTTCGCCCGCGTCTCTTCTATTTCACCATCGGCAGAGCGCGCGACTGCTATATCCTCTCGGCCGCGCCAGCCATTATAAAAGACGAGTTCCGCAAGCCCGTCGCCATCCGCGTCGAACTCGGAACCAACGTGAGAAAGCGCATCCCACTGGGTTGAATATTGCGTATGCAGCAAGACCTGATCGTCGCAGATCACGTCAGTAAGTTCAGGATTATCCTTTGAGAGCGGGTGGAGATAGCGGGGCGTGCCCTGAGCAGTTAGGGTGGGCCGGAATTTCGGGGGATGGCGCGCGCTGTGGAGCGCGTTCCCGCCGGGCAGATCAAGTGGCAGCGAAAGACAGAATGTGCGCCCGTCCCGAACTTCGGCCATGCCCTGCAGGACTTTATCGGGCGTGAGCAAATTCAGGCGCCCGCACTCGTCATCGGCACCGAAGTCACCCCAGTTCGAATTATCCGGTCTCACTCGCCAACGCATAACCAACTCCCTTCCTTCCGCTATGAATTTCCTGGGCTTGATAAAGCGTCATCGTCTGTTAGCCGGAAGTATGAGCTACTGCGTGGCAATTTCGCAACGCAAGTTACCACAAAATTGTGTTTCAAATAATTACCGCTTGAGACCCTAATAAGCGCCGCTATCATCGCAACTGACAAAAATGTCAAGTATGGGTGGTGGAGGGAAAGTAGTTATGGGTGGGAAGTATGGGCGTGAAGCCCGCTCTTTGCCTGGGCAAGGCAAGGGCGGCAAGTGGCGTGCTTTGGCTGCTGGTGCTGCGCTTTTGGGATGTGCGGCTGGCTGG
>JBAUNL010000454.1:0-4565 GCA_049579205.1 Rhodomicrobium sp. | reverse complement strand
TCAACCAAGAGGTATTTATCGATGGACTTGCTGAGAGACCACAAACTGGAGAACGCCACCGCCTGAGCCCAAGCCGGGCGTCGGCCAGCCACAATGAAAGTGCGAATAATTCTGGACACTACCCAGCTCTTCAATGGCGCCTTCGTATTCCTCCCGGCTTGCCCAAAGCTGGCCGCCGCTTAGTTCAAGTTCCTGCTTCAGATCCCTGATGACAGTGTGTGAAGCTTGATCGTTCGGCTTTCCACTGGCGCTCGGTTCAGCCCCCTCAATGGTATCGCCTTCGATGAAAAATACGACAGCCCGCCGGGGACTGCCGGTGTCGGTGGAGACGGGCTTTACCTGAACGATTACTGCCCGCGGCGCCCCGTTGAATCGGACGGGTACGCCGGCGCCGAGGGTTCCTTGATTACGCTCGAAAGCACGTTGCAGGGCAGCGCGCAAATCGAAACGCAGCTCGGGCCGCACAAGCTCCGTAACATCGTTCCTTATTTGGCCGCCGGATGGCTGGATGAAGCGTCCCGCATCCTCCGACATATGAACGATTTGCATGGTGGCATCGACAAGTATGCTCGGCGGAGCTGTCGTCTCGAGAGCCCGCTGATGCGCCGCAAGCGGTAATGTATTACCCGGTAAAGTGGGCGTTGCCAGCACAGGGACCTCGCCAACCCGCGGCGTCACAAACAGCTGCGGAAGGTCCCGATGCTCTTCCGGGGTGCCCTTTGACTGATAGATCCGGGCCTCGCGGCTAATTGCGTAGAAGAGTCCAGGTGGATGTTCCGCCGTTTCCGAAGACCCGAGAAGAAGATATCCTCCCGGCTTCAGCGCATAATTGAATGTTCTGAGAACTTGCTGCTGAAGATCTTTTTCAAGATAGATCAATAGATTACGGCAGGATACTAGATCGAGTCTGGAAAAGGGCGGATCCTTGAGCAGGCTATGGGTGGCGAAAATGACCATGTCCCGGACTTCCCGGCGGATACGATAAAAATCGCCCTCCCTGGTGAAATATCTCCGCAGCCGCTCCTCGTCCACGTCTACCTCGATGGCAGCGGGGTAACGGCCCTCTCTCGCGATTGCCAGCGCGGTAGTATCGAGATCGGAGGCGAAAAGCTGCAGCTCCGGCCCCTTCCCCCGGCGAGCGGCTTCATCGCTGAACAGCATTGCGATGGAATAGGCTTCCTCACCGGTGGCGCAGCCCGGTACCCAGACGCGGACAGGGCCCGAAGTTTCCTCCATTTCATACAGCTTGGGGATGACTTTCTGGGCAAGCGCTTCGAAAGCGGCGGGGTCACGGAAAAACGTTGTCACTGAAATCAACAGGTCATGGAAGAGGCTTGGTATTTCCTCAGGCTTTTTTCTGATGAGGTCGAAATACTCTGTCAAGGCCTCAAGTTTCTGGACCTGCATGCGGCGAGCTAGCCGACGGTAAATCGTTGAGCGCTTGTACCGCAAAAAATCATGGCCCGTTCTCGACCGCAGGAAGGTCAAAATGCGCTTCAGCGTTTCCTCGTCGCTTGGTGCGAGATCCTCCGCAGGAACGACAGCCTTATTCTTGATAAGGTCCACAAGCCGCCGCCCCAGCTCGCGCACGGGAAGAACAACATCCGCTAAGCCTGTCGCTATCGCGGCTCGCGGCATTGATGGGTATTGCGCCTCCTCCGGGTCTTGAACAAGAATGAGCCCCCCGGCCTCCTTGATGGCCTTCGCCCCCACCGCGCCGTCAGACCCTGCGCCTGTCAAAACGACAGCAAAGCCATCGCCTTGCTGATCGGCCAGGGACCGGAAAAACTGATCGATGGGCGTGCGCTGGCCGCGCGGCTCGTCGAAGGGGAAGGTGGCAATTTCGTGGTCTGTGACGAGAAGGCGGCGGTTCGGCGGAATGACGTAGATATTATTCGGTTCGAGCTTCATCTTCCGGTTGACCTGCTGCACGGGCATGTTCGCGGCGCGCGCCAGGATTTCGGCAAGTTCGCTCGTATGCGTCGGTTCCAGGTGGACGATAACGACGAAGGCTGCGCCGGTATCTCCGGGGATCTCGTGGAGGAATGCTTGAAGAGCGTTAACCGCGCCAGCGGACGCTCCAATCCCTACCGTCGGGAAGTTGGCTTCAACCTGAGGCTTAGGCGCCTTCTCCTGATCGGGAGACGTCCTGCGCTCGTTTATAATGGCCTCAAGACTGCGTAGGCCCCCTGCCTTGTGCCGGCGCCTATTCAAAGGCGTAACCCATGCAGCGTCAATTTATTTCCACAAAGCTGCCAAAAAAGTTGGGGTCAAGTTGCGCGGCAACGGTCTAAATCACGGCGACGGCGCGGAAGCACTCTACAGCCAGCTTCTCAGTAAAGGTGTGTGATCACACGGTTATCACAGGGTGAGAAGAGGCGCAAATTGCCCCAGAAATTGACGCCCCAACGGACGGGGCACACGCAGCGATGGGCGCAACGGCGGAGGTGAACACTCTCGGCCGCGCCTTTGGAATAGATACCGCCGGCTGGCGGCGAAAGCGCCGCTGCATACCCAGCAACAACTGAGAAACTCAACGCGAAAACAATCCCCGTAACTCTTACTAACATCGTAGCAGCCTCTAAGCCCTCAATTTCCACGTCCCACATGCTCGCCGGCCATTCGCTCCTGAAAAGATAGCCGCTTGACCTGAGGAAGCCCTTAACATTCCCGCTGCGCGATGAATTTTTCAGACGCCTTCTGCGCAAACGTGAAAATCCCCATCACCCCACCCTCTCCGCAGCGGGAGAGGGAGTTCGACTGGAGCGTGCGCTTCGCAAGCATGTCCGCTCACGGGCGGGCAAAGGCGCTAAAAGCGATTAAAATAACTAAAATCAAACGTAGGCCTTTCACTGAGGGTGCGTGCGCTTATGATGGAGTCAATAGTGCTTAAAAGGCAGACCTTCTCTTCACGGCAGGGACATGGCGAAGGCGCTCAAGGCAATCGTAATCTTCGCGGCTATGATCGCGGTCCCGATCGTGTTGGACAATCTCATCAGCAGACATCCGCAGGTGCCGTTGGCGTTAGTTCGCGGTTCGCACTGGCTCAACACTGGCTATTTCGGCGCTGGCGTCTTCATCTTAGCCTTTCTTATTATTCAGTTTTTCCTGCTCTATGGGCGCCTTGAACTGATTGTGGGGTGGCTGAGGCTCGCGGAGCGCGATCTGAACGGCTTTATTGCGGGTGGGTGGGACCAGACCGGCAGGAAGAACAGGGCGGCCGAACGGGCGGAGTGGAATCGCATGGCGATCGCACCCGCCGCTCAAATCTTCGAAGCCGGCTATCAAACCGTTGCCCACCTCGCTTTTGAGGCGAATGAGAAGGATTTTCAAGTTCGCGGCAGCACCCTGGGCAAGGCTCGGATCACCGCCTTTCTGCTGCGGGAACTGTATCAAGGCAATGTGGAGCAGGCGCAGAAAAAGGTCTTTGGCGACACGAGGAACAACGGCCAGGTTCCTTACGTTGCGCCGGGCATTCGCGAACTGATCGGCTTCGACAGATTCAGTGAGGAAGCGGGATTCGAGCCGGGAGCGGGAGTTGGCCCGATCGAGTTACTCCTTACCGTGCGGCTATGGGGTTTCCCCAAAGAGATCCTGATCGTGGACAATAAGGATGGGGTAAAACGCCGGTTGACGGGCTTCGACGTGCTGACGGAACTCACCCAGCATCGCTGGCCACCGAGAACCTGATTGCAGCTGCGGCGGTTACGTTCGGTCTACAGGCACATTCGTTGGCGGGTTAGTGAAAAGCGCGCTCAAAGCTATCAGGAATATCAGTGCACCCACGACCCAATGGTCCCAACGTGCGGCGGGGAGTGGGCCTGTGGCAAAGCCAAGCGCCCACGGTGCTGCAAAGATCCAAGCGCCCAGCACGAGGTTAACCCGCTCCTGCCAGAATTCCATGCGCCCGATAGCCGACAATGTCACCACGAACACGATGACGGCGAGCACCCAAGCATTCCAGGCGGCGACGCTCGCGGGGTAGACGGGCGCCGCCCCGGCCGCGGGCTGAGGTGTAGTGGCAGCGCCGCCAAATCCCAGTATCCAGGGTGAAAAGAAAAACCAGATGGATATCAAAAGGTTTGCCCAGTCCTGCCAGACATTCACCCGTAGGGAATACGATTATAGGGTTCATAGCTCATGGCCTCTCACCGCTTTCACTGGCGAAGCATGGCTCGGCGGCTCTTGTCCTTTACCGGTTGGGAGCGTGCATTTCCGAAACCGGCGCGGAAGTTGCATCAATCCTTCCAGCGTTCAGCGCTCAGCCTCGCCTAGCTCAACATGCCGTCAGCAAACGAAGTTCCTGATTTTTCGAATGCAAACAAATATTTCCCTGGGGTGGCAGAAATCCGCGCCCGCCTATGGAGAAACGCGGTCCGAATGCATAATAACCGAATCCGACTGATTGAGTCGCCGCGCGCATGGGATTCCGCTCGGGGTTCGAAGCAGTTATATGGAAGGGTCATGATTCGTTTGCGGGGGCAAGATCATGACGGCGATAGCATCGCATTTGAGCGGAGCGGAACTGGAAGCGCTCTACGAAGCGGCAGCCGATCCAGTTAGCA
>JBAUNL010000453.1:0-3813 GCA_049579205.1 Rhodomicrobium sp. | reverse complement strand
AAGGCGGTCGGGTTGCGACGCCGCTGTGCTCGACATCAACCTCGGCCGTGAAACGTCTGAAGCGATCGCGGCCGAACTGACAGCGAGTGAGACGCCGTTTGTAACTCTATCTGGCTATTCCGAGGAGAAACACCATTCTGCGTTCGCAGCTGCACCGGCACTCACAAAACCGGTGCGGCCGGAACCTCTTGTCGCGGAGCTGAGGAAGTGCATCCAGCAGAAAATGACCAGCTCTATTGAGCGGACCCGGCTATCTTCTCAATGATCTTTAAAGCGCTGGCTGTGCGCGTCTAAGCTGGTCGTGCCGGATCCCTTGCCATAGCACGAGGAACTATCTCCCAACGCCACCCTCGCCAACAACTACGAACGGCGCCCGATTGGCGGGATGCGCTTCCTGTGGGCTGCCATGATCGATGAGCGCGAGCTCAGCAGATCCTACCGCATTTGCCACACTTGACCAAGCAGTGGACTGCAAAGCTTTCAAATGATCTAACTTATTTGCCGTGTTCGCGCGGTTCCCTTCGCGTTGAGGTATTGCGATGAGTTATCCTTTGTCGCGCTCTCCCGACAATGCACTTCAATCTTCCTCGCGCGCATTGGGAAGATGGCTTGAACGCTGGCTTTCGGAACGGTTCTTTTCGCGCTTGAGCATCGGCGCGCGCATAACGACCATTGCGCTCACCTTGGCGGTGCCGCTCAACCTTGTCATTATCGCTGTTATTTGGCACTTGTCCGAGGCGGCCAGCGAGAGCCAGCGGAGCGGCCTACTGTACACGGCTCGTTCGGTCGCCGCCGCGGTCGATGCCAAGCTTGGTGAGTATATGACGCTCGCGCAAGCATTGGGCCGGTCGCCAGCCCTGCTTCAGGACAATCTCGATGTTTTCGAGGCCGAGGCGCGGCGCGCCTTCACCGGTCAAGACGCGTGGGTGGCGGTGTCGGACCTTGAAGGCCAGCAGCTCATCAACACGCTGAAGCAGCCGGGTCAGCGACTTGCGCACCGCAATTCCCTCGGCCTGGCCCCGCAGAAGCGCGCGCTTGAAACACACTCAATCCTCGTTACCGATGTCCGGCTCGGCCAGAATTCTCAGGATTGGATCATCACCATCGAGGTCCCAATCTTTAAGAACGGGCAGCCCTTCCGAGCGCTTTCCGCGGCGGTAAGAGCGAAATCCTTCTTTAGCCTGCTCAACGATCAGCACATGCCCAAGAACTGGCTCGGCGGTATTGTCGATGGCCAAAATTGCTTCATTGCGCATGTGCCCAGCGAGGGGCGGTCCACCGGCCAGCTCGCTTCTGAGGGCTCGCGCAATCTTAAGGACAAAGAGGGCGTGTTCGAGTTCGCCTCGATTGATGGCAGCCCGATCGTATTAGCCCGCGCAAACTCGGCCAAGAGTGACTGGACCGCCGGCATCGCGGTCAAGAAAGCGGAAATGCAGGCAGCCGCCTGGGAGGCGAGCCGATGGGCGATGCTGCTCGGCGCCAGCTTTTCGGTCCTCAGCCTACTGCTTGCGGGCGCCATGGCTCGGAGCATTACCAATCCCATAGACAAGCTTCGGAAAAAAGTGATGGCAGGGCATGCGCCCTCGATGCCATCTAAGGGCCCGCCTGAGGTCAGAGACCTCTGGCAGTCCCTCAGACAGGCGGCGGCTGACCGTGATCAAAGCGAGGAGGCGCGGCGCGAAAGCGAAGAACGCTTACGGCTGTCCAACCAGGCGGCCGGCATCGGCACCTTCACCGTTACTCTCGAAACCGGCTGCGTCCACTATTCACCAGAGCTGGCAATTATGCTTGGATTTCCCGAAGTAAGAACAACGAACCTCGATGAGGCCTTCTCGCGGGTGCATCGGGACGATCTGTGTCGCTTCCGGGCACAGTTCGAGGCGGGTTTGAGCGGGGTGGGCGCCGGACAGATAAAAGCGGACTTCCGGTTCGTGCGTCCGGGCGGTGAGATCCGCTGGATGACCTGGGCCGGCCACGTGCATTTTCGCGAAGGGGCGTCAGGCCGGATGCCGTTCCGGATCGACGGCGCCTGCGTGGATATCACCGAGCGCAAGCGGGCCGAGGCGGCGCTGCGCGACAGCGAGGAGCGGTTCCGCGGCGTGTTTCAACACGCAGTCAACGGCATCGTCATTAGGGACATGGACGAGAGGTTCCTGTCCTGCAACCCGGCATATACTAAGATGCTTGGCTATTCAGAAGAGGAGCTTCGAGCGCTCGCCTTCCCTACCTACGTGCATCCTGAAGATCAAGACGAAAACATTGCGGCGTGCAAGCGCCTGGCTGCCGGCGAGATTTCATCCTACGAGATCGTCAATCGGTATGTCTGCAAAGACAGCAAATCTATTTGGGTGCACAAATTCGTCTCGCTCCTCCGGGACAATTGCGACAAACCCACCAGCATCCTTGTGCTTGTTACCGACATTACCGGGCAGAAGCTCTCAGAGGCGGCACTGCGGGAAAGCGAAGAACGGTTCCGCGGTGTTTTCGAGAACGCGGCCACGGGCATTGCCATCTTGAGTTTGGAGGGCCGGTTCCAATCCTGCAATCCCGCCTTCTCTGCCATGCTCGGTTATTCTGAAGAAGAGCTCCGCCAGTTCAATTTCGCCGAGCTGGTTCATCCGGAGGATCGCGACGCGAACATGGCAGAGTGTCAGCGGCTGCTAATGCAGGAGATCCCATTCTTTGAGATCGTCATGCGGTATCGCAGGAAGGATGGCAAGCCATCATGGGCGCAAAAATACGTCTCGCTCCTCCGGGACGGCACTGGCAAGCCCACTCACATCCTCGCCCTTGTCACCGATATCACCGGGCAGAAGCTGTCCCAGGCGGCGCTCAGCGCCAGCGAAGAGCGCTTCCGCGGCATATTCGAGCATGCGGGCACGGGTATTGCCATTGCGGACATGGAGGGTTGGCTCCAAACCGGCAATCCGGCCTATTGCAACATGCTGGGTTATACCAAGGAAGAGCTTCGAGAGCTCACAGTCCGCGACCTCATGCATGCAGACGATCTTGAGGAGTGCATGTGCAATTTCCACCGCCTTGTGACGCAAGAAATACCATCCTTCGAGACCTTGAACCGGTATGTTGCCAAGGACGGTAAGCCGGTCTGGGTTCACAAGCATGTTTCCTTGCTACGGGATGACAGAGGCACGCCTGTTAGCGCCATGGCGCTGGTCACCGACATCACCGAGCATAAACGCCAGGACGATCAAATCCGTCTTCTCATGCGCGAAGTGAACCATCGCTCGAAGAACATGCTTGCGCTTGTGCAGGCGGTGGCACGCCAGACGCTTACCGCAAATCCGCAAGATTTTCTTGACCGCTTTGGAAGACGCGTGGAGGCGCTGGCGGCAAGCCAAGATTTGCTGGTCAAGAATGCCTGGAAAGGGGTGGACCTCGAAGACCTTGTCCGGTCCCAGCTCGCACCCTTCGAGGACCTAGCCGGTACCCGCATCACTCTTCATGGACCGCCTCTATTTGTTTCGGCATCCGCCGCACAGGCCATCGGCATGGCGGTGCATGAGCTCGCCACCAATGCCGGCAAATATGGCGCACTCTCCGGCGCCAAGGGCCGCGTTGAGATTACCTGGTGCATTGAGCGCGAAGATCCTGACGGCCAAGTCTTCATTATGAACTGGCGCGAGCAAAGCGCCCAGTCCATCGTGCCGCCTGCCAAGCAGGGTTTCGGCTCCTCAGTCATTGGCAGTATGACCGAGATGAGCCTTGGCGCTAAAGTCGAGCTCAGCTTTCCACCCACGGGGTTGACATGGGAGCTCAGATGCCCGGCCGATGAGGTTCTGGACGGCGGTATTC
>JBAUNL010000452.1:0-2943 GCA_049579205.1 Rhodomicrobium sp. | reverse complement strand
GTCCAGGACCGCCTCGGAAGGGCGGCACAATCTCACTCCCTTTGGCGTCACCACGATCGGTCGGTTGATGAGAATAGGGTGTGCGAGCATGAAATCGATGAGGTCTTGATCGGACCACTTCGGGTCGTCCAGGCCGAGTTCGTGATAGCGTGTGCCCTTTTCCCGGAGAAGCGCGCGAACCGGGATGCCCATCGCCGCGATGAGCTCTTGCAACCGTTCCCGGGTTGGAGGCGTCTTCAGATACTCAATGATCTGAGGTTCTTCGCCGCTTTGGCGGATGATCGCGAGTGTGTTGCGCGAAGTGCCGCAAGCGGGATTGTGATAGATGATGATACTCATTCAAAGCCGCTCCCAATCTCGGAAGACATTAACTCAGACGAGGTTTGCTCATGAATGTGTGATCACGACATGAGCAATGAAGGCGTTCACAGCAACGCCCGCGATTATAGCAGACCGCCAAATAAGGGTTTTAATAGTCAGCTTCATTTCTTCCCACTTGCGGCTTTGCCGCCCGTCCGGGGAGTTCTGCATATAAGCCCTACTTCGTAGGCGCCTGAACCAAGGCGTGACTCCCTTAGAAATGCCTCAAGACGCCAAAAGCAACGTTCGTCCCAGATGAGCTTTGTTGCATAGTTCAATTATTTTTGTATAGTGTAAATTATGGAAAATATCGCCGCTATTCGCGCCTTTGGCGCGCTGGCCCAGGAGAACCGGCTTGCCATCTTCCGCTATCTTGTTAGCGCGGGACCAAGCGGGGTTGCCGCGGGCGAGATCGGAAAAGCCTTGCGCATGACGCCGACAAGCCTGTCCTTCCACCTCAAAGAACTTGATCGGGCGGCCCTCGTGACTCAAACGCGGCATGGCCGGTACATTTACTATGCCCTGGATGTCGAAGGCGTCCGGCGGCTCGTCGAATATCTGACTGAAGACTGCTGCGGCGGCCAACCCGAACTTTGCGGCGCGGCCTTCACAAAAGCTGAGACTCTTTGCGAAAGGAGCGATGATTGCCATGATTAACCCCCTTCCAAGCGATCACGTCTTCAACGTGCTGTTTCTATGTACGCACAATTCGGCGCGATCGGTGCTGGCGGAATCGATCCTCAACCGGTCCGGCAAAGGCGGATTTCGGGGCTTCAGCGCAGGCAGTCATCCGAGGGGCCAGATCCATCCCTATGCTTTGGACCTTCTTAGAAATCTTGGGTACGATGTAAGCAGCCTTCGCTCAAAATCCTGGGACGAATTTGCCGCGCCCGGGGCACCGCAGATGGACTTCGTGTTCACTGTCTGCGACGACGCGGCCGAAGAGGTTTGTCCAGTATGGCCCGGCCAGCCCATGACCGCCCATTGGGGCGTGCCCGATCCGTCAAGCGCAGAAGGCAATGAGGCGCAAAAACGGATCGCGTTCGCCAATGCCTATCGCATGCTTCAGCGGCGCATCGAACTGTTCATCAGCCTTCCCGTAGGCTCACTGGCGCGGTTGACCCTGCAGAAGAAAGTCGATGAGATTGGGCGTATCCAGAATGCTCCGGAGAACATCACGTGAGCGCAGCACACTTGCCGCAAAAACTCGCAGCCGAAGCACTCGGGACAGGCCTTTTGGTCGCCGCCGTTGTCGGTTCCGGAATCATGGCTGCAAGACTTGCAGACGGAAACCAGGCGCTGGCACTTCTCTGTAACACGATCCCCACTGGCGCCATCCTTGTTGTTCTCATTATCGTTTTTGGCGGCGTTTCGGGAGCGCATTACAACCCCGCAGTTACCTTCGCGTTTTGGATGCGCAAAGAGGTGACCGCGAAGGAACTGGCACTCTATGCTGCCGCGCAAATCCTCGGCGGCATTCTCGGCACGCTCGCCGCGCACGCCATGTTCGATGAGACGCTGTTTCAGCTGTCTATCAAAGTGCGAAGCGGCCCGTCGCAATGGTTTTCCGAATTCGTGGCGGCTTTTGGCTTGGTGCTGACGATTTTCGGTACTCTGCGCCATCGGCCGGAAGCCGTGCCTTTCACCGTCGGGCTTTACATCACTTCTGCTTATTGGTTCACCGCCTCGACGAGCTTTGCAAACCCGGCCGTTACCATCGCACGCGCGCTCTCCAACACATTTGCAGGGATTAGGCCGGACGATGTCCCGGCCTTCATCGTCGCTCAAGCGCTTGGCGCTTTCTGCGCTGTTCTCATGGCGCGGCTGCTCCTCGGCATGCCGATGCGAAAGCACGAAGGCGCGGCGCGGCCGGAAGACGTGCCCTCCCTTAGCCCTGCCGAGTGAATGACGGCCGGGTTTTGGCTTGCACTCGCTGATAGCAGCGCAAAAACCAAGAGCCCGTCGTCCTACCGCAAATACGCATTGACACTGGCCGCTGCTTCTATAATCATGGAAATATGGAAAAAGAGAATGTCATCGCCGCCCTTGCCGCTCTCGCCCAAGAAAGCCGTCTCGATGCTTTCCGGCTTCTCGTGCAAGCGGGACCCGATGGAATGGCGGCCGGGGAAGTAGCAGCAGCGCTCGATGTGCCCGCCAACACATTATCCTTCCACTTCGATCGTCTGCGCAATGCCGGCCTAATCAAAGTGCAGAGGAAAAGCCGGTCGCTTATCTACTCCGCGAAATACGAAACCATGAATGGCCTTCTCGGCTACCTCACCGCGAACTGCTGCGGAGGGAAGCCCGCCGGTCGTATAGCGCGCAAAAATGAGCCTTCGCCGAAAAAGTTAAAACAGGAGACCTCCGCATGAAACGCATTCATATTCACGTCTCGGTTCAGGATGTGAGCCAATCTGTCACGTTTTATTCCACTTTATTCGCGACCGAACCCAGCGTTGTGAAACCCGATTATGCGAAATGGATGCTGGACGATCCGCGCGTGAATTTCGCGATCTCGGCACGTGGCAAAACCCATGGCCTCGACCATCTTGGCATTCAGGCCGAAAGCCCGGACGAGCTTGC
>JBAUNL010000451.1:0-9040 GCA_049579205.1 Rhodomicrobium sp. | reverse complement strand
GTAGCGGTGACCGGACTGAGCAAGCCTTCCGACTTGGCCAGATATTCGGTGTTCAGCCATATCTCGACCCCGGCAAAGACGAAGCCGAGCAAGGCCGCAACGATCTTGATTATAGGCATGCGTGGTTTTATAGTTTGAGGACGTTTCGCCATTGTGCACCTTTCACTTTGGCGTTGCGAAGCCGGGCGCGAGAGCGGCACACTCTCGCCTCGGCGCCCCACCTCCTTACCGGGTAAGGAAGCGTTGTTATGGGCTAAAAGCCCGCTCCCCAAATCCGGGGAGCGCAAAAATAAGCCCGGACGAACAGCCGGGCACTCTTGCAATCTGCATTAACTGGCATGAGCGAGCGCGGCGCTGCTGCGACTGCGTGGCCTGTCTGGCAACCCGTGGCATTCCGGGTGCGAGCGTTAGGCGGCTTGTCTGCCCAGCAGAGGGGCGGTGCTCGAGGTCATGCGAGAGGTCTACGGGAATTCCCCTAGACCGGTTACTCAGCCCGGCGCCTGGAATAGCTTCGCCATACCCTCGCTTGGGGCTGATCTCGGAAGAGTGGAAGTCCTTCTGTTAGCCTTGGGCTCCGCTTTGCTTGTCTCGCCGGTGGCTTTCCGGCTTCCCCTCCTCGGGTTGGTCCTGTAGGTCCCGGACCATCTAGCTTGCGTCTTTCTGGGCCATCTCTTCGTCATGAGAGATAGAATAGGGCACCAGTTACACCGTGTCAAGTAATATTACCTAGCGAAATGAATTATTTTCGCCATTATTCAGGCCATGGAGTAATTTCAATATGTTCCGCAAGAGCTTTCATATGAATTCTTGTGCTTATATCAGGTACAGAAGGGGTTCCATGGCTTCTTGATATACCTGAATCATAATTTTTTATTTGGCTCAGGCTTTTACCTAAAAGCACAGCCGCGCGTGCTTGTGATACTTTCATCACATCTTCGCGCCAATATCTGAATGAAGTGGTCATAGACTATAATCTAGTGCACCCTTTGCACCGGATCAAGCACTAAGAATTTCCTGAAGACGCTTTTCCCACGCGTCGAGCGCTGCGCGATCCGCGTTATAATGGTCCGCGTGATCGTACCATTGGTCCATATCAGAAGTTGCAGTCTTGCTGCGATGGCTTTGAATTCTTCCCCGAATCTCCGGTGCTACACCAAGATTGTTCATCTCCGTTTTAAACATGTGCCGGAGACCATGAAACACGACATCTTCGCCGCTTTCAGAAGGTTCCATACCGAGCGCCACTCTGGCTTTTGTCAATTCGTGGGTAACGGTATAAGCATTGAGGCAGACGCCCCGCTTTCTCGATGATGGGAACGCAAACGGGCTGTCGCCCGATTTCGCTAGAGACTCGGTGAATAGCTTCTCAGCGAGCGGAGGCAACGGGACGATGTGTATATCGTCCTTGTTCTTATTCCTCGCATGCGGAATGCGCAGCGCGGCTCGGTTCGATCCAAGGCCTGTGAATTCCTCTTTTCGCGCAGCCGCAATTTGGTTTCTGCGCTGACCGAGAAGGATCGCCAGCTTAATCACTGTCCGTGCCTGCATCTCTCCTGGTAAACCCGGACGCTCGCACCAAAGCCAGAGAGCCCGCAATTCTTCATGGGAAAATAATCTGGTGCGTCTTTTACGCTCAGACCGCTTTCTAATCCGGTCCGCGGGGTTGTGCTGAACGAGATCCTCATCCCGTCCCCAGTTAAAAATGGAAGATATGAGCGCTTTGGTCTTGTCCGCTTGCACTGGCACCTGGCGCTCAATGGCAAGGTAGTCAATAATTGAAATTACGTGCCGCTTAGTAACCTCGTCAGCCTTCAATATTCCGATACGGGGCAGGATATAGACCTTCAGTTTTTGATCATCATCGAGCCAGGATCTTTTCTTGATCTTGGCGTGCCGCTCTATGTAGGCGTGAGCTAAGTCCGCAAAGGTGTAGGCCTGTTGGCGTGCTCGCTCTTCTTCTTCGGTCTTCTGTTGCTGCTCTGCGAACCAGTCCCGGCCACCATCGACCGCAGACTTGATCTCCCGCCACCGCGCTTCAATCGCAGATAGCACCGAGCTCGTATCGCCGATCTTGATTTTGCGGCGGAGACGCTGTCCATTTTGGCGATAGTCATAATGCACCCGCCACACGCGCCGGGGCTTTGTGCCGTGTCCTGCGGGCGGCAGCACTTCAAGGACGAGGTGCTCCATGATGCTGCCGCGCGTTGTCTTCAGGCGGTATTCGGTGCGCTTACCATCCTTGGGTTTGGCAGTGTTTATCGATGTTTCAATAAAGCTGACGACCTGATCGCTATGCCGCATTCTGGTGTCCTATCGGTGGCCCAAAATCCCGCGACAGTGATGCACAGCTATAGACAATCAGCAACAAATACGATGAGGTTTTCACCAATAAATAAAGCGGCTTATGTGTCTATGTACGTCTTTAACAGTTCTCGGCCGTATATGATGCAACATCATTCGTAATGATGGGGTCGCGTGTTCGAGTCACGCAAGCGGCACCAATAATTACAAGGACTTAGCTCCGGAGCCTGAAAACCCGATGGGTTCATTGAACCTGAAACTCCTCTTTTTCGTGTTCTTTGGATGGATAACCCTGCACGGGAAGAGCGTGAATCTCTTGAATGCGCGGGCGAATGTCCTCCACTCTAGGGGCGGTGAACGCCTTTACCACCAGGCCGCGAAGGCGGGTGTGGTCAGGAGGGTCCTGTTGCAGCATCCAATATCGCATGGAGCGATAGACAGGCTCTTCGAGTACCTTTTCACCAAAACGCCGCGTTATCCGTCCGGCGAAGTCCTTGCCTATTTGACGGACATCCAAACCGAATAACATGGCAGACGTGAGCGCGGGATGGCGCCCTTATGCAGGCGTTTGAGAAACCTACACATGAGCGGTCCCAGCGCCTGACTTTTGCTTACCTAAGGTAGCGCCACGAGCTCGCTGAGCAGCCAGGACATGAACCGGTCCCTGTCCTTCTGCCAGTGCACCATGTGGCATGCGTCCGGCTCGATATGCAGCCGAAAGTCTTTGATCTTATTTCGTATCGCGGACGGAAAGTAGCGTGGAATGACGCGATCCCGCCCCGCGAGATACATGCGAACGGGTGCGTTGATGCGGTCCCACTTGATCCACGCGGCGCCTCCCGGATTCAAAAACCAATAGGCGAGCTGCAGCAGCGGCCAGGGGCTTTCATCCTGAAGACTGGCGAAGACTTGGCTGCGCTCTGGCTCTTTGATGCAATTGCAAAGAGCGAAATCGCTTTCCCAGCGCGTTGGCTTGAATGCCTGCGCGCCAAAAAGCTGTAAAGTCAGCGGCCGCGCGAAGAAGATCAGGTTCGTGAGCGAGAAGGGAAACCCGCCCGCAGCTCCGGCCGGGGTGATCATGAATACGGCCTTGATGTTCCCCGTCTCGGCCGCCTTCAGGGCAAGAAAACCGCCCATCGAATGGCCGATCACAATAGGGTTTTCGGACTGCGCCGCGATAAAACGATTGAGGTCATCCGCATGTTCGCGAAGGCCATAATGCGTAAGCTTGCGCGTATCCTCACGCCTGGCGCCGTGCCCCGGAAGCTCATAGGGAAGCACCCGCCATCCGCCCTCCTCCAGGCGTGCCGGGATATCGCCCCAACTTTGGAATGTGCCCCACATTCCATGCAGGAGGATGATGGGGGCGCGGGTCATTCTGCGGCCCGCGCGTGGCGCGTTGTAACCGGCTCCCGCGAGACGTAATCGGGTGGCAGATTTCGTAGCAAGCGCTTGCGGAACTTCGGATAGTCGACCGTGATGGTGTGCCGGGCAGTCTTGATTTGCTCGACATCTGGGTGCGAAAGCTCCGCATCGATCGCTTTGGCCAAATTCTTGGGTGGCCGCCATTCGCCCTTCAGCATACGAGCCAGGATCTTCGACTGCAGCTCCGCCGCCGGCCAGATGCAGCCGAGCGGCTGAAACAGCCCGATGTAGGCAATGTTCTTTACGTTGGCCGGAAGCATCTTGAGGTAAATTCGTGGCTTGCCTTGGCTGAAATCGAGCAGGCTCTTGTCGATGAACGGATGCGAAATCCAAAAGCCCGTGCAGGCAATAATCGCGTCATAATCGCGGGACGTACCATCCTTGAAATGAACCGTCTGCCCATCAAGCCGCAGGATATCAGGCTTCACGCCAATCTCGCCATGCTTGATGAAATAGACAAGCTCCGTATTGAGCGTCGGATGGGTCTGAAGCACGCGATGATCCGGCTTCTGCATACCGTAGCTTTCGAAGCTGCCATTATGCCAGCGGACGAGGCGCTCGAAATTTGCGAACTGCATACTCATCGGCAGCCATGAGAAATATTTTGCTGTGAAATTGTGGATGTGATCAACGGGAACGCCCAATATGAACTTGGGCACGATCCAATAGCCGCGCCGCATCGAGATATCGGTATATTCGGATAAGCGCGAGGTCTCGACGGCGCAATCACAAGCGCTGTTGCCTCCGCCGATAATGAGCACACGCTTGCCCGCGAAGGGGGCGGCGCGCTTGAAGTCGTGGCTGTGGATGAGTTCCCCGGTGAATACGCCGGGATATTCGGGATAGCGCGGCTTCCAGTGGTGGCCATTCGCGACGGTCAGAAAATCGTAGAATTCACTTGTCTGCTCACCCGTTTTCTCATTGCGCGCGATAACGCGCCAGCGGCCATCCGCTTCAGGCTCGCATTTCTCGACGGCTGTTTGAAAGCGGATGAAATCGTAAAGCCCGAATTTTGCGGCGTAGTTCTGAAAATAGGCAGCAAGCAGCTTGTGGCTTGGATAATCTGGATAATGGTCCGGCATCGGCATGTCTTCAAATTGCGAGTATTTCTTGGACGAGATAATATGCGTCGTCTCGAAAACGCTGGAGTGACCAGTTTCGGCGTTGAACACCCAGTTGCCGCCAACTTCAGAGTTGCGTTCAAACACGGTGAGATCCGTGAAGCCTTTGTCGAGGAGGTTCTTTGCCGCGGTGATCCCGCTGGGTCCTGCACCTATGATCGCTATCTTCATTGCCATCCTCCCCCACTCTATACGAGCTTGTATGCTCGATTGTTCTCGATCACTTGCCGGGCGAATAACTCGCCGGCGGTCCCTAATGCCCGGCAACACTCACGGCCGGCAAGTTTACCGTGCCATCGGCGGATCCTGTGCGAGGACCGCTCCAAAAACTACCATAGCCAACGTAAGCGGGCCAGCCGAAGACGCCGGCGCTTGAGCGTGCATAGCGTAGGCTAGATCGCCTGTGGGATAGTCCGCGACCTCGCAGTCCAAAGCCACAGGGAGGCTGCCAGCACAAGAGTTGAACGGCATCCAAAACCTTCTCCATAAGTTCCGTTAGCGGACGCCTCTGCGCTTGCCGGCATCCTAGTCTTTCACTCGATTGTAAGGAGTAAGACCATGAGTAACATCAAGACCGCTTCCGCTGAGCGCCGACCGCTCTTAGCACGTCCGGTTTTTGGAGGTGAGAGCTGCCATGGTTCGAACCCCTCGAACGGCTGCTCGCGCGACATCTCGCCCCCCATGGGGAGAGGGCGAAGAGTCTCCTTTGGTCAACAGGCCGGTTTGGGACCTTTCACGAGATAGCCGGCGGATCATCGAAAGCGGCCAGCGGGATCTCCGCGGCTGTCATTGATCTGGCACAGTTTTTGGGCAAAATGTAAAGCTCAGGGTGGGTTAAGTGCCGGTTCTCATGAACGCGCCAGTCGAAATTACAAAGCAGGACTATCGTCTTGGGCGCATTCAACACGCGCGCTGGGCGCTGCTGATTTCGCTCCTGTCCCTTGTCTTCGCCGCCTGGAGCCTGTTCGAGACGGCTTTGCGGCAACCCTTGGTCAGCGTCTATGCCGGGCCTTTTTGGCAATATGGCCGCAGTGGGGACGTCGAAAATGAGGAGCTTACCGTGCCGGTAACGTTCGCCAATAATGGCGCTCGGGCAGCGGCGGTGTTGTCCCTCAAGCTTGCCGTTGCGAGCGGTACGGAGCGTAGGAGAATGTTCGTGGCATCAGGCATCGTCACAGGCGAAGGCCGCACTTTATTCGCACCGGTTTCCATTACTGGCCGCAGCGCCTACACGGCCTCGATCGTCTTTGTTCCGGCCGATAGCCCGCTGGCGAAGCCGGTTATCGATGCGGCGGGCACTTACACTGGCCGCCTTACAGTCTGCACGACCTATAACAAGTCGTTCGGTCTCTTCGATACACTCCTCACATTCCCGCCGGAAGATATCGTTGCAAGCCTTGCCCTTCCGCACTTCGATATCGGTCATCTCGTAGACAAGCATACGGAAACCATCACCGCGAAGATGTTGGAAGACCACGGCCGCAGCGGGAGCTCCTGTCCTAGCAGCTAGAGCCGCAGCTTGACTTGCTTTCGAAACTTTCACCAGTAGTCACAAATGGCATTGAGGGAGGCAAATGAGGCGTATCGGGTTCGGTTCATTCTTCACTGCTTGCGTGCTCGCGGCCCTGATTTTGGCCATTCCATCGCGGGTTGACGGCGCGGCCTATCAAATTGACCTGTGTTCCAGGAAGACCGGTAAGCGCACCCGCGTTACCGTCCTGAAATCGAATTCGGAATTCTTGGATGTTTTGAACGAGGATGGCGAGCATATAATTCTGCAAGCTAACAATTACGAGCAATGCCCGGCTGGCCCGCAGAGCACGGCCCCGGTGGTAGTGGAGCCGCCCGTCACACCGCCACGACCAAAGGCGCTCGACACGCTGAGGATCACGGGGTCGAGCACGGTTGGGCTAGGGACACTTCCGTACCTGATCGCCGGTTATGCTCACAAGATCGGCGCGAAGGTCAAGGTCGCGGCGACGGACGACCCGCTTCGTAAGCTCTATGAGCTTCGAAACTCGCCCGGCGAAGCGCCCTTCCTCCGTATCATCGTGAAGTCTACGGGGTCTAATACCGCGTTGCCTGACATAATCGGCAAGCTGGCCGATGTGGGCGTCTCATCCCGGCCTTATACGGACGAAGAAATCGCCAAGCTGCTGGCAATACGCGGTGTTGGTTCGAGGTCCGATGTTGAGCACGTCATCGCCCTTGATGGCATCCAGTTCTTTGTGAATCGAGCCAATCCGGTTACGGTCTTGCAGATTTGCGATGTTGCGCGGCTATTCAGCGGAAAGATCAAGACCTGGAACGAACTCGCCCCTGGCGATGGCGATGCGGTCGACGTCCACACGGGAGACGCACGCTCAGGCACTTTTGAGATTGTGACCGAAAATCTTCTCGCACCCTGCGGCGAGAAACTCGGCCCTGCCACCACACCACATAATTCGCAGCCCGAAATCATCGCCTTCGTCGCAGGCAGCCCCGGTGGGCTCGGTTATTCCGCAAAGGCGCTTTCGTCATCCCAGGTGAAAACAATCCGGCTGCGCGGAAAATGCGGCATCGAGACCGATCCCACTTCCTTCAACATCAAGGCCGAGGATTATTCGCTTAGCCGGAGATTATACCTATTTACCCCACGCGCGGTGGGAGACAATGCTCAAGCTTTTCTGGACTATGTCTTCTCGTCCGACGCCGCACAGTCGGCCTTGAAGGATTCGCATGCGACGGATCAGTCCATCGAGTTCAGCGAGACCGACACGCGTCTCGCCTCGGCTCGATCCCTTCGCGAAAACAAGGATCCGCTCGCGGACAAATTTGCCGCGGACAGCTCGCGCGCCAGGCGCCTTTCCCTTTCCTACCGCTTTGCGTCAAACAACGCGACACTCGACACGAAGGCCGAGCAGGACATCATACGACTAGTGACGTATCTGCGGGCTAACCGCACTCCGGACAAAATCCTTCTCGCGGGCTTCGCGGATCCGGATGGAACTCGCGCGGCCAATCAAAGGCTTTCGCAGGACCGCGCGGAAGCGGTAAGGCGGGAAATCGCGCGGCTTGATCCGGAGCTCGCGGCTTCCCTCACAGCCCAGGGCTATGGAAGCGTTATGCCGGTGGCGTGCAACGACACGGAGCTCGGCAAAGCCAAGAACCGCCGCGTGGAGGTCTGGCTCAAGCATGGTTGATGACGCCCTTGAAGCCGCCGAGCAGACAGCCGAGCTGGCGCTTCCGAAGCCGGCCCACGAAAGCGGTCTATCGGATTTAGCCCTCGTTCGAAACTGCCTTCGTCCGTCAAGGGTCACACTGAGAAAATCTCAATCTGAGCATAAGTAGACCGCTATACCCTTAACAGCAGGAGAACGCCTGCATGGGCGGAAAAGTCGAAGAGGGCCAATAACGGAAATACCTGCTCAATGTAACGCTGTGGCATCTTCAACAGATGTTTCAAGCCACAAGCTGGCGGTGATCCTGCAACTTGGGCGCGCTCGTTGGCGGTACTCGACTGCTTGGTCGCCTCACAGGGCATATACAGCTTTGAAGGAGCTTTAAGCTCCCCTCCGATCGCGCAGCATCTCCCTTAGACAAAGGTGAAGCCGGCTTGACAGGTGACCATATGGTCTCCTATTGTCACAGTCATGGATGATGTGTTCAGGGCTCTTGCTGATCCGACACGCCGAAGTCTGCTCGATGAATTGTTCAAGGAAGACGGACAGACATTGAGCGCGCTCCGGGAGCGGCTGCCGATGACGCGTTTCGGTGTGGCGAAGCATTTGAGATTGCTGGAAGAGGCCGGCCTCGTCGTGAGCAAGCGGCGCGGCCGGGAGAAGCTGCATTTTCTAAACCCCGTTCCGATCCGGCTCGTCCATGACCGCTGGGTGAACAAATACACCGAACCGTGGGCCGCCGCGTTAAGCGGCCTCAAACGCAAACTGGAGGACAGGACCATGGAAAAAGTATTTGAAATCTATATCAAGACGACACCCGAACGGCTCTGGCAGGCCATCACTGACACCGAGATGCGCCGCAAATACAATTTTGGCGCGGTCGTCACTTCAAACTGGAGTCAAGACTCGCGCTTCGAGGGCGTTGGCGGAGACAACGTCATCTTCGAGGGCGTTAATCTGGAAGTCGATCCACCGCGCAGGCTGGTCCAGAGTTTCACAGCGCTCTGGGGCGAGGACGTGAAGAGCGAGGGC
>JBAUNL010000450.1:0-4994 GCA_049579205.1 Rhodomicrobium sp. | reverse complement strand
AAATACCGTGGCCCGAATGGGGAAGAGTGGAGCGGCAAGGGACTGTCCCCAAAATGGATGAAGCCGCTTCTCGCGAAGGGAAAGACGAAGGCGGACTTTCTCATTAAGTAATCAAGCAGCGTTCCCTCGAATGAGAAAACGCGGGCGAGTTTTTCGCGGAAGCGCGCGTTCGCCCGCTGGACGTGTTGATCGGCGGCAGTGATCATAGTTCGCAGTTTGGAGGCGCTAGCGTTGGCCGGCGGTATGAAGGCGAGCGTTATGACCTCGTGGCCTGCCGCCAAAATTTTATTGATCGTCCATGCTGCCGGATTCGGATCAGTATTTTAAAAGGCTCACATGGCGCTTAATGCCGCGCGGACTCAAGTTGGTTGCATCTTCATTGCGGCGCGCCGGCTGGTGACCGCAGCTTGCGAAGGAACTCCAATTGTTGCTGCCAGTGGAGATTTGCCGGCTCGAGCGCTTGCGCCCTGGTCAGAAGGGTTTCGGCAAGCGGTGCGTAATCGACCGTAAATCGGTTGGTTCCACGGTCAAGAGCCGAAAGAATGACACCATACTCGCCGATGATCTGTCCGGCCACGCCCACCATGACGGCATTGGAGGACCCGCTCAGCTCTCTTGCGGCGCGGAACGCAAAAACGCTCTTGGCTTCGGCGGGATCCTGCGCTGTCGGAAGTCCGTTTTGGTTCATCATCGTCACGCCCAGGATGCCAAGCGCATAGACGTATCCTCGGAACGCTGACAAATCCCGATTGTCCGGCTGAAGTGCCTGTGCGTTTCCCAGCAAGGATGCGGCGCGATCTTTGTCGGAGAGTTGGAAGAACTTCGCCGCGTGTTGCAGGACGGCGATGTCGCGGGGATGCTTTTCGGTCTGCTCCATCCATGCCGCCGAGGCCAGCTCGTAACCGGCGGGATCAGCCAGGGCATGGCCTTTGGAGTCGATGGTCGCCTCGCCCAGAGTAAGCACCGGGGCTCCGGGGTCATGTTCGATGAGCCAAAGAATGTGGCGGCGGCGCGCCTCGATCGTCGCCTCGTGGCCGTAAACGGGCAAAGCGCTGTGAAAATAAAAGCCAAGCAGCCTGGTGCGCGCTTCGATAGCGTCAGGGCGATCTTTGAGCGATGACTCGAGCTGCTCAACGTCACTTTTCAGAAGGCGGCGACCCTCGCGCAAAAGCTTCGCAGCTCGAGCGGTCTCGTCCTCCTGCGCGAAGGCCGCGACTCCGGGCAGCAGAACGATTATGATCAGCAGCAAAGAGGTTAGCAACAACCCGTGCTTGGACTGATATGATCTCGATCCGTCCACGTTCACTGCAATCGGCATGTTTCGTCCCCATGCCGCTCCGCTTTTGTACGGCAGCTCGTCCTTGATCAGTTGCACGTCGCCGTAGATTGCTTCAGACGCCAATGGGTTTCATCGGCGCTGTCATCATGGCTTCAGCGCTGCGAGATGCGTGAAAATTTCTCCTTCACCTTGGGAAGGTAGTTTGCGGGAACGAACCAGTCTACCAGTCCACAAGTCCCACAGACCTGGATTTCGAATTTGGGCGAGGTCCAGCCGATCCAGCCAAGGGGAAGAAGCGTGGGGCCGTAGCCGCCGTTGGCATTGACTTCCTTTGCATAGCGCTCGTTGCTTCCGCAGTTTCGGCAGCTTTGGTTGTTCATGGCCATGTCGTGGTCCTCGCGAAGCATGTTTCGATTGGTGGCGCAATTGGTCGCATAGGTTCATGTGAGCGGCTGCGGCATTTGCTTCTGAGCAATGGGTTATGGTCTACTTCACCAAAATAATTTGAACGGGGAGAGAATATGAACACAAAGTTGGGAACCGGGAAAGAAGCAACAAAGGCGGTGCAGGACTATATTCGGCAGGCGCTCGAGGTCATGCAGGGCATTGATGCGAAGGTGAACGACAGCGGCGTTTTCGCGCGGCCGATCCACTATCGCGCCGCGCTTTTGGCGGCAGCAGGTCAGTTGAATGCGGCGGCGAAATTGATCGAGACGACGAGATGGCCTTCACGGAAGGATTATGAAGAAGCGGGGCTATGATGCTCAAGAAAACCGTGAAGGATCAGTCCGGCAAACTGGCGGCGGTGACGGCGGTTCTGGATCAGCTTTCGCTCGAGACGCTCAAATCGAGCGATGCGGAAGCCTTGCGCAAATTCGTCCAGACCGCGGATCATTGGGCGAAGATGGCTGCGGCGGAACTCGTTGCGCGTGGCGACGAACGTAAAACCGAATTGAGCCTCGGCCGCCATTCAAAGCAACAATGACTTTCCAGGAATTTGCGAAATTTCACCTGCCCGCACTTGAGTTGGCCGAAGTGCGCTTTAATGTGCAGATCGCCGTCATCAGCTCGGCATCGAAGGACCTTCCTGCTGGCTTCCAATACTGGACCCTCGGTCGAGCAGGGTGTTGTGCAACGCGGTCGCCGGGCCGATCAATTTTGCTATGTGATCTTGGTCGCTCGGAGTGCCACCAGCTTGTCCGTCAGACCAAAGACGTTGCCTATGCCGGCGTATTGGGAAGCGGCGATACCGCGCACTGGTTTGTCGAAGAAGCGAGGTCATCTGGCATCACGTTCGATGGGATTGAGCATCAACGCATTCATACACTCACCAGCCCTGCGCGCTATCCCAGTGCCGAGGGTTCACCGCGGACAGTTACCGAAGCGGATGCTCCCCTGTTGTTTGAATGGATGGTGCAATTTCATCGCGAAGCTACGCCCCACGATGCTGCGCCACTGATCGAGAATATCGAGAAGGCGGCGGCAAGCGGGCGCTATCTATTCTGGACTGTCGATGGTGAGCCGGTGGCAGTGGCCGCAATCGTGCGCAGCTTACGAACGGTGTCGGCGATTGGCGCTGTCTTTACAGCGCGAGAGAAACGGAGCCGGGGTTATGCCGGTTCCGTAACGGCAGCGCTGTGCGAACGCATCTTTGCAGACGGCAAGAGCGCCGCCTGCCTTTACACCAATCTTGCTAATCCGTTCTCGAACCGATGCTACGCCAAAATTGGCTTCAAGTCATACTGCGACTCTTGGCATTATCTCAGATGAATATCCTTTTCCGCGGCAGTTGATGAACCGCCGAGTGGAGAGATGGCAAGCATTGGGCTCTAGAATTCGATCCAGACACCTTTGCCCCAGTAGCCACGCCCCTCATGCTCGCGCCACTTGTACTTCTCGCTAGCTTTCCATTTCCAATTATCGGGATGAACCACGAGTCCCCATTCGCCGCGATAGGGGTGTTTCTCTTTCACATGCCAGCATTCGCCCTCGCGATTGCAAACGATGAAGGCCGATGCGGCAGACGCACTTAGAACCAGGGCACAGGCGGCCCCCAAGACAGCAGTGGTCAAACCCTTCAAGGCGCTCCTCCACTTGTAAAAATCGCGTCATTGAAGTTAGCGGCGGGCAGGAAACTGTCAATTCCTAAGCCCCGTCATCAGCTTCATTACATTGTAAGCAAGTGTCGCGTGAGCGGGCAGGGAGCGGCGCACTCATGAATTTCGATGAAACAAAAACTGCAGCCGGAGGCCAGCGCCTGGACTGAAAATTTCCGCCGGGCTGACTTTCATCACATGCACGAACACTAATGTTGTGAAAGTTAGCAGGCAAAGGTTTGAGACAAACTTAGACTAGTTCAGCCCGAATTCCCGGACAATAATTGAAGCGTCAATGAAGCGATAGGCGAGCCTGTACCAAGCGATGCTCGTTCGGGATAGCTCGTCTCTGGCGTTACTATCGAGGCGATAATTTTTCAGATCCGTCACAAATTAAAGATGTACCATGACCTCAAAGGTTAAGCTCGCTCTCCTTTCAGCTTCAATTCTTCTTTGGCCGTCACTTTCCAACGCGGAGGCCTGCAAGATCACCGCGGTGAGCGAGCCGTTGCAAGGAGCCATCGGCGGCAAGAAAGCTTGTTTCACAATTATTCGGTCACGGCTTTGCGCCCCCGCGGGGAAGACAATAAAATCCTCGGACGTGAGAGAGATAAGCGCTTCCTCGAATGTAGAGATCAGAAAAGATGTGACGAACGTTTCTTCAAACTGCATAGAAGTTAGGATTACAGTACGCTCGCGCACTGTTATTGGCCCCCCAATCTGGGAATTTTGCCAAGAGGGAGCTTACGCCGGACGGGCTGAGTTGACTTATTGCCGCTAAGGCACGCACGGTCACACGCGAACGGCCTCCGCGGGCGAAAATAGGCGGACTGCGGACTCTCAGATCGTCTGAAGGAAGACCGTCCAGAGAAATGCGAACAATCAAAGGGCACAGCATACAAGCCAAAGCGCGGACGGCTTGGTGATTTCATCCGCGCGTTGACCGGGAAGATTTACAGCCGCTGGCCTTCGCCGCCGCCCTCGTCCCGGCGGTGATGGCGATGCCAGCGATGCCGCATGGATGCCTCATCAAAGATCACCTTCTGCTCGGCGCTCAAACTGTCATAAAGGGCCTGCAAGGCAGGCCGGGATGCCTGAAGACGCTGTAAGCGTTCGGAAAGCATTTTCTCTCTACGCGCCTCGCGCTCCAAAGCCGTCAACTTGGAACCTTCGCCTGGCTGACGTTGCAGGCACGCTGAACGGCGCTGGTCGGCGGCATCGAGCTTGGTCTGACGCCATTTACTCCAAGCTGCGCGCTGCTGGTCATTAACGGCGAGCTTGGCCTCAAGATAAGCGAGGCGCGCGGCGTTGTGCGCATAACGCTCGGTGCACATTTTCTTATGCCATTCACCCTGGTTTTCCCAGCGATGATGCCAGCCGCCACCCTCGCCTGGTGCGGGGGCCTGTTGTGCAAGCGCAAGGGAAATGCCGACCAGCGGAAGCACCACCAGTACGGCAGCAATTCTGTGCTTTAGCATAAATCTCTCCGTCATTTTTTGTTGGACGCATGAACCTGATCACAACGGAGCGGTCACCTTGTCTCGTTGCACACCCGGCTCGTCGCTGCATCCTGAGCTTCTTCCTCTTGAAAATCTTGCCCAGTTTGTCGCCATTCGTAA
>JBAUNL010000449.1:0-9574 GCA_049579205.1 Rhodomicrobium sp. | reverse complement strand
TCAGTCCCGGAAGCTCGGACCGACGCGATCGAGCTTGCGCAGGAGCGCGGGCCATACAAGCTGCTGAGCCAGCATGGGCATACCCGGCCCGCTTGCAAGCATGGCATTCTTGTCGATCACATTCTGCTCAACCGGGTAGTCGCTCGCGGCAGCGCCCAGCATGCGGGTACGTACCTGCATCGTGCAGGCGCGTTCCAGGAAGTACATGCGAACAAACGCCTCGGCGCAGGTTTTGCCAACGGTGAGCGTCCCGTGATTGTGCAAAAGCATTATGTTCTTGGCGCCCAAATCCTTTTGCAGGCGCGGCCGCTCGTCATGATCAAGGGCAACCCCTTCGTAATCGTGATAGGCGAGCTCCGGGATCACGAGCTGCGCGGTTTGATTGAGCGGGAGAAGCCCTTCCTTCGAAGTCGCCACTGCCGTTCCGTCAGGTGTGTGAAGATGCATGACGCAGCCTGCATCTTCCCGCACTTCGTGAATCGCGGAATGGATGGTGAAGCCTGCCGGATTTACCGGATAGGGAGAGTCGCCAATGGTCTTGCCGTCGAGGCCGATCTTAACGAGGCTCGTTGCCGTAATTTCCTCAAACAACATCCCGTACGGATTGATCAGGAAATGATGGTCCGGCCCGGGGATACGGGCCGAAATATGCGTGAAAATAAGATCGTCCCATCCGTAAAGCGCGACAAGCCTGTAGCATGCCGCCAAGTCCACGCGGATCTTACGTTCGGCATCGGACATGTGATCGGAGGGCTTGAGATTTTGAACATTGGCCGCCATTAAAGCCTCCTCGTCTTAATCAGGCATCTGCGATAACTCTTCAGCACAGGATCGCGAATCAGCCGCACGAATGCAACAAGAGCTTTCGTGTACAGAGTTTTTGGCCCAGCACGATATTAATTACTCCGGCAATGGCTTGCCCGCGGTCTCCGGTACGAACCATGGCACGATCAGACCGAGAACATAGACGCTCGCCATGATCATTGCAGCATTCGAGACACCCCCGAAGCGAGAGATCAGCGTCCCGGCAATGATGGGGAATATCCAGGCTATGAGCCTTGCCCCATTGAATATGAAGCTGGCCGCTGTGGCGCGCACCGTGGATGTGAACAGCTCGACGATGTAGATCGCCATCCAGCTATAGGCGAAGCCCAGCGTGAACATGCCATTCAAAAAGGCAATTGCCATGAAGGCCTGCATATCCCCGTGCCAGGAATAGGACAGAAACGATATGGCCAAGGAACCGGCGAAGGTGATGAGAAGGAATGCCCTCCTGCCGATTGCATCGGCCACGAAGCCAGACAGAAGATAGCCCGTTATGGCGCCCACATTGTAGATGAGGCCCATGCGCGGTCCCCAAATTCCGGCTGGCAGCCCAAGTTCTTTCGCGAGTTGTTCGGTGTAAAGCTGTAGCCAGCTCGATACGGCCCACCAGCCGACCGTAGTCGCAATCGACATCAGCGTCAGAAGCAGAATGCGGCGGCGGCTCTCGGGCTCGCGGAAGATTTCGGCAAGGGTGAATGGCCGGCGTTGTGATTTCGGCGCCGCGCCCATCTGTGCATCCTGCTCCGTCGCTGCCCATTTCTGCTGTTTGACGGCTGTCATCCAGCGTTCGGACTCATCAAGCGCGCGCCGAAGATAGAGCACCACCAGGGCAGGCAAGGCTCCAAGCGCGAACATAATGCGCCAGCTGTCGGAACCGAGAGGATTTGTCTGACTTAGAATAAACCAGGCAAAGGCCGCAAGCAGCGCCCCGCTTCCGAAGCCGGACTGCAAAAAGCCGCATCCTTTTGGCCGGGCGCGATCGGGCCATGTCTCGGCCACAAGTGCAATGCCCGTGCTCCATTCGCTGCCGATGGCAAGGCCGGTGATGAAACGCAGGACCGCTAAACTAAGGAAGCTGTCAACAAAAGCGGTGAGGCCCGTGAACAGGGCATAAAAGAACACGGAAAGCATCATCATCCGCTTCCGGCCTATATAGTCGGCTGCGATGCCGCCCAAGAGACCGCCAATACCCCAGCCTAGAAGAGTTATTCCGATTGCCGATCCTGCGTAGAAGGCGGGCGTTGTCAGTTGCTCGGGTGTCAGCACCGACTTGAGAGCCATGGGAAGTACGACCACGAGCGCATAAGCTTCATAGCCGTCGAAGATCCAGCCAAGATAGCTTCCCCAAAGCACGCGCCAATGCTTTGCAGTGAGATTAGCGTACCAGGGTGCGCCCGTACGGGCCGTTGCAATGGACACAGTCTCTCCTCCCCATCTTCGAGCTTTCGCGGCTCTTTTACGCGCTTAGGCAGCGCGGTTGGCACATAACATGCCTGAGGCCGGAAACTTGCGCAATGCGAGCTTTGTCTGAGCGGTCTTGTGTTATCCTGTCGCGCCCGCGGCGGATGCCGGCGACTTACAAAACCTTGGTGGAGGAAGAAGTGGGTAAACTCAGGTACATAGGAACAGCTTGCGGCTCAGCAGCCCTGGCCTTAATCGCGGCCAGCGCCGTTTCGAATTCACAGACGGCAAAGGAAAAGCGATTTCCCCAACTGACGATAGAACAGCTGACAGATCAGCAGCGGCCCTTGGGTGAGCAGGTCATGAAGGTCTCAAGCGTGGGACTTGGGGGACCCTATAACCCTTTGCTGCGCAGCCCGGTTCTCGGCCAGCGCATGTTCGATCTTCTTTATTATCTGCGCTGGAATACATCGGTTCCTCTGCGGCTGAACGAGTTTGCGATCCTGATCATCGGCAGGCAGTGGCGTTCGCAAGTGGAATGGTTTGCGCATGCGCCTTTGGCTCAAAAAGCAGGTCTATCTCCAGAAGTTATCGCGGACTTGAAGGCGAACAAGAGACCGGCCGGCATGAAGCCTGACGAAGCCGCAGTGTATGACTTTGTGACGGAGCTGACGGCGAAACATGCGGTCTCCGACGGCACTTATAAACAAACAAAGCAATTCTTCTCGGACCAGCAAATCGTCGATCTCACCGCGCTCGCCGGCACGTATGTCACGGTGGCGATGGTGCTTGCAACGGCAGAGGAGACTGTACCTGCTGGCAAGACGGAGCCGTTTGCAGCTGGCGAGCCGTAGCCGGCGGCCGGGCCCAGTCTGGATTTATTGGGTCACTTAAAAATCGGCGCCTCTGTTACGAAACTTCAGCTATGTGATCCCAAAGCCGAAAGTGGCTCCGCCTCGTCACGCTGCATTGCATCCAGCGTCTGGAAACGCCGCAAAGGCGCGTTGCCTTCGATCACCTCTGCGGCTTTGCATTCTAGTCTCCAGATAAATCCCGTGGCTGGAAAGCTAAAGTCGACTTTAGCGTCGAGGCTTTCTTTTACCATGTGCGAGATTACCGTCGAGCCAAAGCCCTGCCTTGAAGGGGCCTTCACGGGCGGGCCTCCGAGTTCGCGCCAGGACATTAGAAAGGTTTTGCCTTTTTCACCGCATTTGAGGCTCCATTCTATTTTGACGCGGCTATTTTCGGCAGAGAGCGCTCCGTATTTGCCTGCATTGGTGGCGAGTTCATGCATGACAAGGCCAATCGTCTGGGCCGCGGCCGCCGTGATAAAAACCGATGGGCCTGTCAACTCGATCCGTGTGCCGATCAGATCCGTAAAATGTGCGAGCTGCGACCTGACGAGTTCGCCGAGACCGGCGCCTCTCCATGCATTCTTCACGAGTAAATCCTGGCTCGCAGCCAGCGCCTGGATTCGCTCGCCAAAACGCTCGATGAAGTCACCGGGAGTTGTCGCGGCTGTCTGCCGGGCAATTGCCTGCACAACGGAAAGCATATTCTTCGAGCGGTGATTGACCTCCCGCATAAGGAGGCTGACGTGATCCTCATGCTGCTTGCGCTCCGTAATATTGGTGACAAGCGCCATGATGTGTGTGGGGCGGCCGGATTCATTGCGCAGCAAGGATAGATGCCGATGGCCCCACAGAACATTCCCCTCTTTGCTTAAATACCTGCTCACAATCTCAAACGAGGGAATTTCACACTCAATCAGCCGGTCCTGTTGAACCTTATTCGCGGCGCGATCGCTGGGATGGATGATGTCAGCTGAGCTCAGCTCGCGAAGCTCCTCCTCCGTGTAGCCCAGCATAACGGAAAACGAAGGATTGCAGGACTGAAACCTGCCGCCGAGATCCATGATGGCGATGCCGGTGCCGGCTCGCTCGAAAATGCCGCGGAATCGCTCCTCGCTCTCACGGAGCGCAATCTCCGCCATCTTCTGCGGCGAGATATCCACGATGACAGCGATAAAATGTTCGATCGTTCCGCCGTCTTTTCGCGCGCAACTGATTCTCAGTTTCACCCAAACGATCGAGCCGTTTTTGTGCAGATACCGCTTTTCAGTGTCGAAGCCGTCGATTTCGCCCCGGTACATGCTCTTGATTTGAGGGAGATGAGCCTCGAAGTCGTCGGGGTGAGTGATATCCTTAACGCTCTTGGTGAGAAGTTCTGGGGCCGAATAGCCAGTGATTTTGCACATCTGTGGATTTACGAGGAGCCACGAGCCGTTTAGACCGGCATGGGCGATCCCAACCGCAGCGTTCTCAAAGGTCTCGCGGAAAAGCGCTTCACTCCTGGCAATTTTCCGGCGCGCCTCGACTTGCGCGGTTACCATCTCTTTAAATAGCAACGCTCCGGCGATCTCACCGTTGGTATGCCTCCACGGTTTCATAGACCACCGCACCCAGTCGGCTCGCCCATCGGGCCGGGCCACGGGATCTTCGTCACAGGCAACCTCCTCTCCGGCAAGAACGCGCTTATGCACTTCGCGCCATCGCCGCGGGGTTTCCGGGAATACATCGTAATGAGAGAAGCCGGCTAGGCTTGCGCCGTCTAGTCCATGGCCGGCTTTCCAGGACTGGCTCGCGGCGAGATAGCGCATGTCACGATCAAACAGAACGATGGCCATTGGCGCCTGCTCGATGAACGAGAGCAGCTGCTCGGATACCTGGAAGGGCGCAGTGGCCTTTTCGCCGGCGCCGCCACGCTTTAAGGTACCAATGCGAACTTCTTGGCTCATGTCCAAGCACTCCCGATCCAGACCGAATTCTGGCAGAGCCCGTCTGAGCGATATTCCCCTACTTCGCTTGTTGCGCCAAAGCAACAACTGCAGGCCAGGATGATTAATAATAAATAGTTCGCCGCAAAAGTCACGGCTAGTCACCCAAAATGGCGCGTTCGCTGACGGAGCGCACTTCGTGAGCAACCCTGAGTTGCGCTTGGTAGACAGGGATGACTCCCTAGATGCCGGAGCCATTACTTGATTTGTCGCTTAAAGCGAGGTCAATTCCCAGACATTCAGATGTAGAACCAGCGTAAGGATGCCTGCAATGGACGATACCGCCCTATTTGAGACGCTACAGCATGTAACGACGGCGACGATCACAACGATTTTGCTCAAAAAAGGGCTTCGGAATGTCTGGATGCGGGGCCCCATGGCGCTTCAGCCGGGGCAGGTGCGTATTGCCGGGCGGGCCTTCACGATGCGTTTCGTGCCTGCGCGAGAAGACCTCGCAACGCCCGAATCATGGGCGTCCCCGCGCTCGACCCGTGCTGCCATAGAAGACATGCCTGAAGGCGTCATCGCCGTCGCGGACGCCATGGGCATCCGGGACGCGGGCATATTCGGCGACATCCTTTGCGCGCGGATGGCAAAGCGCAGGGTGGCAGGTCTCATTACCGACGGCGTAGTGCGCGACGTGGGCGGAGTGCTGGCGACGAAGCTGCCGGTGTGGGCGTCCGGGGCCGCTGCGCCACCTTCGGTCGCGGGGCTGACCTTTGCCGGCTGGCAAGAGCCAATCGGCTGCGGAGGTGTCGCCGTCATGCCAAATGACGTTATCGTGGCCGATGCCGATGGGGCTGTTGTCATTCCCGCCGCCCTTGCCGAAGAGGTAGCGAAACTCGCTCCTGAACAGGAGCGCTTTGAAGCATGGGTCGTCAACGAGGTCGAGCGCGGGGTTCGGCTGCCGGGGCTTTATCCGCCGGACGCCGAGACCCGAGCACGTTATGAGGCGTCGAAGTAAGCGTGGCCTCTGACGCAGCCAGGAGCTACTTGCCAACGGCGCCGGCTCCGTTTGCACGCCACCAGTTGCCCCTGGACACGGTCGCGCTCGCCCGTTTTTTGATCGGCAAGCTTGTAGTGCGCGCGCTTCCGGAGGGGATTGCTAGCGGGCGCATCGTCGAGACTGAAGCCTATCTCACCGGCGACGAAGCGGCCCATACTTTCCGCGGACCCACGCCGCGCAACCGCGTCATGTTCGGACCGCGCGGTTACGCCTATGTCTATCTCGCTTACGGGGTCTCGTTCATGCTCAATGTTTCGAGCGCGGAGGAGGGCGTAGGCGAGGGAGTGCTCATTCGCGCAGCCGAACCCCTCGGGAGCATGGAAGCAATGATGAAATATCGGGGAAATGTGCCCCGGCGGGACCTGATGCGTGGACCCGGACGGCTCGCCAAGGCCTTGAACATTGACCGAAGCCTGAACGGCACTGATCTTTGCGCGGTGGGACCCCTGTGGCTTGCCGCAGACGGCTATGACCCGGAGGAGATCGGCGTCAGCATGCGCATTGGCATAAACCGGGATAAATACCGTCACTTGCGTTTCTTTTTGAAGGGAAGCCCTTTCGTTAGCGGCACGGTTTCCCTGAATAAGGGCGTTTGACTGCGCTCACCGCCTCGTTGCTCCTCTGGCAGGAAATCCGATTGCCATCACCACGGCAAGCGTGAGTATGACAGCCCAGACGAAATCGGGTGTAACAGCGCTGACCTTCAAGCGTGGATCGGGTGAGATGCCGGTGCCCCTTATCAAAGGGTCGGCGAGCTTCACGCAGGCGTCGATGATTTTAGCGAAGGCATTGGCAACGGTAACAGGTGTCTGATCGTTGAGCCTTGCATAGGCCGCGTCGGCGACGATCGCGATCGCGCCCCATAGAACCGCAAGCCGGGTCGAATGGCTTCCCCGCGATAAGATGTTATAGCTCAGCAGCGCTCCCGCGATGATGCCGAGCAAAACCGCTGCGCCCTTTGCCGGTACGTAGAGTACCAGCGCTACGGAAAGCGCAAGGAGAAGGACCAAGTTAAAATAGGGCGCTGCACCCTTCACCACAGAATCGATGGAGTCACGTAATGTCATCGCTCCCTCCGCGACTGATTCGCCACGGCGGAAGGATAACCCACCCCGCCGCCCCTTACGACTACTTCCGCGGCGCGATTCCGTGACCGCGACGGAGCGGCCGGATTTGCTGGGTGCTACGTTTGAAACTCAGGCCGGCAAGGCTCCCATGCCAGGCTGCGCCCCGTAATGCACTTCCGTGACTAGCGTGCGCTTCACCCCGGGCTTTCTTGAGAAAGCGATGTGCCGATCGTGGAAATGAGCCAGACTCTTGCGGTGGGCGACGCTAATGATCGCGCAATGCCGGATGCGTTCCAGGACCAGCGCATAGAGCTCGGCCTCGGAATCCTCATCGAGCGCACAGGTCGCCTCGTCGAGGAACAGCCAGTGCGGACGCAAAAGCAGGGCGCGGGCGAACGCGATACGCTGCTGCTCGCCGGGCGAAAGGTGCAATGCCCAATTAGCACCCTCGTCCAAGCGGCCGATAAAGGCGCCGAGCCCTGTAACCGAAAGTACCGATCGTATTTCTTCTTCGCTATGGACCGAGGCCGCGTCCGGATAGCACACAACATTACGAAGAGGCCCAAGCGGCAGATAAGGCTTTTGCGGAAGGAACATTACCTTCTCGCCCACCGGCACTGAGATTCCTCCGTCGCAATAAGGCCAGATCCCGCAGAGCGTGCGAAGGAAGGTGCTCTTTCCGCTTCCCGAAGGCCCCGTAACTAGGACACGGCTCGCCGGCGGAAACTGGAAGGATAGGTCCGTCAGGAGCGCAGAGCCATCGGGCAGATATATATTTGCCGCTCTAATGGAGAAACCTTCTGCTTCCGGCATTTCAGTCCTGACAAGTCCCTGCGAACCCGACACATTTTGCGAAATAGACTCTTCAAAGCTGCTCAGCCGGTTCACCGTTGCCTTCCATTCGGCAATGCTTGTGTAATTCGTAACGAACCATGAGAGCGAGCTTTGTACCTGACCGAAGGCTTGGGCGGTTTGCATCAGTTGCCCGAGTTGAAACGCACCCGAGAAATAGCGCGGTGCCGCGACAATGAACGGAAAGATGATGGCGATTTGGCTGTAACCGGAAGAAAACCAGGTCAGCAGCTTTTGCCGTCGCATGATGCCCCACCAATTGCTGACGACTTGCGAGAACTTCGAGTTAACGGTGTCGAGTTCAGCCTTCTCGCCGCCATACAAGGCTATGCCTTCCGCATTCTCGCGCAGCCGGACAAGCGCGAAACGCAAGTTCGCTTCATATTGCTGCTGCTGAAAATTCAGAGAGATGAGGGGGCGACCGATGACGTTGGCAAGCCAAGTCCCCACGATGGCATAGATTAGGGCAGCCCACAGCATGTAGCCTGGGATGGAGAGGCCCGCGACGGTGAGTGTGCCGGAAAGGCCCCACAAGATTACCGCGAAGGACCCTAAACTAACCACCGACTCCAGGACTCCGAGGCCCAAAATGAGGGTCTGAGAGACGAAAATATTGATGTCCTCGGCAATCCGCTGATCGGGGTTGTCGGACCCGCCGCAGGAAAGCTGCATCCGATAATAGGCATCCTTCTGAAGCCACATACCGGCGTAACGCTGGGTAAGCCAATTTCTCCAGCGGATCTGCAGCATTTGGCGCAGATAGATTTGATATACTGCCGCAAAAATATAGACGCCGGCTAATACGGCAAACCGCAGAAGCTGATAACTGAAAGCTGAAAAGTCTTTGTCCTGCAAAGAGTTATAAAAGAGTGCGTACCAGAGATTGATGAGGACGGTAATGTAAACCGATCCGAGACTTAATCCAATTATTGCCAAGAGCAGCAGGCCGGACTTCCAGCGTTCTTGGGAACGCCAATAAGGCCCGCAGAGGGCCCAGAATTGCGAAAAAAGGCGTCTCATGCGAAGGGAACTCGGTTGGTGATTGCCCTGAAGATTAGCGGTACCAGGGCTTCTTGCAAGGCCCGGCCTTCACCGGAAAGGAAACGCTGGCGAGGGGTTTCGTGTTTCCCTTAGCGATCGAAGGGGGCAAACCAATGACCAGACGCATCGAGGATTACGCTCTTATCGGCGATTTTGAGACTGCCGCTCTTGTCGGGCGGGATGGCTCGATCGACTGGTTATGTGGCCAAGGTTCGATTCCGGGGCGCTGTTCGCGGCATTGCTCGGCAGTCCGTCCAATGGGCGGTGGACGATCAATACAGAAGATGCGCCTGCGAAGATCTGCCGCAAATACCGCGAAAATACGCTTGTCCTGGAAACTGAATTCGAGACCGAAGATGGAATCGCGGCCGTCATCGACTTTATGCCGGTTGGCACGGAAGGCAAAAGCCATGTCGTCCGCCTCGTGGAAGGGCGCCGCGGAACGCTCGGGATGGCGACCGAGTTCGTGCTGCGCTTTGATTATGGGCTGATCGTTCCGTGGGTAACTCGGATTGATGGCGAAGGCCTCAAGGCAATTGCAGGGCC
>JBAUNL010000448.1:0-1576 GCA_049579205.1 Rhodomicrobium sp. | reverse complement strand
AGCAGCGCTTCCGCGCCACATTCGAGAATGCGGCCGTTGGGGTCGCGCATGTTGCCCCTGATGGTTCATGGCTTTTGGTGAACCGGCGCCTGTGTCAAATCCTGGGCTATACGCCGGAAGAAATCCTCACCAAGCGTTTCCAGGATATCACCCATCCCGATCACCTCGAGGCCGATCTGGCTCAACTCAGGAACATGCTCGACGGCGAAATCAACAGCTTTAGCACGGAGAAGCGCTATTTGCGCAAAGACGGATCCGCCGTTTGGGCGAGATTGACGGTCGGGGCCGTGCGCAAGGGTGACGGCAATGTTAGCTATTTCATCTCCGTTGTCGAAGACATCTCAGAGAAAAAGCGTGCCGACAACGCGCTGCGCGAGAGCGAGGAGCGCTTCCGCGGTATCTATGAACATGCCGCCACAGCTATTGCCATTACAGACATGCGCGGACGGCTTCAATCCTGCAATCCGGCCTTCACCGCAATGCTGGGCTATTCCGAGCACGAACTGCGCCAGCTCGACTTTCGGACACTCATCCATCCCGAGGACCGCGACGCTAATCTGCAGCAGGTCCGGCGTTTGATTTCTCAAGAGATACCATCATTCGAGATCGTCAATCGGTACCTCGGCAAGGACGGCAAGGTTATCTGGGCACATAAGCACTGCTCCGTGTTGCGGGATGCTTATGGCCGTGCCAGCAGCATAATCGCCCTTGTTACCGATATCACCGCGCGCAAACGGTATGAAGAGCAGATTCGTGAAAGCGAGCAGCAGCTGCAACTCGCCTTGGATGCTGGCCAACTCGGCACATGGCGCCGGGACCTAAACCAAGACCCCAACACATTGCTATGCGATGCCCGCTGCGAAGCTCTTTTGGGCCTGCCTGCCAGCCTGCCTGTTCGGTACGAAACTTTTCTGAACACCATTCTCCCAGAGGATCGCGCTCAAGTCAAAACCGCTGTCGCTCGCGCCCTCGATCCCGCCGACCCCGGAGACGACTATGCCTGCGAATATCGCATAAGGCACTCCGGCGGCACTGTTCTCTGGATCTCATCAATGGGCCGCGCCTATTTCGAGGCGGACCCGGCCTCGTCTTGCGGGCGGCGTGCGGTATTCATGGCGGGAACCCTTTACGATGTGACGGAACGGCACTTGGCCAAAGCTGCCCGGGAAAGTGAGGAGCGGCTGCGGCATCTGGGTGATAGCCTTCCGGATAACGCCGTCTACCGGTATACGGATGAAGCCGATGGCACGTCGCGATTCCACTATATCAGCGCCGGGGTCGAGCAGTTGAACGGCGTGCGTGTCGAGGACGTGTTGAGCGATGCCGGCGTTCTCCTTGGACAGATCCTTCCGGATCATCTGCCGCGGCTTATCGAGGCCGAGAAGCGCAGCGCTTCTGAAATGTCCGACTTCAAGATGGAAGTCCCCATGCGCCGCCCTGATGGGGAGGTGCGCTGGATGCGGTTACAGTCCCGGCCGCATCGGGGAAAGAACGGCACCGTGATCTGGGACGGGGTGCAGACCGACATCACCAACCAAAAGCGCGCCGAACAGGCGCTGCGCGCGAGCGAGGAGAA
>JBAUNL010000447.1:0-2851 GCA_049579205.1 Rhodomicrobium sp. | reverse complement strand
ACATTACCGTTCCCGCCGGCACGGATGGCTTCCTTGATGCGCCGTGCGCTCTTTCTCGCGGAGGGCAATCTGGGGGCAACCTCGCCAAATCCTTCCGTTGGCACAGTCATCGCCGATCGGGCCACAGGAGAGATTATCGCCAGCGCTGCGACCGCACCGGGAGGCCGGCCGCATGCCGAGGCGTTGGCCCTAAGCCAAGCAGGAGTCAGAGCCCGCGGCGCAATCCTTTTCACGACGTTGGAGCCATGCAGTCACTTCGGACTCACGCCACCCTGTGTGAGGGCTATCGTGGACGCGGGAATTGCTATGACCGTCTACGGCTGCTCCGATCCCGATCCTCGTGTAGCAGGGCAGGGGCTTGCGTTCCTTGAGGCGAACGGCGTCCGGACAGTGAAGGGCGAGTTCCTAAAGGAGGCGGAGTGGATCAATCTTGGGCACAGCCTTCGCATGACCGAGGATCGCCCCTTCGTCCAACTCAAGCTGGCCGTCGACGCCAATGGGCGCGTGCCGATCGGAAATGGAAAGCCGGTTTGGGTAACTGACGAGGCAGCGCGCGCGCAGGCGCACCTTCTTCGATCGAGGGCTGATGCGATTCTCGTCGGGCGGAAAACGATCGAAGCCGACGATCCTGAATTGACCTGCAGGCTTCCTGGCATTGAACACCGGTCACCGCTGCGTATCGTACTCGCGCAGCAGTGCGGTCTCCCGGCAAAGGCCCGCATATTTAATACTGGAAACTCTCCCGTTTGGATCGTGTGCGGTGGCCGCTCAGACACTTCTGGCCTTGAAAGGATGCCTGGGGTGCGCTTGCTTCGTATCGATGCCTCAACGGGAAAGGCATTTGATCTTCGCCACGTGCTTAAGCTGTTATCGGGAGAAGGGATTTCCCGTCTGCTGGTAGAAGGGGGACCGGCGACAGCACGGGAATTCATCGAGGCCGGATTGGCCGACGAAGTCATTATCATGCAAGGAGAGACTAGGCTGGGCGCCGCCGCGACCTTATCGCCCTTTGTAGACCGGGGCTTAGAGCTGGTTTCCGGCTCGAAGTCGTTTATATTGGCCGCCCAGCGCAAGGGCGGCTCGACTAACATCTTCGTCTTCCGCTCGGTGGCTCATTGGCAGGCATGATTTAATGTTCACCGGAATTGTGCAGGCGAAAGGCACCATCATCGCAGCCGCCGATGGCCGCTTCACGATTGTTTGCCCGTGGGATGCGGGTTCCATCGTCGTGGGTTCCTCAATCTGTTGTGACGGCTGCTGCCTCACTGCGGCAACCGTCACACCGCATACGAACGGCGCGGCACTGACGTTCGATGTCTCGAATGAAACGCTGGGCAAAACAACGCTAGGAACTTGGCAGCCGGGCCGTGATATCAACCTTGAGCGCTCATTGCGAGCGGGTGACGAACTCGGCGGGCACCTTGTTTCCGGTCACGTTGATGGTGTTGCAAACATTGAGGACGTTTCCCCTTCCGGGTTCTCGAAGATCTTCAAGGTCAGTGCGCCGGACAGCCTCGCCAAATATATCGCCCCAAAGGGTTCTGTCGCGCTTAATGGGGTCTCACTTACCGTCAATGAGATTTTTGGCTCGGCTTTTTTTGTGAACCTCATCCCCACCACACTTGATATTACCACATGGGGTTCGCGTAAGCGGGGAGACAATGTGAATGTCGAAGTGGACTTGATTGCGCGGTATGTGGCAAGGCTTCTTGGACATTAGGCAACTGCCATGCAGAGCGATAAGGTGCGCGTGATCGAGACATCAGAAACCCTTGAGCAGCTTTCAAGCATCGAGGAGATCCTCGAGGATGCGCGCAGTGGCCGCATGTTCATTCTGGTCGATGCGGAAGAGCGTGAGAACGAGGGGGATCTCGTCATCCCGGCGCAGATGGCTACGCCGGAAGCGATCAATTTCATGGCCAGATTCGGGCGCGGATTGGTTTGCCTTGCCATTACCCCTAGCAGAGCCGAGGCGCTGCATCTGCAGGCGATGGCACGATCCAACCAGTCGCGCCATACCACCGCGTTCACGGTTTCGATCGAAGCCAAGGAAGGTATTTCGACCGGTATTTCAGCCTATGATAGAGCCAAGACCATTGCGGTGGCGATAGACCCCGAAAAGGATTGGCGCGATATTGTAAGCCCAGGACATGTGTTTCCGCTCGTGGCTCAGCAGGGTGGCGTTCTCGTCCGGGCGGGGCACACGGAGGCAGCGGTCGACCTAGCCCGCCTAGCAGGGCATCAGCCCGCCGGCGTCATTTGTGAGATCATGAATGACGACGGCACCATGGCTCGCATGCCGGATCTGCTTGCATTCGCGCAGAGACATGGGCTCAAGATTGGCACAATTTCTGATCTCATCGCCTATAGGCGCAGGCATGAAAGCTTCGTTAGCGCCATCCATGAGCGTGAGATCGAGACGCCGCATGGCGGCCCCTTCAAGCTCAAGGTTTACATCAATTCCATTGATAACACCGAGCATCTCGCTTTGATCAAGGGCGATGTCTCGACTGGCGATCCCGTACTCGTCAGGATGCATGCCGTTAATATTCTCGAAGACCTCGTAGGGATGGGACGTAACGGCAGACGGCGATCCCTCGTAGAGCGGGCGATGCGTCGCATCGGCAAGGAAGGCCGGGGCGTGATCGTGGTAATTCGCGACGTTCGAGGAGGGGTGATACAGGCACGGCTTGCTGAAGCCGCATCGGCTTCGCCTGGCGGGGTGCCAAGCGAAAAGCGCCTGATCGACTATGGGATAGGAGCGCAGATTCTGCTCGACCTGGGCATCAAAAATATGGTTCTGCTTTCGAACTCACCGACACCGAAAATCGTTGGGCTTGAAGGTTATGGC
>JBAUNL010000446.1:0-14387 GCA_049579205.1 Rhodomicrobium sp. | reverse complement strand
GACCTCGGTGGACATTGCAAAACCGGCGCCGCTCATGGCTGGCAAGCGCGGTCTCGTAATGGGAGTAGCCAACGACAGATCCATCGCCTATGGGATCGCGCGCGTCCTATCCGGCCACGGAGCTGAGATCGCATATACCTATCAGGGCGACGCTTTTGGACGCCGCGCCGTTCCATTGGCGCAAGGTCTCGGCGGCAAGATTATCATTCCGTGCGACGTTTCCGACCTCGCATCGGTAGATGCGGTGTTCTCAGAGCTTTCGGCAAAATGGGGTTCGCTGGATTTTCTCGTACACGCGCTTGCCTTTTCGGACCGGAATGAGCTGAAGGGCCGCTACGCCGATACGAGCCGGGAGAACTTTATCAATACCATGGTGATCTCCTGCTTCTCCTTCACGGAAATCGCGAAGCGAGCGGGTGCTCTTATGAACAGGGGCGGCTCAATGATCACGCTGACCTACGGTGGGTCAATGCGGGTGGTGCCGCGCTATAACGTCATGGGGATCGCCAAGGCCGCCCTTGAGGCATCCGTCCGTTACCTCGCTATGGATTTCGGGCCTCAGAACATCCGCGTCAACGGTTTGTCTCCCGGACCGATGCGGACTTTGGCGGGAGCTGGCATTTCCGATGCGCGCGTCCTTTTTAATTACCAAAAGATGCACTCGCCTTTGCGCCGCACGCCTTCCCTCGACGAGGTCGGGGGTGCTGCGCTGTATCTCCTTTCCGATCTTTCCACGGCAGTAACCGGCGAGATCCATTACGTCGATTCTGGCTACAACATCGTAGCCATGCCACGGCCGGAAACGATCAACGAGAAAGGCGAGGGGCTAGCCGTCGATTCTGGGAACGGCCAGCAACTCCCCCATGGACGCGGCGAAGTACGGGCAGCAGAGTAGGGCCGCGCTCAAAATTGATTGAAATCGCCGAACTGAATAACGTCGCCGCTGCCGTCCAGCATGGTTTGCTGTCGCAGGCCACGGATATATTTTTTGCAACCGCGCATCAGAAGGCCTTCAATACGCCAGAGGAGAAAGAGACATTTCTTTCTCGCTGGTTCGGAAATTACGCCGAGATTGAACCCAACGCTTTTCTATTGGCGAAGAAGAATCGTGAGGAGGTTCTCGGATACCTTGCCGGCTGCACCAACAGTTTTTCTGCGAAGGCCAGCATCATCACGAACGATATTGGCTACTACTCCCCGGAATTCGCGCGTGCGCTCAGGGGCTATCCTTCGCATTTTCATATCAATGTAAGGCCAAGCCACCAGGGACAGGGCATCGGCCGGCAGCTTGTGTCCGAATTTAAGAGGATTTGCAAGGAAAGCGGCTCAAGCGGCATTCACGTGGTGACCGGCGCATCATCCCGTGCAGTAAAGTGGTACGAAAGGGAAGGATTTATCCGCTTTGACCCTTGGAGCGGGGCCGATTCCGGCCTCGCTTGTCTCGTGCATCCGCTTTAGATCGTGGGGCGAATCCTAAGCGATAAGTTGGTAGGCAGGTAGCGTCAGGAACGCTTCAAGCTTATCGGTTAAGACGAGCTGCTTGAACAGGCCGACAGCTTCATCGAACCGGCCTTTTGCGTAAGCCTTGCCAAGCTGCGTTTTAAGCTTCGCCATCTCGTCCGCCAGAGCGGCCTCAACAAGCTCAGGCGTCACACGGCGGCCATCGTCGAGCGTCGCTTGGTAGCGCAACCATTGCCAATCCTGCGTGCGGGAAATTTCCGCGGTAGCGGCATCTTCCATAAGGTTGTACAGCGGCACCGCCCCATTGCCCCGCAGCCAGGCCTCGATGTACTGCACCGCAACGCGGATGTTCACTCGCAATCCCTCTTCGGTGCGGGTGCCTTCGTGGGGTTGCAGCAGTTCCTTCTGGCCAGCCTTCACGTCTTCGCGAAGCTTATCGAGTTGGTTTTTCTGCGGCATATGCTCGTTGAACGCCTCAAGCGCCGTCGGTACCAGATCGGGATGGGCCACCCATGTACCGTCATGACCATATTGGACCTCCCGCAGCTTGTCCTCGCGCACAGCGGCTAAAGCCTTCTCCGTCACTTCTGGGTCGCGCCTATTCGGGATGAATGCAGCCATGCCGCCCATGGCAAAAGCGCCCCGCTTGTGACAAGTCTGGATAAGCAGCTCCGAGTAAGCCTTGAGGAAAGCCTTGCTCATGACGACCTGGCTGCGGTCCGGCAGCACGTATTCGGGCTTCGCCTGCAGGGTCTTGATATATGAAAAGATGTAATCCCAGCGGCCGCAATTGAGCCCGGCGATGTGGTCTCTCAGCTCGTAGAGAATTTCGTCCATCTCGAAAACGGCAGGCAGTGTCTCGATAAGAACGGTAGCCTTGATCGTGCCTTTGGAAATCTGCAGCTGGTCCTGAGCGAAGACGAAGACGTCGTTCCAAAGCCTCGCCTCAAGATGGCTTTCCATCTTGGGAAGATAGAAATAAGGGCCAGTCCCGCGATCGAGGATACGGCGGGCATTGTGGTAGAAGTAAAGGCCGAAATCCACAAAGGCACCGGCAACCTTCTCGCCGTCAACCAAGATGTGGTTTTCCAGGAGGTGCCAGCCACGAGGCCTCACGACAAGCACCGCTGGATTCGGCCCAATAGCATAGTGCTTGCCAGTGTCCTCCTCAGTGAACGCGATCTCGCCCAGCCAATAGTCCATGAGGTTGATTTGCCCGTCGATCACATTCGCCCAGGTTGGCGAAAGGGCATCCTCGAAGTCGGCCATGAAAACACTGGCGCCTGAATTCAGGGCATTGACGATCATTTTGCGCGATGTAGGGCCGGTGATTTCCACGCGGCGATCGAGCAAGTCGTTCGGGATCGGCGCAATCTTCCAGGTCCCCTCGCGGATTTGCCCGGTCTCCGGCAGAAAATCCGGCAATGCTCCGGCATCCCATTTTGCCTGGCGGTCGCGGCGAGCCTGCATCAGGCGGCGGCGCTGCGGTTCGAAACGGCGTGCGATATCAGCCACGAATTGTAACGCGTCCGACGTAAGGACGCGCTCGTACCCCGGCTTCAAGGCGCCAGAAATCTTCACGCCCCTTGGAAAACCCATATTTGATTGTTCCGGCATACTGCCTCTTTAAACGCTTACCAATGCAGATTGTTATCTTCTCTCACATCATAGGCTCGATCAACTTCCCGTTGACCCCTTAGTTCCAAAAGACAACTCGTGGCGCTCGGTTTCAAACGGAACATCGGCTTAGGCGCTGGTTTCTCCGCCGAGGCTGCAAGCGGCGGCCCAGCGCACCGCTGAGGAACTCATGTGTGGATTTAGTGGCGAGCTTTCCGTCAAGGATAGGGTTGACGCCTGCGCGCTCGCCAACATGACAGAAGCCCTTCGCCATCGCGGACCCGACTCCGAAGGTCTCTTCATCGAAGATAGAATTGGGCTTGGGCACCGCCGGCTTGCAATATTGGGCCTGAATGCGGCTTCCTACCAGCCTATGATCGATCCGGAACTTGGTCTCGGAATTGTCTTCAATGGCTGCATCTACAATTTTCGGGAACTCAAGCAGGAACTGGAAGGGCAGGGCTTCCGCTTTTTTTCGGAGGGCGACACCGAAGTCATCCTGAAAGCATACGCTGCTTGGGGTGCTGACTGCGTGAAACGCTTCTATGGCATGTTCGCTTTTGCCATATGGGAGCGAGACAGCGGCCGGCTGATCCTGGCGCGGGACCGGCTAGGCATCAAGCCGCTTTACCTGGCGGAAACCAGGGGAAATTTACGTTTCGCTTCAACCTTGCCGGCTCTGCTCGCGGGTGGGGGCATAAGCTCCTCCATCGATGCAGAAGCGCTTCACTATTACATGAGCCTGCACGCGCTTGTGCCGCCGCCACTCACGATCCTGAGAGATGTGCGCAAGCTGCCTGCTGCAACGGTGATGACCTTCGAGCCTGATGGCACACGCCGCGAGGAAATCTACTGGTCGCTTACGGTTTGCCCACGCGAAGAAGATAGCTCAATCCGGCAGGAGGAGTGGTGCGAAGCTGTACTGCAAACTCTGCGTACAGCCGTTAAGCGCAGGCTCGTCTCCCACGTTCCCACTGGCGTCCTCTTATCCGGCGGTCTCGATAGCTCGCTGATTGTCGCGCTCCTCGCGGGCATGGGCGCTGAAGTTCCCGAAACCTTTTCGATCGGATTTGAAACGGTCGCAGGTGTCGAGGGCAACGAGTTCAAATACTCGGATCTCATCGCTGAGCGCTTCGCAACGAGCCATCATCGCCTTCGCATCAGTGCCTCCGAAACACTGGAAGCTCTGCCAAAGGCGATTGCCGCGATGTCCGAGCCTATGATGAGCCACGATGCCGTCGGCTTCTACCTCCTTTCACAGAAGGTCTCCGAATACGTCAAGGTGGTCCAGAGCGGCCAGGGCGCAGACGAAGTTTTCGGCGGCTACCACTGGTATCCCAAGCTTATCGGCTCCAAGGATCCAACAGCCGACTATGACATCCCTCCCATTGGGCGCCTTTCGTGGTGGTGGGCGAGGGTGGCGCGGCGAGGTAGGTTCTCCACGCACCGCCAAGCCCTTCCCAAATGGGGACACCCAACTGTCGCAGAAGTCGCAACTGTTGCTGTCGCACGACGGCAGACAAAAAGCACAATTTGCCAGGTTGGCCCGGCCCAAGACGCGGTTCGCCGCAAAACTCAATTTCTAACGACTGTAATGGGAGTAGTCTGACCTGGCGATTTTTGAAAAATTCGGCCTTGCGGCCACGATGTCAATGCGCTCCGCTACGCTGCCACGGGATCGAAAACTCTCTGAGCAGCGCTGGGAATGATCCCTGGCAAGTTATGCCATACTCGGTGCGCTCATTTTTCCGGGTGTCCTGACGCTGGTATGCCGTTCGACGATATAGGCCCGCCGGACACAAGCGCCTCCACATGGGCACCCCATTCTATCAGGGCAGCCCGACGCTTCGGCCGGTATTCCTGTTTCTGATAGACGCCCTTAAGACCGGCGCTGATTCCAAGGAACTTGGCATCCGCACGCGTCTGCCTGCGGCAATGCACACATAATTTGCGCACGAGACGCTGGGCTACAATGCAGCGCAGGCTAGCACTCAAGAGGAAGGGTTCTACCTGAAGATCAACGAGGCGCGTGATCGCCGCTGCGGCGGTATTTGTGTGCAAGGTTGTAAGTACTAGGTGTCCCGTTAGCGACGCTTGAATGCCGACGCGAACAGTCTCGGCATCACGCATTTCGCCGACCATGATGACGTCGGGATCCTGTCTCAGAAATGCCCGCAGCGCATTTGCAAAAGTAAGGCCGATCGAAGGCTTGATTTGACTTTGACTGACCCCCTCGATCTCGTATTCGATCGGGTCCTCGATTGTAAGTATTTTGCGGGTCGTGTCGTTGAGCGTCGATAATGCCGCTGCGAGCGTCGTCGTTTTCCCGCTTCCTGTGGGGCCTGTCACAACGATCATTCCATGAGCGGCTCTTAAAGCAAGCTCGAACGCTTCGTAGTCTCGCGCTGACAAACCGATCTCGCTAAAGGCCTGAATCCCCCTATCGCGCTGGAGCAGGCGTAAAATAGCGGCCTCGCCGAATGCGGTCGGCATCGTCGCGACGCGTATGTCAACCTCGGCACCGCCGGCGCGAATACCCATCCGTCCGTCCTGGGGTAATCTTCGTTCGGCGATATTGAGGGCAGCGAGTATTTTGACTCGCGACACAATGGGTCTCCCAAGCTCCACCGCGAACGTTCGGAGGTTTGTGAGAATCCCGTCTACGCGAATGCGGACTCTAAATCCATTGCGCATGGGTTCGAGGTGTATGTCCGTTGCACGGCGTGCGAGAGCGAGTTCAATGATTTCATTCACAGCATGAACTACAGGAGCCCCACTGGCGAGATCGCGCAGCGCGTCTATTGTGTCTTCATCGGCTTCGGAATAGCTGGCCGGCCCGGCTGAAGCACCTACGGCGGTTGAAGGCGAGTCACTAACGTCGATAGAATTAAGCGCGGCCGCAATATCTTGGGAGCTTGCAAGTTCTGCAATTACCTGGCGCTGTAATGTCCATGCAATCGTTGGAAGCAGCGGCAATAAATCTCCATCGGCAATTGCTACGTGCGCTTCACCCTCCGGACTTTCATAAATGTACATGCCTACATCGCGGAGGTACCTGATTGACAGGCTTCCGAGTATAGGAGTTCCTCTACTCATTTCTGTCAAAGTAGCGGAAGGCAAAGGTGAATGACTATCCAATTCAGAACTTATACTTTGCGCCAACGCTATGCCTCTAACCATTGACCAAGTTACCTGGGACGTAGCAACCTAGCAACCGGCATCCCTAGGGGTCAAGCAGCAGGCTGCCTAGCGACGCGCGTCAGTATTATGCATAATTTTTTTAGGAACTATATTTCCGCCAAATCCTCCGTGTTGGAAAAAGACCGCGCAACCATCGATAGAGAGCGCACAAAAAGTGTGAAAGACCTTGACAGTCGCGCTAAGGCTTGATTGAAATATAGTGCGCACACAGAAAGTGCGGCATAAAAATGCATAAGGTCGGCCTAAGCCGATCGATCTGGGGGGATATTCAAGAAATGGCCCTTACGGCTGTCTCTAACTACTGTGCTCGACATCTTCGCAGACGCTAGCTTCTGCAGGGGCTGACGGCCTTCTCCGATCGATAAGCTGAACACACCGCAGATGCGGTGCGGGGCAGACTTATACGTGCCGAGAACTAGTTTAATGTCGGAGGAAAGATGTCTAGATTTAGAGAATTAGGAACAAAGCGAGGTTCCGCCTTGCTCAGCCTAGCGGCCGCTTCGGTGTGTCTCGCACCTCTCGCGGCCAATGCGGCCACTCCAGCGTGTACCGCGCTTGCCGCTGCGCTACTGGCAAATAGCGATATCATTGCGGCGACTTCGGTCATTACGCCCGCCGCGGGGATCAATGCCGCTTATTGTCATGTCAATATTACCGTTTCCGATTTGGCCGGCCCAAAAGATGGCTATCAGCCCGGCCAGAAGCAGATGATAAATGTTGGCATTGGCCTGCCATTGAGCAGCATCGATGGCGGCAGCGGCGGCGTGCAAGGCGCTTGGAATGGGAGAACTGAAAATCTTGGCGGCGGAGGCTATGCTGGGTCTGTCGGAGGAACAACATCGGCGACCAACGCTGGGTATGTTGGTTCTTCAACGGACACTGGCCACCCTGCTTCCGCAGGAGGTACTTTCGCACTCAATCCGGACGCTACGCTCAATTGGGGGCTGATCCGGGACTTCGCCTACAACGGCATCCACGCTCAGGCCGTTTGGACCAAAAAGCTTACCCAAATGTATTACGGCATGCTGCCGAAATTCACCTACTGGAATGGTTGCTCGACCGGCGGCCGTCAGGGCCATCAGCAAGCGCAGAAATATCCCAACGATTTCGATGGGATTCTTGCCGGCGCACCAGCCTTCAATTGGGACCGTTTCATTCCTTCCGAGCAATGGGGTGAAATCGCGATGAACCAGGAGGTCGGTGCCCCGATTAGCACAGCCAAGCTGAACGCCGTCAGGGCAGCGGCCGCTCAGGCCTGCGATGCTGCTGATGGCATCGCCGATGGGATTATTCAAGACCCGCGCGCTTGCACCTATAGTGCCACGCAGTTCACTTGCTCTGTATCGAGCGACCCCAACTGCTTGACAGACCAAGAGGCTCAAGCCGTTAACAAGATTTGGGACGGCCCTCCCGGCAAGCAGGCCGGTCAGCAGCTTTGGTTTGGGCTGGAGCGCGGCACAAACTTTGGGGGCCTCGATGGCACCAGCCCCTTCTCAATCTCCACGCAATGGTTCCAGTATTGGGTCTTCAGGGATCCGGGCTTCGATTGGCATACTCTCACGGAGCAAAATTTTGCGGGCGCCTTCAAGGACTCCGAACTTATGTTCCATGACGTGATCGGAACCGATAACCCAGATCTTTCCGACTTCAAAAAGCATGGCGGAAAGATGATCATGTATCACGGCCTGAATGACTTTTTGATCTTCCCGCGCGGTTCCTACAATTACTACAACCGTGTGTCGCAACTTCAGGGCGGCGTGAAGGAGACGCAGAAGTTCTACCGCTTCTTCCCATTTCCGTCGAACACCCACTGCGCCGCCGATGTTGCCGATTTCCCGAATGCGCCGCAGATCAATGGTACCGACTTGTTCAATGCGCTTGTCAATTGGGTGGAGCACGGCGTGGCGCCTGGCGACACTTCCACTACCCTCATAGGCTACAACAATCAGAACCATGCTTCAGCAACGGTGAGCCGTCCTATCTGCAAATATCCGGATACGCTCGTCTTCTCCAATCCGGGTGGGTCCGGCGGCGCCAACAACGCGGCTAATTTCTCTTGTCAGGTAAACACATCTGACGAGTTGATAAACGCGGAGAAGGTCCTTCCCGATCCGGGTGCCAGCGCTGGCGGTGATCATGGCAATGGTCATGATAAGGACCGCGGCTAGTACTGCTATGCGATCGATCTGATATTGGCAAGCAATGGGAAGGCGCGTGATGCAAGTCACGCGCCTTCAGTAATTGTCAATACTGTCTGAGAGGGAACAGCCATGCAAAGTGCAAAACTACGGCGAGATGAGCGGCAGTTATGCTCAGCGCCGATCTTGGTGGGCGATATTGCGCCCAATTGCGCACTTCCGAACCTGAATGGCGAAACGATTGATCTGCGCGCGGACTCTGTGGCCGGCAACACCATCGTCCTTATTTTTTGCCCCAAGTTCAATGATGCCACCCAGCGCCTCCTCGCGGCATTCCGGACCAATCTCGCTTTGTTCCAAGCCGCCGGCGCGCGACTTTTCGCCATTTCTCGCGCCCCGGCCAGCACTGTGGCGGAAGAAGCCATTCCGTTTCCAGTCTTAGTTGATCGCGAGGGGCAATCTTTTCGCGATTTCGGGGCTAATCTGCATGGTACGCCAACAACCATCGTCTTGCGATCGAATCATCACGTGTCCGCCATCTTTGATGGTCTGCCTGCCGAGCAAACTAGCGGTGCTCTATCGGTCTCGGAGCGCCTAGCTAAGGAGAGGCAAACAGCTATCATGGGCATGCATCCGCCGGTACTAATCATTCCTCAAGTATTCAGCAAGAGCGGCTGCAAACGGCTTATCAAGGTTGTGGACACACGCGGTCAAAGATTTATGGATCCGGGGCCGGGATTGGATTATCTGGGCACTGATTACAAAATGAGAATTCCCGAACACATGCGGGAGGATCGTATAGATCATTGGATTTTCGATAAAGATACGCTTGAATTTCTAAAGCATAGGCTTCAGCGTGTTTGGCCTGAGATACGTAAGGCTTTCCAGTATAATGTCACCAAGTACGAGTCGTTCCGCATCGGATGTTATCAGGGCTCGCGGGGTGGCTATTTGCACGGCCATCGTGACAACATCCCGCCAATGACCTATCGCCGCTTTGCAATGTCAATCAACCTGAACGCCGAGGAATTTGAGGGCGGTGAGCTGCGTTTTTCCGAATTCGGAGATCAACGCTATCGGCCTGAAACGGGAACTGCCATTGTACTTTCCTCGTCCCTGCTCCACGAAGCACTGCACGTCACTGCTGGCCGCCGCCTGGTGTTCCTCGCCTTCCTCTTTGGTAATCACTGATGTTCAGACCGAGTGCGACTGATCACCTCTCCGATACTAGCCACGCCGAAGCCGGCGACTCAGCCAACACCGCGTATCCGCCGGCCGCAGTTTTGTTGCAATCGAATACTGGTCCGTGGTTAAAGCCGATACACTCCAATTTCACGGTCTTTTGCCTGGTTCTTTTGGCGGCGGAAGTTATGGGGTTTCTTTTCCAAACCCGGCTTGACGCGATGTTCGGTTCTGCCTTGGCAGCTGTCGCGCTTGCTATCGCGATCGTTGACATCGACCGCTTTGAGATCCCAGATGCAGCAAGCGGTCTGATGTTTGTGCTGGGATTGGGATGGGTGCTTCTCTCGGCAGAAGACGGTGGAAACACCGTCCTTGGCGCACTCCTCAGATCAGGCACTGTGGCGGGGGCACTTTACACAATACGGGCAACCTATTACAGCATCCGGGGCTTCGACGGATTGGGTTTGGGTGACGTGAAACTCGCCGCTGCCGGCGCCCCGTGGCTATCCTGGTCAGCCTTGCCGATGGCGCTTTTGATAGCTGTGTCGGCGGCATTCATTCTCATTGCCGCCCAATTTGTAACTGGAAGCAGACGCATTGAGGCCAACGCAGCAGTCCCGTTAGGGGCATTTCTTGCTCCTGCGATCTGGCTGGCCTGGTTCGCAAGCACTGGGACTGTTTAGGATGCCTGCAGTCTTTATCGGCATTTATCTGTTTGCGAGATTCCAACCGGGGAGCAGAAATCTAGGTAGACACGGTGAGCTTCGTAACTAGAGTGCGTTCAAGCCGGGGGGCTAGGTAGAGAGTATAGTAATGCTTCTGAAATGTATGATGGTAGCTGGCCTGATCGGTTTCTTTGTTACGGTATTTCCTCCTCACCTTTCTGCACAGGAGGCAGTGCCTTCAAATCAAGCCGACACGTGCTGGTGGTGGGGAGCGCGATGGCAGCTTGGCTGGCGCGGATATGGTTGGTATTGGTGCTTCGAGCCGAGAGTTCCGCTGCCTGACGTTGCCGCGCGCCGCCGGGAAATCGGCAGGGGTGCCGCGAAATCCTGTGGCCAGCCCCGCCAGGATGGAGATACGCGGTGGCATCATCAGCGTAATTGTAAAAGGCGATGAAATTGATTCGGCCATCGCTGTTGTTTGTGACCGCACTAGTCTCCTGCCGAACGGTGCACGCCCAGGAGTCAGCTCCTGGCAACCAGCTTTCGGCGCTGCCTTGGCTGAAATTGGATTCACTTTCTGCTACGCGCGAGCGCCCTCTTTTCGCTCCAAGCCGGCGGCGGGCGCCACCTCAACCTCTAGCAGTAAACCTCGAAATACCGAAAGATCAAAGAGCAAAAGCTCCTGAAATCGAGCTGACCGGACTTATCGAAGGGAACGATATTACCATCGTTTTCCTTCGTACAGGCTCCCAGACAGTCGTTGTACGTTCCGGAGACAAATATGGCCGATGGCAGGTCGTCGCAGACAGTAAGACTAGCGTCAAACTGATCAATGGTGAAAAACAGATCCGGCTTGAAATGTTCGCAACCCCCTGAATCATATTCGATCTAATATAGATCAGGGATACCATTTTTGTTGATTTTGCTGTGTTGTATGGGTCACGTTCAGCAAAAACCGGTTTGAGAAACTAGGTCTCCGGCTCGACAATTCTGGGCATGACTTATAGGATATTGATTGGGCAGTTTATTAGTTAGTTGCAGGGGTGGTGGGCAATGGGCACTATTACGAGCGCTATAAGGTGCGCTGCCGCAACGGCCCGCCTTATGCTGCTTTTGGTGATCCCTTATAATTTGGCGGGCTGCTCTCAAGCTCTGCATCCCGACTCAGGAACCCAGCCCCAATCGCCGTCATCGCCATCTATCTTCGGGAGCCTCATTGGAAGCTCAGCCGCCGATGATCGAAAAGATGATAGGCCAGCTCAAACAGCGGGAAAAGAGCCATCGCATACAGCCGGAGGCACCCCGATAATATACAATGGTGGCTCGTCGAAATCAGCGGGTCTCACCAATAACGAATCGAAGCCCGGCTTTTCGAGAGCGGCATTTGCGAGCGAAGAAACCATATCGGATGGTATATCGCTCGGAGCAGGCGATACCGTTTCGGTCAATTTCGAAAACGCCGAGATCAAAACAGTCGCCAAAGCGATTTTCGGCGATATTCTCAATGCTAATTACACTATTGATCCACGTGTGACCGGAACTATTAGCCTCTCGACAAGGCGTCCACTAAAGAAGCAGCAGCTCCTCTGGCTAGTAGAAACGGCGTTGAAAGCTCAGGGAGCAATTATTGTTCATCAGGGCGATCTCTACAGGATTGCGCCCGCGCAGGATGCTAACGCGGCAGGAGATGTAACCGTCGGACCCGACCGCCGATCTACGGGCTTTGGTATAACAGTGCTCCCGCTGGAGAATATATCTGCCGACACCCTCAACAAAATCCTGGAGGGTTTTGGTGCGCCGCCTGGATCCGTGCACCTGGACGCATCGCGCAACCTCTTAATCACTCGGGGCACGGCAGGCGAACGCGAATGGATCGTGGAGACAGCTCTCGCTTTTGATGTGGATTGGATGAAACGCCAGTCTGTAGGCATTTTCCCGGTAAAAAATGGCGCGCCTGAAGCTATCATTACCGAACTCAGTCAGGTGGCTGACTTGTCCATAGTTAAATTCCAGCCAATCGCAAGAATGAACGCGGTGATGGCGGTGGCAAACAACCCTCGAGTCATAAATCAGATAGCGGTATGGATCGACAGATTGGATCGTGAGAACGCCTACGGTCCGCGCGCACATGTCTATCGCGTCAAATATGGGGACGCGAAGAAACTTGCCGGTGTGCTCAAGGAGATTTTCGTCGGCGGTGGATCGTCTTCAGGGGCGCTCGCGGATCAGGTAGCTCCCGGCAATAGTCTAGTGACCGCGAGCGCCGGGCCAACTCCCCAAGCCTCTACTTCGACGGACACGAAAAAAGCAGCAATCACGCCCAGCGATAGTCGATCCGTAGACCAGGATCAGTCCGGGGATAGCAGCCTTGGGGGCGCAAAAATACGGATAACCGCCGACGTCTCCGGAAATGTCGTGATCGTCTACGCAAGTCAAAAAGACTATCCAAAAATCGAACGAACTCTCATTGAGCTGGACCGTCCGCCGTTGCAGGTTGCTGTCGAGGCAACTGTCGCAGAAGTCACGCTTAACGACAGCTTGAATTTTGGAGTTCAATATTTCTTGAACAACAAACTCGGAGGCGTTACTCAAGTCACACCCGCTAGTACTTCACCCCTTTCCCAAACTTCATCAGCTATCGGCCAAGCCTTGCCTGCGTTTACAGCATTTTTGGGTTCGGCGACGACTCCAAAGGTCGTTCTTAATGCTCTGCATGACGTGACCAATGTCAAAGTCCTGTCTTCTCCCTCACTCGTTGTCATCGATAATCAGCCGGCTATCCTTCAAGTCGGAGACCAGGTGCCAGTTACAACTGGATCGGCAGCGGTGCTCACCACGGGTTCCCCCATCGTCAACACATATAACTATATTGATACTGGAGTGATCCTACGCGTCACGCCTCACATTCATCGCGGCAGCGACGTGAGACTCGATATCGAGCAAGAGGTTAGTCAAGTTGACCAAAGCAGTAACACTGGAACGCTAACGCCGACGATCTCGCAACGAAAAATGAAAAGCTCTGTATCTGTCGGAGACGGTCAGACCCTTCTTCTCGCAGGCTTGATAAGCCAACAGCGAACAACAGAGAAAAGCGGTATTCCAGGCTTAGTGGATATTCCTATGCTAGGTAATCTTACTTCGAACACAAGCAACGGAGCGACTCGCACCGAGCTTATTGTCTTCGTTAAAGCTCAGCTCATCCGTAACGGAAACGATGCGCGCCAGGTCGCTGAGGACTTACGGAAGAGAATGCCAACCCTAAGCGCGTGGTAGATGAACAGGAGCACTGACGTCGGAGCTGCCTTTTGGGAGAGTGAGGGAAGACCCCGGCCAATGGCTGAAACTGGCGATGGGCGCTGTGACACTGGTCGAGAGAGTGTTCGAGCAATAATGATGGACTTGCCGGCGGCGCGGCCTTGCTAGATGAGCCGGGCGAGATTTACGCCTTTCGTGGCCCAATTTTTGCCGGGGGCCGTTAAAGCCAAAGGCGGGTCAACCCGTGTCGCGGAGACAGGTGTCTGGGGCCGCAACGCGGACGAGGCGCTGGCCAGATTGAAGAGTTGGAATGAAAGCATTCAGCGCGTCCGCTGCCAATCCAAGCGAACAAAAGCCTCAGGCAGGCGAGGATGCGCCGTAGTGTGCAGGCCGCGTCCCTCGAGATGCTTCAAAAAACCTGACCAACCTGCCTTGGCCTCTTTCGCGCCTTTGGCAACCCAGGATTTCGCGATAGCCCTCGCCGTTGACGGCAATCGCCACCAGAAGCGACACGTTGCGCACCTCGCCTGCCCAGCTCCGCTTCATCACAATGCCGTCGAGATAGACATAAGGATGCTCGCCTTCGATCGCCCGGTTCCGCCACGTCTCGATCGTCGCATAGATCTTCTTGTTGAGATCGGACACCGTCGATGGCGAGACCCGCGTTCCCCATAACGCCTCGGTGATGTCCTCCACGCGCCTGACGGAAGCGCCCGCCAGATTCATCTCGATCAATGCTTCTTGGTAGTGTCCAGAATTATTCGCACTTTCATTGTGGCTGGCCGACGCCCGGCTTGGGCTCAGGCGGTGGCGTTCTCCAGTTTGTGGTCTCTCAGCAAGTCCATCGATAAATACCTCTTGGTTGACC
>JBAUNL010000445.1:0-1644 GCA_049579205.1 Rhodomicrobium sp. | reverse complement strand
AAATACCGTGGCCCGAATGGGGAAGAGTGGAGCGGCAAGGGACTGTCCCCAAAATGGATGAAGCCGCTTCTCGCGAAGGGAAAGACGAAGGCGGACTTTCTCATTAAGTAATCAAGCAGCGTTCCCTTGAATGAGAAACCGCGGGCGAGTTTTTCGCGGAAGCGCACGTTCGCCCGTGGGGCGGGTTGTCCGCGCGTTGAGCGGTGGGAGGTGAAGGGCCGCAGCTGCTACAAGCGCGCTTTACCTTTCATCCATGCCTCCAACTGTCCGAGGAGGCGCTCGTTCGCGGCTTGCTTTACGATTGAAACCTGCGAGGCTTTCTGGTGCGCGATAAGCTGCTTGAATGTCTCGACCGTAGCGGACCAACGCTCTTCGTTCGTCAATAAGGACGGCGTTGCCGCAATCGGCTCAGGTTGGGATTCTTCGATTATGTTAGCAGAAAATACCGTGGCGATCGCGGCTTGATCGGCTCGAAGCGAGGCCGGCTCTGCCGGCGCGCCGTAAAAGGCGGGCTTCGCGAGAAGAAGCCCCTCCGCTGCCACAAGACACAGCAGGAAAACCACAGCAACATAGAGGCGAGTCGTCATCTTCGAGCCATGAGACCTGGACGGCGCATCGGACGGAGCGATTGGGGCTCGATCCGGAACGCGCCTTCCGTCGTAGCGCGCTTCTCTGCCGGTCAGTGCCTGGTTCGACCTAAAAATCGAAGGCAACATTTCGGCGCTTTCAAAGGCCAGGCCGTTGGCAGACCGGAAGGGCGCGGATGCAACGCCTGCACTCCCGTTCAAATAATTGCCGAGCGCGACGGAGCTTGCATGTATAGGGCAGCTCAACCGGGAAGCGTTCGGCCTCTCTCTTGGCTTCTCTTTTAGATTGTTCATGAGATAACCTCGGTCCCGGACTTAAGAATACTCGAACCCCGGTCCGGCGCTATCCATTTAGCGCAATTGCGTAAATTTTTAGAGAAAGAGCAAATGACGGCGGCAGCGGATAGCTTCTGCACGTCGCGTCGGGAGACGGCTATTGGATGGTTGTTTGCCGCGCGGGCCCGGGTGGCTCTTCGTTCTGCTTGGCAAGCGACGGAATAAGCTTCGCGAGTTCGATGGCGTCGACCGTGGGCATGACGATCGCATGGCGGAAACGTCCGTCCTCTTTCGGATAGCCTACGACAAATTCACCGAACGCGATGCGGGTGGTGTGGGGGTTCAGCGTAACATTGAAGACATTGGCAAAAGCCGGCAAAAGCCGGCTCGAGATCGAGGCCGGGTATTACCGGCTTGGAGGTGGTAGTCATGTTCATGTCCACGCTGACAGGATTGCGGCTCAAGAATGGAGATGGCGGACTTTATTGGCAAGGGAGAGAAGGGGGCAGCCCCTCTATCATACCGACTCCATCAATATATTCGGCGTGTCGTTCGACTCAAATCCAATCTAACTTAGGGTAAACTTCCGCGTTCTTTTAGCGCAGGCAGGTCTTGAGGGCGGCGGCAGCACGGCCATTCTCGATTAACGGCAGCTGGTTCGAGACCAGATTTGGTGTCAGCTACGAAGTCGGGCATCAGGGCATGACGTTACAAGCTGCATGATGCCGCCTGATAGGTAAGGACGACTTTTCCGGGACCGCCGCCTACACCGCCAGAATAC
>JBAUNL010000444.1:0-1870 GCA_049579205.1 Rhodomicrobium sp. | reverse complement strand
GTTTGGGTTCGAAGGTTACAAAACTGATGGGATGCGGCAACGCTATCGGCCAAAACCTGCCATTCCGTTGTCTACAAAATGAGGTGATCGTCGTCGTGGCTGCCGGTGGCTGGCATGCCTTCGGAGCGAAGGGCATTGGCCACAATATATAAGGCCTTCTGGTTTAATCCAGTGAACCCGCCCGTCGATTAGTGGGTCTATCTTCGCGGAAATACGTGGACGTTCAACGACACGTCTGTTCAAGAGTACGCGAAACAACGAGCGATGCCGCCGACTTGAGCCGAACGATTTAATGAGAGGTGCTAGAGATTAATCCGGTTAAATCGAAAAACCGAGCGTTACGAGTGCGTTGCTGCCGCCATGCCAGCCCAAGGAGTTTCATGATCGATCCTGACCACCAAACTCGCAGAATTTCTTGCAGATAGAAAACTCATCGCTGCAATCAGTCAATAGTGAGTAGTTTCCGAGTCTATAAGCGAATCAGCTCAATCGTATACAGATAGCATGGCTTTTACCGTGTTGGATCGGCCAGCACGAACGATAACGAGGACGCGATTTATGGCAACGGGGATGCGGATCGTGCGAATCGCGCCGCTTACGGAGGCCGCGCCTCCAAAGCCCTCTGACGCACCGAGCGTGTCGTTTCGTGGCTCACTGAAGCCCTCGTCGAGCAAGGCCACGATGTCACTCTGTTTGCAAGCGGAAACTCTGTTACCCCTGCCGAGCTTTAATCCGTTTGGGAGTGCGCGCTGCGCCGTACGCAACATCATGCTGCAACCAATCTGCTCCGCAAGCCTTCGTTTCTCGTCGTCCAGCCAACGGTCCCAATAAATCCCAAGGACGGGTAGACGTCATGACGGCATCGTTCCCGCGGAGATCCTAATGTCCTATGCACAAATCGGCGACGTAGTTTTCTGCGCTCGCTCTGCAAGCGTCGGCATCAAAGTCACGGCGCCAAATTCGTGGCTTCATATCTGGGTCGATACCTGGTCACTGGGATTCGAAGCTTGATCGGTTATCGCGCTTCGTGCCCTGAAGATGGCAGCTGGCGGTGCGGCCGCTGCAAAAGAGGCGCACAGAATGGTCAGCGAAAAGATTGAAGCCAGTGTGGCTCTCCAGGGTAAGGCCTTGAGTGGCGGCTTGGGCGTCACGGCGTTTAGCGCCGCAGCGCACACTCTGGAGCACTACCGGGCAAAGGTGCGCGCAAACCAGATACGTCTTGCAAGATCAAGTTCGCTGGACGAGACAGGTGATGAAATGAAGAACTGGCCTGATGAACAACGGAGCGATTCAGCTTCGGGGCACGCGAGGTTATAGCAAGAAGCTGCTTCGAGTATTACGGAGCGCGCTCTGTGCCGGAACGTACCGGGGCACGAATCATGCATCATTTTGGGCATAGGACGGAGATATCATGCCGACACTGACCATCCGGCACCTCACGACCTATCGCTACCGGCAGCCGGTTGCTTTCGGCGAGCACAGGATGATGCTCCGCCCGCGCGACGCCTCTGATCAAAGGGTGCTCAAAGCGAGCCTCGAGATCTTCCCGGAGCCCACGTGCCTACGCTTCGTTCAGGACGCTTTCGGCAATCATTTGGGGATCGCGGAGTTTTCGGGCCGGTCGAAAGAGCTGTCTTTCGAGAGTGTTGCCTGCGTCGAGCATTCGCCCCCGAACGTCGCCGGCCTTGAGATCGAGGAGTACGCAAGGACCTTTCCGTTCGACTATAGCGCCGGCGAGATGCCGGACCTCGCCCGCTACATCGCACGCCACCAACCCGATCTGGCCAACGAGGTTGGCCGCTGGGCTCGCGGATTCCTGCCCCCTAACGGATCTATGGGTACTTTTGAGCTTCTCACCGGCCTCACACAG
>JBAUNL010000443.1:0-12935 GCA_049579205.1 Rhodomicrobium sp. | reverse complement strand
CTACCGCAGCCGCAATCGGAAATGCGGTCGCGCATGCTCTTGGCGTTCGCGTTCGCGATATGCCTTTGACGCCGGAGCGGATTTCCGCCGCGATATTTGCCCAATGAACTTGCCTTAGCTTTGGAGCGCGCCATGAAAATAGGCATATGCGGAATGGGAAAGATGGGCTCCGCGATAGCCCAGCGGCTTTTGTCAACGGGCCAGGCGATCACCGTCTGGAACCGCAATCCCGCTAAAACGGCGCCGCTGGCCGAACTGGGGGCTAAGGTTGCAGCGACACCGTCTGAACTCGCAGCTTCCTGCAATTTCATCATTACGATGCTGCTGAATGACGCCGCGGTCAAAAGCGTCTATCAAGGGGAGAGCGGTCTCTTAGACGCGGATATTCCCGGCAAGCTCATGATGGATATGAGCACCGTCTTCCCAAAGACTCAGGAGGCCATTGGAGCTGCCGTCATCGCCAAGGGTGCAAGTTATGTGGAGTGCCCGGTCGGCGGTACCGTCGGGCCCGCGCGCGACGGGAAATTGCTGGGTCTGGCCGGCGGCTCCGGCGCGGATGTCGACCGCGCCAAGCCCATTCTTGACCTGCTTTGCCGGCGCGTCGAGCATGTAGGGCCCATTGGTGCAGGATCCATCATGAAACTCGCCGTGAACTTACCACTCATGGTTTACTGGCAGGCTCTCGGCGAATCCCTGGCCCTTTGCCGCTCTCTTCAACTTTCTCCCAATCGGCTCATTGACATCCTCTCCGACACCTCGGGAACTCCAACTGCCATGAAAGGACGCGGCCCGGCCATCGCGAAGCTGCTGGCCGGCGAAGATATTGGCGACCCCGCCTTCGACATAAGCACGGCTCGCAAAGATCTCGAAACCATGGTGGCTTTTGGGCGCGAAACCGGCGGAGGGCTCCCGCTGACCTTGGCTACGCTCAGCTGTTTCACCGAAGCCGAAAAATCCGGCCTCGGCGGAGCTGACCCTATTAACGTCCCCGTTTTTTGGGCAAGCCGCTCAGCAAAAGCATGACGGAACTCCGATTATGATCAAAGCCGCCATTATCGGTTTCGGCTGGTGGGGCAAAACCATCGCCAGAGAACTCGGGGACAGCGAGGCCATCCGGTCAATTCTTGTGATTGACCCTGATGATAACAGCCGGCAGGCAGCGGCTGCGCTTGGGCTCGAGACAGGAGCAACGTTCGAGAGTGCGCTCGAAAATCCCTCAGTGAATGCGGTAATCCTCTGCTCGCCGCATAAGCACCACGCAAAGCAGATCATCGCGGCAGCCAAGGCGAGAAAGCACGTCTTCTGCGAGAAGCCTTTATGCACGACGGCCGCTGAAGCGGACGCCGCCATCGGCGCGGTTGCGGAAGCCGGTGTGCAACTAGGCATAGGCCATGAGCGCCGCTTCGAGCCCGCGATCATTGACATGCGCCGCCGCCTTGGGGAAGGCGAGTTTGGAACCGCGCTTCTGCTGGAGGCGAATTTCAGCCAGGACAAGTTTGTCACCCTGCCCGCCGATAATTGGAGGCTTTCGCCTGCAGAAGCGCCGGTCGGGCCGCTGTCCGCCACCGGCATTCACCTGGTCGACCTATCAATCGCGATTTTCGGCACTCCAAAGGAGGTCTGGGCTCGTCTGGCAACGCATGGCAGCCACTTCGCCAACGGCGACACACTCTCGGTTACGCTCGGCTTCGAGAACGGCGCGACCGCCATGCTTACCGCTATTCTCGCGACGCCCTTCGTGGGCCGCATCGCGCTCTACGGGTCAAAAGGCTGGATCGAGATCCGCGACCGCACCCATCCGGAGCAGCCAAGCGGCTGGGATGTGACCACAGTGCTTCGCAATGAGACGCCTGTTTCTTCGTTTTGGCCGCCCCATCCTGCGGTTCGCCGCAATCTGGAGGCCTTCGCCGCCGCGATCAGAGGCGACACCCCTTATCCCGTATCCTTTCAGGAAATGACTGCCAATGTGAGGGCCTTCGAGGCCATTACGCGCTCCGCAGCAAGCGGCGCAATCGAAGCTATCTAACTAATCCCTTTGTAATCGATGGAGCACGCGCACTGATGATAGACCGCAGGAACCGCTATGGCCGCACGGCGGGTCGAATTCACGATGCCGACGGCCTCGCACGGCGCCCGTCCACAACCACCATCGATATTCATGCGCATATCGTGGTGCCGGCAGCAGCAGCGCACGCTCAGCCCCACGTGGACATGAGCAAGGTGCCACTGGCCCATTTTGCCGACGCCGGGGTGAAAGAAATCAACGCCATTCAGGATCGCGACCGCGCCCAAATCATGACGACCCTCGATCAGAGGCTCAAGGATCTCGATCGCATGGGCATCGATATTCAGGTCATCTGCCCAGCTCCCGGTCAATGTTACTATTCGGTCCGGCCCGAAATCGCGGAGAAAGCTCATAAGCTAGCCAACGAGGGCGTCGCCGAATACGTGGCGCGCAAGCCCGACCGGTTCATCGGCCTTGGTGTTGTTACGCTCCAGGAACCCGAAATTGCCGTGAAAGAGCTCGACGGCATCGTGGGCCTCGGCCACAAGGGGGTGCAGATCCTGACAAATGTGGACGGGCAAGAGCTGTCGGACCCGAAATTCCATCCGTTCTTTGCCCGGGCAGAGGAGCTTGGGGCATTTATTATGATGCATCCGAACGGCTTTACGCAGGGCAACCGGCTAACCCACTATTATCTCAACAACACCTTGGGCAATCCGCTGGAGACCACGCTTGCGCTTCACAACCTTATATTAACGGGCACGCTGGCCCGCTTTCCGGAACTGAAGCTCATGGCTGTGCATGGCGGAGGGTATCTGCCTGCTTATTCAGGCAGGATCGATCACGCCTGGGGTGCGCGCGACGATGCCCACGGGCCTCTGCCACTCCCTCCAACCACCTATCTGAGACAGGTCTACTTCGATACCGTTGTATTCAGCTATCACCAGCTCGCCTATCTGCTTAGCGTCTTTGGACCCGACCGCATTCTGATGGGGACGGATTACCCGTTCGACATGGCAGAATATAACCCGATCGGGCACATCGCCGGAGTGGAAGGGATGGATGAGACGACACTCGAGGCCCTGACTGGCGGAAATGCGGCGCGCGTTTTAGGCTTGGATGTATAGAAGGCCTGACTCGTTTGCCGTCATTCCCGCGAAAGCGGGAATCCATGTCGGAACAGCGCATTGGTTTGGTTGAAACATGGGTCTCCGCCGTCGCGGGGACGACACGGCACTTTTGACGGCTGGTATTAAATGGTGCTGCTTTTCTGAGCGGGGCCGCGATAAGCTGCGTGGCAATGTCCATACTCGCAAAAGGCGCTTACGGTAAGGGTCATTGCCACGCTTGCCTAAGGATTGGAGTTTCTGCCGCGGAAGCGGCGTTGATAATCTGCACTGTAGAGTGCGCTTTCGCGGAAGTCGCCGCCTTCGCGAAAGACCTCGCCCACAAAAATAATCGCCGTTCGGCCGATAGGCTGCTCTTTTACTAACGCGGGTATGGTGGCGAGGGAGCCTCGAATGATGCACTCGTCCGGCCATGAGGCCCGGAAAACAACGGCGGCGGGGCAATCTTCCCCATAGAAGGGTAAAAGCCGCGTGGCGACATCAGTCAGCGCATGCACCGAGAGATGGATCGCGAGTGTCGCGTGCGTCGCTGCGAATGCTTCCAAAGTCTCTGCCGCGGGCATGGCTGATGCCCTGCCCGGCGTCCGGGTTAGCACTACCGATTGCGCGACCTCCGGCAAAGTCAGCTCTTGTCCAAGAGCCGCAGACGCCGCCGCAAAAGATGGAACGCCCGGCGTTATCGTGTAGGGGATGCCGGCCCGGCGCAGCCTGCGAAGTTGCTCGCCAATAGCGCTCCAAATAGAAAGATCGCCCGAGTGAAGACGCGCCACATCCTCTCCGGCCTCGTGCGCCTTTAGGAATTCTGCTTCGATCTCATCGAGGTTCATAGGAGCAGTGTCGAGAATACGCGCGCCGGCTGGGCAATGCGCAAGAAGCTCCCGCGGCACGAGCGAACCTGCATAGAGGCATACTGGCGCTTCCGACAAGAGCTTGAGGCCTCGGAGGGTTATTAGGTCGGGAGCGCCCGGACCGGCACCGATGAAATGAATGGTCATGGCGCGATCGCAACGCTTGCAGTTGTTCTGCGGCCGCAAATTCGGGGCAATAAGAGTTTTGCACCATCGCCAGCGCCGGAAAGCGCCGCTGCCTCCGCGATGGACGGAATCCCATATTGCTGTATTGATTTCTGCGAAGACGTCACGCAGAGATGTGCAGCTGCCCTCAGGTCGTCCAAGCCCAACAGTATGAGTTCAAGCTTTGTGGTCTGAGCGGCCTCAGCAAGCACTGCGTTCAGTGCCGCGCGATCCAGCCCTGCCAGCGCCGTTATTTGCCTCATTTCATGGGCAGAGTTCACGACAGCGCATTTTTCTTTTGCAGCGGAAATGACGGATAGCACGTCTTCAACTGTCGCGCGGCTCGTGGTACCGATCCCGATCACGGCCATGGCTTTGACGCTACCCACTGCAGAACAGGCATGGCGGGCTTCCAGGTTGTGAAGTTACCGGCCTGATGCTCCCGCTCGATGTTAATCCGTGTCAAGGACCCGCCCCAGTTTGTTCTGCACTTCAGGAGCGCGGACTGACCTTCAAGGGTTACGGCGTTGGCGATGATGCGCCCTCCTGGCTTAAGGGCTGCCCAGGCTGCTTCCATTAATTCTGAGTTGCTGACGCCTCCACCCACGAATATGGCATCGGGCGCGTCGAGTCCCTTCAAAATTTCGGGCGCCTGCCCCTCTACTATTTCGAGATGCGGAACTCCCAGCGATACCGTGTTGCGCGCTGCTCGCGCTGCTCGTTCCAGGTTTTTCTCAAACCCGCACGCACGCATCGACGCGTGGCACAGTAGCCATTCTATAGCGACGGACCCGCTGCCAAGGCCGATATCCCAGAGCATCTCTCCAGGCGCAGGCCGCAGCGCAGAAACCGTCATGGCGCGAATTTCCCGCTTCGTGATTTGCCCATCCTGCTCGAAATAATCATCCGGCAAGCCGGGCGCGAAGGGGATCGCCCGTGCGTCGCCGCTGGCCTTAACCTCGATAGCGATCAGGTTCAGCGGATTGAATGCTTTGGCTGAAGCATCTCGGGGAGAGACTCTTTGCACGCTCTCTCGCGGTCCGCCAATTGCCTCCATCACATGCATCTCGGAATCTTCAAATCCATACCGGCATAAGAGCTCCCCAACTTGCGCGGGAGTTGAGCCATCCAAAGAAAGCGCTAGAATTCGCTGACCATTATGAAGATGGCGCAACACCGCCTCGGGACGCCCCGCGTGCAGGCCGAAGGTCAGCGCTGACTGGAGAGGCCAGCCAAGCCGGGCGGCCGCGAGAGAAAAGGTCGAGGGGGCCGGTAGCACCAGCATTTCGGAAGGCGGAAAATACTCGGCCAATATTGCTCCAGCGCCAAACCAGAAAGGGTCGCCAGATGCCAGCACACAAACGGACTGCCCGGCCCACTCCTGGATCAAGGCAACGGTGTCGCGGAAAGGACTTTTCCACTCGACTGGCTGGCCGCGAACATTTCCCACAAGCGAGAGGTGCCGCGCTCCGCCAACAACAAGAACCGCCTCGTCAATGAGCCGCAGTGCAGCGGGGCATAGACCATCCCGCCCGTTTTCGCCTATACCGACGATGGAGAGCCAGCGCCCATTGCTGCGCGTGGGGACGCACTCCCGATTTTCAGAGCGAACCATGCGTATTCTCATCTTGGGAGGTTCTACGGAAGCGAGCGCGCTTGCGCGATTGCTCGCCACGGACTCGCGCTTCGATGCCACTCTGTCGCTTGCCGGCAGGACCGCTTCGCCAATGCCGCAACCAATACAAGTTCGAACAGGCGGATTTGGCGGCGCTTCCGGCCTCGCGTGTCATCTGCGCCAAGAGCACGTTGGCATCCTCGTTGACGCCACCCACCCTTTCGCCAGCGGCATGAGCCGCAACGCGATCGAAGCCGCCGCCGCGACGAATATTCCCTTCCTCGCGATCGAGCGGCCTGCCTGGAAAAGAGAGCCAGAAGATAACTGGATAGACGTCGCGGATCTCGCTGCTGCCGTGACGGCAGTTGGGACGAAGCCCCGGACGGTTTTTTGCGGCATGGGGAGGCTCGCTCTTCCCGAGCTGCGCGCTGCCCCGCAGCATCGGTACATCGTCCGGCTGATTGATATGCCTGAAACGCCTCATGCCTTGCCGAATGCCATCATCATCACTGCTCGCGGACCCTTCACCACCAAGGATGATATCCGCTTGTTCCTTGAACACGGCGTACAGGCTGTTCTCGCCAAAAATTCTGGCGGAACGCCCACGATATCCAAGATCGAGGCGGCGCGCGCGCTTGGGGTGCCGGTCTATATGGTAAGACGTCCCCCCATACCGCCAAGGCCTACTGTTTCCACCCCTGAAGAGGCGATGGCATGGCTCGCGCAGCATTACGATTGCCTGAAGCGGCGCGGCGTGTAGACCCATGGTTCGGCGCGCCCTGCTCTTCCTAGAACCCTCGTCGCACTGGACCCAAGTATAATAAGTGTTTGCATATCCGCTATTCCGGGATCTGCCTTTTCAAGTTCAGAGACCACCACTCTTTCCTCATCCCGTCCGATAGCGCGGGCAAAGATTACAATGGTGTTCGGATTTCTTACTTGGCGCAGCACCTCGAAAGCGCGATGAACTCCATCAGGCCTAGCATTCGATGCCGGGTTGTAAAGCACCAATGCAAAGTCCGCCTCGCAGGCAAGCCGCAACCGCTTTTCGATTAAGCTCCAAGGCTTGAGATTATCCGACAGGGAAATTGCGCAGAAATCATTTCCAAGCGGGGCGCCGATCCTCGCCGCGGCGGCGAGCATGGCCGGGACCCCAGGCTCGATAATGACCTCCAACGAGCGCCAGCTCTCCGGTCCACTTTCAATGGCCTCGAATACGGCGGCGGCCATAGCAAAAACGCCGGGGTCGCCTCCCGAAACAATCACGGATATTCGCCCGTCGGTGGCCGCCTTGAGAGCCGCCGCCGCTCGGTACAATTCTTCACGATTATCGCTGCCCCACACCTTTTGATCACTGCGGAACTGAAGGCGCCGAAGGTAAGGATCATAACCGAAGATGTCGGTCGCGGCTTCTAACGCCTCGTGCGCCGCTGGCGTCATCCAGCGCGCGGGACCAGGCCCAATACCGATCACTGTCAGCCGTCCGCTCACAGGACACGCCGCCCCTTGCAGCCTGGAACAAGCACCATCGAAAAATACGGCGCCGCGGACTCAACCTCGCTAAGTGGAGCAATTCGCTGACCTGGCATGGTGCCGTGCTCCACATAGATCGCTTCATCCAACCTGCCGGCCGCGCGAAGGGCCTCACGAATCTTGGGCAGGTTGCGCCCGGCTTTCATAATGGCGGCCGCGTCGGTAGCGCCCAGCCTGGCCGTGAGCGCTTCCGCGCATAGCGTTCCCGGCAGAACCGTCAGCACATCGTCGCCGAGCGCGATCGGCGCACCTGCGGCGGTCCAGCAGCCGGACATGCCCGTAATCCCCGGAACAACCACGATAGGGACCAGGCCGCGCAAGCGCTCATACATATGCAAGAATGAGCCATAGAAGAAGGGATCGCCCTCGCAGAGAAGGGCGACGTCCTGCCCCTCCTTCAGCAAAAGGCTGAGGCTTTCCGAAGCAGCCAAATAAAATGCGCTGATGGCGCCGATATAGTCAGGTCCTTCGAACGCGATCTCGGTTGTGACCGGATATTCCAGCGCAAGTTCTGGAGTACCCGGGATAATATGCGGCCTTGCCGCCGTTAGAGCGTGCCCCTTAGATCCCCGCTTGCGAAAATGAGCGATTGTTCCAGCAGTCCGCAAGACCTTGACGGCCTTCACCGTTATCAGCTCCGGGTCGCCCGGCCCGACGCCAACACCGTAGAGCGTCCCGGTCACGGCGCCTGCCTCCCAGCAATTCTGCCCAGCCAGCCCGGGTTATTCCCAGTTGCGAGCTTCATTCTTGATCGCTTGCCGCGGCATTAAGAGCTGCCACTGCCATTGCGCTGCCGCCCTTCCTTCCGCGTATGACGGCGAATGGCACGCGCGCATCCTCGATCAGCGCCTCCTTGGATTCGGCCGCGCCGACAAACCCGACCGGCATCCCAATAATCGCAGCCGGTTTTTCCGCTCCTTCATCCATTATTTCCAGCAACCGGAATAATGCCGTTGGCGCATTCCCTATCAAGGCGACAGAACCCCTCAGATGCGGCCTCCAGAATTCGAGCGCCGCGGCCGTCCTTGTGTTTCCGATTCTTTTTGCGAGCGCGGGAACGTCAGGATGATCGAGCGTGCAGATGATGTCATTGCCTGCCGGCAAGCGGGCGCGCGTGATGCCATTGGCGACCATTTTTGAATCGCAAAGGACGGCGCCGCCAGCGGCAAGGGCGTCCTTCGACGCCTCCGCAAAATCAGGGTGGAAAACAATGTCCTTTGCGATCTCAGGCATTCCGCAAGCGTGAATGATACGCACGGCGATCCGCTCTTCGGCAGCGTTGAACCGGCTCAAATCCACTTCGCCGCGGATTATCGCAAAGGAGCGGCGATAGATTTCCGAACCATTGCGGATGTACTCACCTTGGGCATTTTTCATGAAGCCCTCGCGAGTGCTGCAACAATCCCTGGCAGTTCCACGGGCCTGACATTCTTGCGGTGTAAGGCGCTGCAAAAGATATCATAGCCGCCGGAGACATTCCCGATGGCTGTGATGGCAGCGGCGCCGGAATAAGCGCAGCGCTTTTCGCACGCCGAGATGTGGATGTGGCCTGCGAATGAGCTCACTCCACGCAATGCTTCTAGGACAGACTGCGCATCACGCCTTGCTTCCACGGCCGCCCTTAAGCAAGACGGAGCGCCGGCGCAGGCGTGAATCCGAAGGCGGATATCGGAAGGATCGGTTATGCCTTCGATCTCCGCCGCAAGATTTCGAAGTTCAGCTTTTTGCTGTGCTTCGACCCGGAAAACTAGAGCGCGATGAGCCGAAACTGCCGCATACTGAATTTTTTGACGCCTCATGAAGGTGACGATTTCACGCGCTGCGGCCTGCTTTAATTCGCCAAAAAGGAAGGCGATGCCAAAAGCTTCGCCCCTCTCGCCAATAGGGGCAAGGGCTTCGCATACGGTTAAACCATGGGGGGCAAGCGAAAGGGTTGCCTCCCTCGCCATCGCCTCTGCTCCGAGCCGCGAGACCGCATCCCTCATGCGGCGCATATCGGGCCGCGCAAGCCGAAATCTCATAAAGGCTGCCGCAGTTTTAAGAAAGCCTTCCGCCGCCGCCTCAACACTATCGAAGAAAACGCCGGAAGCGAAAGCGCTTTCGAGAAGCATGATGATGCAGTCAGTCTGAACGCAGAAGGTAATATCGCTGATTGCGCGGCGGTCGATGATTGGTCCTGACTGGATCGACACCCCGAACTTGCTCGGAAGCTCGTGCAATGCAGGCGTCGCCGCGAGCATTTGTTCGAGCGTTTCCGCTAAAGTAGCTGCCACCTCGATCAAAGACTCCGGCACGATCGCTGACTCAATGATGATGTTTCGGATGGATTCTACTCGCGAATCTGTGTCTGCCAGTTTGGCTGCGGATAGAAGCTCTAAGGCTGCGTCCCTGCCGTAGTCTGACACGCCACGGATCTGGACGTTAGCCCGGTTGGTGAGATAGAGACTTCCGTCCCCAAAGCGGGCTGAGATTTCGGCAAGCGTTTCAAATTGCTCAAGAGATAACCGTCCTACCATCGGCCGGACACGGACAATGAATCCGTCGCCAGACTGCATTGGCATGAGCGCGCCGGGACACCAGCCCTTGATGAGTTCGGAGCTTGCACTCATAACGCCGGCTCTCCCTCCAATGCCGACAGATCATTGCGCCGGGGCTTCCAGAGGCTGCGCGCGATTGCTTCCTTGAACCGCTTTTGAATCGCTTCAAGTGCCGCCCCATTTTCCCGGGCGATAAAGCTCGCGACAGAAGGATCACCGAGATACGCTTCGTAAAGATGTTCCAGATCGTCACTGGATATTGCGCCGGAAGTCGCGGCGAAGGCGAAGGCAGAATCCACCGTCGTTGCGATTTGGCCGGCCCCAGCGAACCCATGCCGCATTTGTCCTTGGAGCCAGCGCCCGCTTAACGCCCTGCCATGAAGAACGCGCGATGCTTCCTCCTGCAAGGTGCGGACGCGAGGAGTTTCCGGCACGGACGCATCCGCATGATAGACCCGCGCTTGTTTATTGCCGAGAGCTGAGGCCGCCGCCGCGAAGCCGCCTTCGTGCGCCGCGAAGTCGAGGTGCGACAGGATGTCGGTTTCTCGATGATCCTGTATATGGACGAAGCCATCGGCGAGCCGGACTTGGCGTTCAAAATGGCGATGTGCCGGAAACCCTTCGCCGTCACCGGTGTATGCTGTGCCGGATGCAGCAAGGTAGGTTTCGCCGAGGTCACTGCTGGCGGTCCATTCGCCAGTATTGATCCGCTGGGCGATGCTCGTACCGTAGGCTCCATTGTCTGCGCCAAATATCCGATAGAGCTCTCCCTTGCGACGGCACAAAGGATTGCTCTCCGCCGGTTCGTCCAGCGCCGCGACGCGCCGAACCGCGGCGTGGAAGAAAGATAGCTGCGCCGGAAACATGTCGCGCAACAGCCCGGAGATGCGCAGCGTTACATCAATCCGCGGGCGGTTCAGTTTCATCAGTGGGATGATCTCGAAACCCGTGACCCGGAACGATTGATGATCCCAGACCGGTTTCACGCCAAGTAAGGCGAGCGCGGTACCCAATTCCTCGCCACCCGTGCGCATCGTTTGGCTGCCCCAAAGGTCAAGGACCATGCTGCGAGGCCAGTCGCCGTGATCCTCCACGTAGCGCGCCAGGATTGCGCCCGCCATCCTTGCGCCATTCTCGCAGGCGAGCGGCGTCGGAATGGCTCGGGTGTCAACAGTGTAGAGATTTCGCCCCGCAGGAAGCACATCCGAGCGGCCCCGGCTGGGAGCGCCGGAGGGCCCCGGCTCAATGAGCCTGCCGTCGAGAGCGCGAACAATCGCGTTCAATTCCGTGTCGTCGAGGATATGCAGCCCATCGCTGATTGCGAGCGCCTTCACATCGCAAAGGAAAGCATCCACCCGCATCAGCGCCTCAGCCTCTGTCATATTTGGCGCAATGCCGCAGACTTCTTGCATTCCGCTCTTGGCGACTGCGTTCAACACATCTTGTGCAAGCCGGTCGCGGCGTTTGTTGTCGAGGCCATCCGCGGCCGAATATTCGTCCAGCAGCCGTTCGATCTCTTTCAACCCCGGCGACGGCTCCGTGACCGAGAGAGGCGGCGTGTTATGGCCGATGGTAACCGCGGAAATCCGGCGCTTCGCCTGAGCGGCTTCCCCGGGGTTATTGACGATAAAGGGATAGATGACCGGAAGCGGCCCAAGAAGGGCGCGAGGGGCGCAGGTTTGTGAAAGAGCAACGGCTTTACCCGGAAGCCATTCAAGCGTCCCATGCGCGCCGAGATGAATAAGAGCGTCGATGCCGGCTTTCTTCCCAAGCCAGAGATAGAAAGCAATGTAACCGTGCCGGGGCGGAAGGTTAGGGTCATGGTAGCCCGATTTCCGATCGGTGAGGAAGCCGCGCTCGGGCTGAAGGCACACGAAAAGACTTCCGAGGGAGGTGATGGGTAAAGCGATCGACCCGGTCGCAAAGGCTGGATCATCTTCCGGCGTGCCCCAGTTGGAGGCAACCGCTTCGCGGAACGGCTCAGGGAGCTGGCTGAATGTTTCCTTATATTCTGCCAGCGACCACACAACCGCTCGGGTGGTCCCCTCACTATTGGTCTCGGCGTTCGCACCAGCGTCTCCTCTCCACGCCGGGGAGAGGGACAGGGTGAGGGGGGACTTATCCCGAAGAGACTCCAGCAACATCCGCGGCGTTGAAGGCAGGTCCGTGATGGAATACCCAGCCTCAATTAAGCGCTGCGCAATGCGCAACGCGCTTTCGGGTCCATCAAGTCCAACCGCATGGGCGATCTGATCCGGCCGCCTAGGATAAGACGACAAAACAAGCGCGAGTTTGCGGTCCCTAGGGGCTTTTCGGCGCAATCGCATCCAAGCCGACGCAAGAGCCGCAATGTGCTCGATCCCTTCAGGGTGCGGTCTATGAAAGACTGCGCCACTCGCATCGCGGTCTTTGAAAGAGATTGCCCCCCCGAAAAGCCGCCCGTCCAACTCGGGCAGCACCACGTGCATCGCAAGATCCGCGGACAGCAACCCGCGCGATGAACCTTCCCACGCGTCCTTGGTGCAGCTTGCCATGGCGGCTTGAATGACCGCGCAATCGGCAACGTCCAAGGGCGAGCCGCCATCGCCGCCGTGCGCTGAAAACGCCGTCGTATTTATGATCACGTCAGGAGCTTGCCGCTGCAGCTCCTGACGTAGCCAGTCTGCTGCGCCGGGAGCCTTCAGGCTTGGGATGTAATAAACTCTAATGTCCGGGCATGCCGCATTTACGTCTGCTAAAGCTTCAAACAGCACGTCGATCGGGTCCGTATCGGCGGCTAGCAGAAACGAACGGTAAAAGACGATCGCCAGCGAGCCGCCGCCAGTACCCTTAACCTCGCGGTAAACACCGAATTCAGGAAGGTCTTCAATCGACGGAAATACGAGATCAATCGGTTTTCCGCTCGCTTCCGCAAGCAGTGCCGCAATTGCCCGAGCGGCGTTGGGGCTGCCACCGGCGCGGACCATTGCTTCAAGCATGTCCAATTGGCTGCCGTCGAAAGTAGAGAGCGCTCGCAAGCGCGGATCATCGCGGCCGTCTCCTGGCAGCACGGCCAGTGTGACCCCACGCTTCCGGCACGCATGCGCCAGTTCCTCCGCGCCGTAC
>JBAUNL010000442.1:0-8033 GCA_049579205.1 Rhodomicrobium sp. | reverse complement strand
TTCCGGGTTCTGGGTCAAGCTCTCTGCTCCATCTTTGCCGGGTCCATAGTTCTCTCCGCGGTAGGAGCGTAAGCGTACGGAATTTTAAGACTTAGATAGGAATATTGGATTGATGACCACGGCGGCCGCGGAGCAATCCCTTCGTTGTCGCGCCGCCGCAGCGAGGGAATTGGCCAGCACAACCCGAAATTACAAACATTGGGAAGAGCAGGATGCGAATCGCCATAGGTTTGATCTTAGCGGGCAGCGTTGCCATCGGCACTGTATGGCTAGTGTTAAGCGCCATTCGGGCCCCCCAAACCGTGGCGAGCAGCGCTCCTGAGCCGAACCCGGTTCCCGCGATCCCCCCCGTTCTAGCCAAAGCAGTCGCAGCAAATGCTGACCGGCTCGCAAAGTCCGCGTGCAAAAATCTGGACGCGCTTGGAATCGCCCGTGTCGTGGAAATTGATACCACGGGCGGACCGGGTTTTGGCTTCGAGCATTTCAAGCAACTCGACTTCCTGAGGGACAAGGAAGTCGTGCTGACGTTCGATGACGGACCTTGGCTGAACAACACGTCGGCTGTCCTCAAGGCGCTGGCAGACCAATGCACCACCGGTATATTTTTCCCGGTGGGAAAGCACGCGACTTACTATCCGGAAATTCTTAAGCAGGTTGCGGCCGCAGGACACACTATTGGCGCGCACACTTGGTCGCACGCCAACCTGAACAACGAGAAGTTGACCGAGCAGCAGCGGAAAGACGAGATCGAGAAGGGATTCTCCGCGGTGAGGTGGGCCCTCGGCGCGGCGCCATCGCCGTTCTTCCGTTTCCCGAACCTACAACATCCTCCGGAAATGGTCACCTATCTTGGCAAACGCAATATCGCGATCTTCTCTTGCGACTTGGACTCGTTCGATTTCAAGGCGAGATCATCACAGCAGGTCATCGACACCGTAATGAATAAACTCGACAAGCTAGGCAAGGGCATCATTCTGATGCACGATTTCCACAAGCACACCGCGGAAGCACTACCTACATTGCTTCTTAGATTGAAAGCTGGCGGTTACAAGGTTGTTCAGTTGAAAGCCAAGACGCCGGTGCAGACTATCGCAGAATATGACGAGGGCATCATCAAGGACGTCAGGCTGCCGACTGTCAGCACCCGCCCGCTTAACAGCGTGGTGCAAACGGTTTCTGAATAAGGTTTTCAGTGGCCCGACAGACGGGCGCGAGTTGACCCTTTTTATGAGCACAGTGCCCCTTACGACGGGGCGCACGACAATCCTGCAAGGCGTCATATTCGCTTTGGGTGGGGCTTAGACTAAAAAGGGTCGTCCTCCGAAACTGGAGCCGCCGAGACCCGAATGCATTGCTTGAGAAATCGGAAGATTCACGCGTACGGCTCGATGCAGGTAAAGCGCGAAGACGGAGATCAGCGATGGCAATCGGAACTCGGCTCCGCCAAGGCGGGGCGATCTGCGCCTAGGCGTCGGGCAGGAACGGCGGCTCAACCTCCAAAAGCGGGCACTCTCGGAAATCGGCGCTGTGGGCCGCTTTCGGCCTTCTCCGGCTGATTATGCAGTCTGGCTGCGAGGGGTCGGCAGCAACCCTGCAAGGCATCAAGACCTAAGGCAGCAAGTCCGTCAAAGCGGACGAAAACTAAGTTCAACCATCACAGGCCGTTTTGAAACGTAAGAAGGCGCTCAGTCAGCCCCTTCGGATTCGACAGCGCGATGAGATGACCGCCAAGAATTTCCTCCACCTCCTTTCCGAGCTTTTCACGTGCAACACGACGTTGAAATTCAATCGGGAAGAAACGGTCGTCTCTACCAGCCAGAATGTGAATGGGGATCTGAGGCCAGCTCTCGAAGCGGCAGGGCTTGCCGAAAATGGTTTCGGCTTCCCCGCGCGGCTGTTCGGGACCAGTGCGCAGTACGTCCTGCGGCACGTCGTGCAGGAAGTACGTCACAACATCGAATTCCGTGGCATAGCCACGACTCACCCCAGCTTGTTCCCGCGCTTCAACGGCTCCTGTTGCGCCCCACCATGCGCCAGCCGTCTCGCCGCTCTTCGGTATCATGGCATTGACAAAGACGAGCGCCCGCATTGGGACGCGCGCGCAAACAAGGGGTGCGGTGAAGCCAGCTAGAGACTGAGCGACGAGAATAACGTCGCTTCGTTCAGCGATTGCGCCGACCACAATCTCCGCATAGGTGCCGAGACCGGCGCGCCTGTCGTCGCCGGGTAGATCAACAGCAATGGCTTCGTGGCCTGTCGCCTGAATAAGTGGCACCACGCGGTGCCAATACCAAGCCATTCCGCCTGCGCCGGGGACGAGGATGAATGATGTCATAGTGGTCTCCTCGTTGCGGCCAGGCTATGTCGAGAGGGCGGCTACTTTGTAGCGGTGGTCGCCCAGCTTAAAGCTCGCGAGCATCACGCTGCCAGTCGGCCCACTTGGACTGTTAGCGGGAATGGTGGAGATCCAGCCGATCGAGCAGCCGGGGTTGAACGACGTGTAAAAGCGGACCGCGGATTCCATATCTTTCTCGAACCAAAGATGCTGCGCGACCTTCACTGTGTGTCCCATTCCTGCCTGACCGACCCCTGAGGGCATGCGATCCAAGGACGAAGCTGCGAGGGGCATCCCGACAGCGCAACGCTAAAAAAAACATGTCCGTTGCATTCTAGAAAGCAGAACTTGCGATCCAAGGGCGAAATGTCCGAGTTCGGCCTATTTCGCCCGGCCTGGCCGATCCGGCAGGGTTGGGGCAATTCCTGAAATTGAGGCGGAACGAAACCTACGCCCCCAGTACCTCCGGCTCTGGAAGCACACGAAGACTGTAGCTCAGCAAAATTTGGCCGTCCTTCGGGCGACAATGTGTGAAACGCTGCTTAAGTAATTTTTCAATCCATGAGAGGTGTGGCTTGGTTCGCGGCCTCATTATACCGGCGATGCTGATCGGATTCTCGGCGATCCTTGGGGGCGAGACCTCGCTCGCGCAATCTAAGAGAAACGCAGAGGTTCGAGAAGAATTTGATCGTAAAGCCGATAGCCCTGACAGCGTAATTGGACGGGCGATGAAGCTTTATAAGCAAGGAGAGTATTCTGAGGCCTTAAAGCTCTTTCAGCGCTATGCCATCGCGGTTAAGGCCCAATTTGGGCCAAATCATCCCGAATATGCGGTAGCCCTGAACAACATGGCGGAGATGCTGCGCCTCTTGAACAGGCCCGTGGAGGCTGAGGCGCTTTACAGGCAGGTTCTTGCCATCGACGATAAGTATAGAGACCGCGTTGAGGCCGCGATCCACCGAAGCAATTTCGCGGCCCTCCTCGAGCAAACCGGGAAGCTGGAAGAAGCCGAACGCCTAAGGCGCGCAGCCCTCGCCATCATGGAACGGCACTATGGCGCCGAGCATCCCGAAGTGTCCACGGCGCTCAATGACCTTGCCGTGCTCCTCAAAGACAAAAACCGGCTGCGCGAGGCAGAGACGCTGTTACGGCGCGCGCTTTCAATAGACGAAACACTTCTCGGCTCCAGCCATGCCAATACGGCTAGAGACCTGAACAATCTCGGACAGGTGCTTGAGGACGAATCCAACCTCAAAGAGTCCGAAGACGTCACCCGCCGTGCCCTCGCAATCGATGAGAAAACATTTGGTCCCAGCGATCCAAGGATCCTCCCCTCTCTTAGCAATTTGGCGTCTCTCCTAAGTGAGACCGGCCAGATCCGAGGCCGAAACGGCGACCCGCCGTGCGCTTGAAATTGAGGAACAGGCTTTAGGGTCCGACGATGTAAACGTCGCGAGAGACCTCAATAAACTCGCGTTGCTGCTGGAAGAAACAAATCGTTTGCAGGACGCAGAACCTCTGCTGCGCCGTTCCATTGCTATTTTTGAGAAGAACCTGGGCCCCAACGATCCAAAAGTCGCCGTCGATCTCAACAATCTCGCGGCCATCTTGGCCAGGCAGGGAAAATTAGGGGAGGCCGAGCAACTCGTCCGCCGGGCGCTTGCGATCGACGAAAAGAGCTTTGGGCCGCAACATCAGAATGTTGCCAACCGGCTCAATAGTCTCGCTCAGGTCCTTCAGCAATTGAACAGGCTCGAGGAAGCTGCAGCAATTCAGCGGCGGGCGATCGCAATCGTTGAGCAGACGTTGGGCCCTGAGAACCCGATGATGGCAATTACGCTCAACAATCTCGCCGGTTTGCTCGGAAGCATGAAGCAATACCGCGAAGCCGGACAGCTTTATCGGCGCTCCATCGCAATCTTGGAAAAGACCTTGGGGCCAAATCACCCTAAGCTTGCGACTGCGTTAAGCAATCTCGCCTTTACCCTCGAAGAACAGGGGGAATGGGAGAAGGCTGCAGTCCTTCGAGGCCGGGCCATGCCAATGATGATTTCGGCTAACCGGTCCGGCTCGACGCGATCTACTGGGACCGCCGCGAACATTAAATATTACGCGCGCGACTTGTACCATGCCAACCCAGCGGACCCCGGTCACCTTTCGCAAGGATTTGAGGGCGCGCAGTGGGCCTTACAAAATGCGGCGTCAAGCGCTCTTGCCCTCATGTCAGCCCGCTTTTCCGAGGGCGATACCGAGCTTGCAAAGCTCGTGCGGCAACAGCAAGATCTCATTGCTGAGCGCGAAAAGGCCTACCAAAGCCTCGATCAAGCGGCGGGCAGGGCAGACCTGGAACTCGCCCGGCAGATACGCGCCTCCATTTCCAATTTCGAGGGCCGCCTGACCGGAGCCGATGCGCAGATCGCGTCCCGCTTTCCCAACTATGCAGATCTTGCCGCGCCGCAGCCCATTTCTATTGATGCCGCGCAAGCGCTCCTGGGCGATGGCGAAGCGCTCATTGCCTTTGCCGATATTCCAGATCGCGAGGAGAATAAAGGCGAAACGCTTGTCTTCGTTCTGACCAAGACCAAGGCGCTGTGGAATTCCGTATCGCTTTCGAGGTCTGGCCTTCAGCAAAGCGTCAGCGCTCTTCGCTGCGGGCTCGACGCAACGCTGTGGCAGGCCGGCAAGGAAAGTGCCGGTGTTTGCAAAAAGCTTCTCGGCCTTGCCGCCAACGAAGACTATTCGGAGGCTCGAACGCCGCCCTTCGATGCAGGGCTCGCCCATACGCTTTATCGCGCTCTCTTTGGCCCAATCGAAACTGTAATCGGCAATAGATCGCTCGTAATCGTCCCGTCTGGCGCCTTGACTCAACTTCCCTTCGAGGTTCTCGTCACACAAGCTCCGGGCGAGGGTCGCCCCCGCTTCGAAGGCTACAGATCGGTAACTTGGCTTGGTCAAGACCATGCCATCACGGTTTTGCCCTCCATCGGCAGCCTGAAGGCGTTGAAGACCGCCAAAGCGAGTCCGGCGTCGTCCCCCCGCTTATTGGTTTTGGAAACCCGCTCCTGACGGGTGTTTCCGGCGATGACCGGAGCGCATTCTCGAAGCAGGATTGCTCGCATGCTGGCTTTTTCAAACCATCTCCAATAAGGCCTCTGGCCTTGGACATGCGCTCACTGATGCGTAGCGGGAGATTGAGCGCTGATATTCTTAGACGCCAGCCGCCGCTGCCAGAAACCGCCGATGAGCTATGCGCGGTTGGCCGTGCACTTGGTCTTGAAGGGGAAAGCCTCGATAAAGCGATCTTCCTTGGCGCACGCGCAACGGTAAGTCAGGTCAAGACTCTCTCGAAAAGCGGCGAGCTCGCCAAAGCAAAAATTATTCATTTTGCGACACACGGGCTTCTCGCGAGTGATACGGCGTTATTTGAGAATAAGGCGGAGCCTGCTCTGCTCATGACGCCGTCCCTCGATCCGGGCGGCGACGATACAGGACTCTTGACCGCCTCCGATGTGGCACAGCTTTCGATTGACGCAGATTGGGTAGTCTTGTCGGCCTGCAACACCGCCGCGGGCCAAAGTGAGGATGCCGAGGCACTCTCCGGGCTTGCCCGGGCCTTCTTTTATGCCGGCGCACGCTCGCTTTTAGTCTCGCATTGGCCCGTCGATTCAACGGCGACTGTCGCCATCACGACTGGAACGGTGAACGCCATGAAGGCCGAGCGGGAAATCAGCCGGGCTGAGGCCCTGCGCCGTTCCCTCACTGCGCTCATTAGCAGCGGCAGCGAAAACGCTCACCCGAGTATTTGGGCGCCGTTCGTGCTCGTCGGTAATGGCGGGCTTTGAAGAGGAGGATGGCGCATTTCTAGTGCAAAAGGGCAGCCCTAGGTCAAAGAATGATCTATCAGCCGAAGGCGTCCCGCTTGATCGTCGCGATGCGACCACTTCCGCTTCACCGTTAAGAAGAGACTTGCTGGTCACGAACGGCATGGTCCGGAAGCGGCCTTCAGTACGCGTGTGAATGCCGGCTCTTCCCTGCGTGTAAGCACCTATCTATTTTTATCTCAGCTCGGGGTCGGAAGCGGGCGTGGCGGTCCAAAAATTTTGCGGCGGCTTGACCTTCAGGTGCGGAAGTTGATTTAGGCGCCGAGGCCGAGCGGCACCGCTGACGGTCACCTGATCAGACGCTCCTCCACCGGCTGCGTCCCGGAAAGAAGAAGCACAGGACGAGTCTCCGCGAGCCTGGTGGCCAATAACGGACGGCGCGACGATGGCCGGCCCACGTGCACCAGGCTCACTGCTAGGGTCTCCGGATTGACAGGGGCAACTCCGGTGCAGATATAGAAACGCATCGAGGTCGAGCTTGAACGCCAGGACCCTCGGCGCGAACGGAGGACGGCGATGGACACACGGAAGGGGCCCGCGATGGCCACGACCCCCGAATCGTTCGTCGATGCGCTCAACTCGGCGTTCGGCAAGCAAACGACGCAGCGGGCGGCCCACGCCAAGGGCGTCGTCCTACTCGGCAAGTTCGTTCCGAGCGCGGAGGCAGCGAGCGTGAGCAAAGCGTTGCATTTCAAGCACGAGGTGCCGGTCACGGTTCGCTTCTCGGCCAACTCGGGCATTCTCAAGATCGCCGATGCGGATCCGCGGGCCGCCCCGCGTGGCCTAGCCATCAAGTTTCGTCTTCCCGACGGCAGTGACACCGATCTCGTCACCCATTCGTACAACGGCTTTCCGGCGAAGAACCCCGAGGAGTTTCAGCAATTCTTCCTGGCGATTGCCGGCAGCAAGCCAGGGGTCCCGTCGCCGACGCCAATCGAGGCCTTCCAGGAGACGCACCCAGCCGCGAAGACGTTCTTGACCACGCGGGATCCGCCGCCAGTGAGCTACGCGACGACCACCTACTTCGGCGTGAACAGCTTCAAGTTCGTCAACGAAAAGGGCGCCGTGACGATTGGGCGCTACCAGCTGCTTCCCGACGCCGGCCGACATTTCTTGTCGAAAGACGAGAGCGCCAAGGCGGCGACCAACTATCTCGAAGACGAGATTCGCCAGCGCGTTGCCCGTGGAGCGGTCCGATTCAAGGTGGTGCTGCAGCTCGCAGCGCCGGGCGATAAGATCGACGATCCATCGGTGGCTTGGGCGAGCACCAATAAGATCACGACGCTGGGGACGCTGACCATCGCTTCGGTGGTGCCAGACAGCGAGGCGACCGAACGCGCGCTCATGTTCTTGCCGGCGCTCTTGCCTGCCGGCATCGAACCCGCGGACCCGATGATTCAGTTCCGCAACAAGACGTATCCGGTATCTTACGAGCGTCGTCATCAGTCTCAACCAGTTGGAGCGACCGCGATGGTCGAATGAGCTGCCCATCGACCACGTACGCGACCGTGCACGGGGGCGACCGAGGACGTACTGCTGGTTGCCGCGTCACTCCATCGGGTGAGCGGAAATGGAGAAGAATGATTTGATAGTCATGCGCCGCTAGACTCGCCCAGCTTAACCGCGACGCAACGACTCCCGCTTGACCCCAAGGAAGAGACATGACGACCAACAAGCCGAAGGGCAGCTTTCGGCCTGCAGTACGCATTCAGCCCGGATTGCCTGATCGGCGGCTGTTCGCTCGACCCCGTCGTTTGCGGTTCTCGCAGAGGTCGACCGCTATCGGATCGAAAAAAGCAGAAATTAGCGGATAGGCG
>JBAUNL010000441.1:0-2806 GCA_049579205.1 Rhodomicrobium sp. | reverse complement strand
GCTATGACCAATAATGACAGGTTTTTCCAGACTCAGTTGAGTGCATTGCCACGCTATGTCGTCAGCAAATCCCGCCATCATGTATTCCTGTTCCGGCGCATCGCTTGCCCCGTGACCACGAAGATTGACCGCTATGACGCGGCGGGTTCGGGCGAAATGGATGATCTGCGGCGTGAAGATTCCGTGGTCGCCGGTCCAGCCGTTCACGAGAACGAGCGGCGGAGTCCGGGGATCGGCTGGCCGAGCCTCGAAGTGCGCAAGGCGCACACCGTCGCGCTCCAGGAAAACTGGCTCTAGTTGAAGATCAGGAAGCATAATCGACTCCTAAGTTCGCTTCAGTAAGCAGCATCTGCTGCAAAGCGCTCGGCCGGCCGGGCGACGCCTGCATAGGAGGCGATCGCGAGCAGGCAGAAACAAAGCATGACGGCGGCCATCGAGAAGGCCGAGCGGCCGTCGAAGAAGTTGGAAACCAGCCCGCTGGACAAAGCGGCGGCGGCCATCTGAAAGAATGCCATCACGGCGCTGGCGGAGCCGGCGATTTCAGGTGTGGGTTGGAGGGCTCCGCTCATCGCATTCGGCGAAATCAGTCCGAATGACAGCGCGACGCCGACCATCACAAGAACGACGGGAGCAATCGACTTGCTCCCCGCTAGCGACATCGCCAGCAGGAAGGCCGCAAGCAGCGTCGAAAGCATGAGACCAAGGGTGATCAGCTGACCAGGTGATGCTCCCCAGCGGCTCAGACGGGTGTTGACAATCGTTCCCGCCATCACCGCGAGGGAACTCGCTCCGAAGATCAAACCGTACCGGGTGGGGCTTAGGCCCAGGACGTTGATGAAGAACAAAGAGGATCCCGTGATGTAGGCGAACACCGCTCCCGCCGCGGCGGCGTTGCAGAGGATGTATCCCAAGCAGACGGGATGCATCAAAACGCGAAGATAATCGCGGATGACCACGCCTGGCCTTAGCCGGGCGTTTGGGCTGATCCGGGCGGTCTCAGGCAGACCCCGCATCGCCAGCAGCAGGACGCATGCTCCCGCGATAGGTACCAGATAGATAGCTTGCCAACCGCCTAGCACGAGCAAGGCCGCGCCAACGGTTGGTGCCACCATCGGGACGATGTTCACGGCAAACACCACATAGGACATCTTTGCGCGCGCCTCCGCCCCATCGAAGAGGTCGCGGACGATCGTGGCGGCGCCCATCCCTGGGCCAGAGGCGCCGGCGCCCTGGAGGGCGCGGGAAAATAGGAGTTCCGTCAGCGAACGGGCAAAGATGCACCCCACGCTCGCCACGATCAGGAGTGCGCAGCCGGACACGATGACAGATTTGCGCCCGAAACGATCAGATATCGGCCCATATATGACCAGCGCAGCGCCCACTCCGAGCAGGTAGGCGCTCATCGCCAGACCAACCTCGGAGGCCGGAACGCCAAAGGCGATGCCCGTGGCCGACAGTGCCGGCAAGATCATGTCAATGCCGAAGGTGGGCAATGAGGACAGAAGGCCCAGAAGCAAAGTGAAAGTTAGGGAATCGGGGAGTATTCGCAAGTGTGGATCACCATGCTTGAGGCGGCACCGGGGCGCGTCCGGGGAAATTGCAGTACCGGAGAGGGCTCGTACCGGCCAGCGGCCGCCTTAAAAGATCAACTGTGCAGCACGCGTACTGGTACCGTTCTCGGCCGAAGCGCCGCAGCTCTGCTCACAGCCATTCGGGCCCCGCGCCGGGCAGTCACCATGGTCTCCAACTCAGTAACGAGGGCTGACCCGTCGATGTCTGCTTGGATAGCGTCGCCCAGCCGTCGAGCCGCAGCGCGGAAACGCGGCTCGCTGAGCAGTCTGTTTACCGCCGCGGCGATGGCCTCTTCGGGCGCCTCCGGATCCAATCGGAGACCGGCGCCTTTATCCTCGACGCGCGCGGCGTTGGCCGCCTGATCCCTCGCGAGGGGCAGCACAAGCAAAGGCCGGCCGCTGATGAGAGCGCGATTGACTTGTCCCGTGTCCGCCCTGCGTAATCACCAACGACGCCTCCGTCATAACCGCGTCGTGGGGTGCGCTATGCAGGAGGCGCACGTTTGGCGGAGCCCGCAGGTCTGCGATGCTCAGATTGGGACCGGTAGTGGCGACTGCATCGGCCTCGACCAAGCCAACGGCATTGAGAATCCGCTGGACCAAATCCCTCTGGCCTTGCGCTCCCGTGCTACAGGCAAGCAGCAGGCGCGGGCGGTCTGATTGTGCCGGCCAAGGCGATTGCCACGGCTTGGACCAGCTCGGCTCGTCGAGCAACGGGCCCACATAGCGGAGATTGGCGGGCACTGAGTCCGGCTGAAAATCGAAAGCCTCGCTGATGGCGAGCAGAAGGCGGTCAGACCGATCGAATACATCCAGCATATGGGAAAAGGGGGAAACGCCCAATTCTGCGCAGGCGTTGTTCAGGACTGGCAGAAAGCCGTTCATGAAGTTCGCGAAGCTTTCATTCGCCGCCGCGACTTCGGCCCGCTCCTCGCGCGTCTTTGGCCTCGCCATCCCAGTCGTGGCTGGCGGTATACCTGGCAGCGGCCGGATGCTGACGTGAGGCGAGAGCATGGCGACGGGGACGCCGGCCGCCTCCGCGCCCAGCACCGCACCGAACAGGACATCGAGGGCGAGCACGGCATTAGTCGGGACACGGCGGATCTCATCCCGGATATCCTCCGCATAGGCGATGGCGGGACCGAACATTGTTCTGCGGGCCCAGTCTCCAATGTCCGAGAAGTCGGCCGGATCGGCGTCTGTCCCGATGGGCGCGCGGCGCCATGTCACGAACT
>JBAUNL010000440.1:0-3737 GCA_049579205.1 Rhodomicrobium sp. | reverse complement strand
TTCGGTTGAATGGCAGAGCACGATCCGGCGCTCTTTCGCATAACTTCTCCGATGGCGCAGCGGGCCTTTAAACCCTTTCGTTTGCCTAGGATCACCTGGTCTGGTGGCGGAACTTGCTTCATTCGCCTTCCTTGATGCCCTTATAGGTGGTCACGCCGGCGCAAAGGATTGGCGACATCTCAGCGAAGTCGCAGTCTTGGGCAGCTGCGCGACATAGGGAGCAGCGCCGAACCATCGCAGGCGGGAAAGACGGCGCGTAACCCCATGCACTGGTAGAAACACAGCTGAGAAACCAGGATGACATCCGGCACTGGATTCACCTCCATTCTCTGGAAAAAACTCGCCAGATCTACTAATTTCAATGTTCAAAACCGTAGACGGGGCGAAGATCCATGGCAGAGGTACTGGTCGAGATGACGTTCTTGGCCTCGCCTTCAAATCTTTTTTTCATTTTGACATAGAGATGGTAGCGGCAAGTGCCCTCTCTACAATCATGTGGGCCCGGACGGCAACCTTACATCGAGGGGCGAGGCGTTGTTGCGGCGATAGAACGATGCCCGTGCACTGGCGCGGCAGTTCCCCATGTAGTGCCTAGCGAACTAACACGATCCCTAACAGATTACCGAGGAGGCAATCATGGCCAAGGGCCAAAAGAGAAGCAACCGCGAACCAAAGAAACCCAAAGCAGAGAAGCCAAAAACTGCTGTAGGGTCCACTTCGATTCTGAAAGAAAAGCCTGGCAGCGGTGCGGGGGCGAAGAAGTAAAGGAGCGTCGAGGGACGCAGCGGAATATCTTCGGGCGCTTGGCCGTTTTCGTTCTGCATGTAACGCACAGCCTCATGCCAGAACCGCTTCCCCCGGATCGGAGGCGGTTTTTGCTGTTTCATGAAGGGGCGCTCTCGATGCGCCGCAAGATCTCGGGGTGATTGAATAAGTCCGGTCAAAGGAACCAATGCCCGGCCTCGCGTGTCGTTTCAGTCGCATCCAAGCAGTCAAATTGTTCTAAGGTGCTGCGCTATGCGTTATTTCTTTTTCTCGATTTCCGTCGCTTTTGCTTTGGCGTTCGCCGGGGCCCTGAACACCGAAGCAAGGACATTCGGCGGATATGAGTGCACTGACGATTGCTCAGGCCACGCCGCGGGATATCGATGGGCGGCGGAACACGACATCGACGAAGAGCAATATTGCCCTGAAGGCGACTCTCAGCCGTTTCATGAAGGGTGTCTCGTCCACACCCAAGATTCTAATCGAGGCTATACCGAAGACGACGATGGCGATCCTATTGAGGGGCAGTAGGAGTCTGTAACGGATCGCGGCTTGCAACCAACGCCACGGCGCAGCATATCCATGATATGCCTATAATTTTCGCAGTTTTCCGCGAGCGGCTTCGCAAGGCCTGCCGCATCCGCAACATGACCTATACGCGCCCTGCCTAACCCTGCGGAGCGCGATATCGCCGCTTCAGGCTGCAGACTGATAGGGAACGCGACCCAAGCGACCCTAACGACCCCTTTTCGAGGTCATTCATTGGAAAAGGGTCGAGGGGGTCTAAAGGGTCGCGGATCAAGAAAAAGGACCGGCGCAGCGGAAAACTCGCCGTCACCACCATCAGCTTGGCATAGGAGCCTTGGCTAAGTATTGGCAGCTTGAAGCAGTTCCGAGGCGATCTGATCGCACGCCTGGCCCAGTTGCCGAAACAGTGAACCGCTAATCCGGGACACTTTGAGAAAGCAAGAAGCGGAAGCCAGCGTCGCAACCCCCCGCAAGGCCCCCGTGCGGCTTCCGCCATGCCAGCTTGAAGCGGTGCTGTCGTATGAGGAGGAGCGAGCCCGTCTCCGCCGGCCGAAGCACCTTGCGGCGGTTCGCTTGCTTCGGCCTTAACCAAGCCCGGAGCTTTGTCTTGCAAACACTAATTCTCCACAGATTAGCTTCGTGGCTCGCAAGGGGGGCGTTTCTCCTGGATCCTTGCGGGACAGCCGGGCAAGCCATCATGATAATAGAAGCCTTTGACCCGCTTGATATTGCTTACACAGGGGGCAACTTCTTCTGTGTCAAAAAGGCAGCAGCCTCGTATTTAGAACATTCACCTCAAAGCCAAATTGCCGCGTCTCACGGGCAATCTGCTAATCACCGGAGTGCCATATTCAGCCGCTACCTTACGTTGTGACGCTCCCGAATTCGCCCCCTTTCAAACGGGCAGCGTCAAGCAGCTAGGCATCTATAGTGCCCCGCGTGATGCCTAGCCTGCTTTCGGGAAAAGTGCCTGTGCTTACCACAGCAAGCCGCACTAGCTAAGCTAGTGGTTCAAGCCTAACATAAGAGTCCGATTTTGGATTCCCTTCCGGCGCGAACCATGCGAATCACAATGCATGCGCACTGGAATTGCTTTCGAGGTTAAAGCTGCGGATCGTGCTCGTCTTGAGGCGATTGGCGCGGATCGCAACTGCCCCCAAAAGCACGTCTGGCGGGCCAACATAGTTTTGCTAACCGGCACCGGCTGTGGCACGGCGGAGATCATGCGGCGGACGGGCAAGGCCAAGACCTGCGTCTGGCGGTGGCAGGAACGCTACATGCAGGTGGGGTGGACTTGCCCCGTTTTCGTGGAGAGGTTCGGTGTTGGGATCACGGTAGCTGAGCGGCTGGCGTAGTGTCATCCTCCTTCTCGATCCAGTTCTTTTGTTCGGCCGCTGCGGAGGCCGTTCCTTCGTTCTCTAATCGCGGCAACGAACGCAAGCCATTTTTCTCTTCTCTTCGTTGTTTTTCATTCTTTTGTTCGACCGCGCCGCAGGCATTCTTCCGCCCCGACCGCGGATCGTCCGTGCCGCCGTGCGCAGGCGCTGTCAAGGACGGCCGCTGCGCCGATCTTGGGACAGAGTCCGCCCTCTCCAGGCCGCGCCTTGATAGCGCCGAGCACGGAGGTAGATTGCACTCCAGCGAGCCGGAAGAAGCCATCTGTGTTTGGTGCTGTCTTTCGCGTTCGGCGGGCGACGCCTCTGCTGGCCCATCGTTCTCTTCGCGGTCCGGACTTCGCTCGTCGCCGGCCGCATCATGGCCTTCAGGTCTCGGCGCCGCTATGACCCAGACGCGCTTAGCATTACGTGCCGGCGCAGGAAGAATCGCGCGATCGCCGATGCCCGTCCCAGCAGGGACATCATTCCGCCGCCGGACGGCAGCGAAACACGGCTTCAATACGGCCTCAGGCGGACACTGCTCTCAGGCCTCCTTGGAAGAAAGTTCCGTCGCGCCACATCCGGTGGAGGATGACCGCCAGCTTACGGGCGACCGCCATCGTGGCTTTCTTATTTCCGATACGCTCAGCAAGGTCTCGCCCCCAAGACTGCAGTGCACTTGGTTTTGCGGACCGGCTCACTATCACTTTTGCTGCTTCGAACAAGCAAGAGCGGACCATGCAGTCGCCGCGCCGGGAGATGCGCCCTGGCCGATCCACCTCACCGGACTGATAGCGTGACGGTGTCATGCCGAAATAGGCCGCAACCGATGAGGATCGCTTGAAACGTGCTGGATCTCCGACAGCGGACATATATGTCAGGGCGACGACCGTGCCGACGCCAGGCGCCGACATCAATTGGCGCGCGACAGCGTCTTCGCGTGCCCATTGCCGTACTTTTTTATCGTACGCCGCCAGCTGAGTTCGCGTCGCGGCGAGAACCTGAAGGATCGGTTCGACAGCCGGGGCAAGAACCTGCTGATCTTCAATGGCTTGACGCACCCGCAGG
>JBAUNL010000439.1:0-12666 GCA_049579205.1 Rhodomicrobium sp. | reverse complement strand
GGTTACCTCGATCACGATGTGGCAGAACGCGCTGCCCGCCTTGTTCGTAGTCATGATGCGATTTCGTGTTTCTGGATTGTATGGGGCCGAGCATGGCCCTTCTGCCGTTCGGATGGACGAGGGAACTTCGATAGCTCAAAGATGGGAGCCTGCACGCGGTTAGCTGTTCCGCGAGCTTCTGCGTGAGGTAACCTGCTCCATATCTGATGCGCGAGCTGTTCACGTATCTGTTCCACAGCGTGCGCTGCAGCAGAATCCCTCCTGGCAAGCATCAAAAGCGACGCTGATTAGCATCGAATAAACGAATTGCCCGTGCCGCCCTGCAACCAAAGTGATGCCGCAAAAAAAGAATTTCGCCGTTTTCTTCATTCTAATTGTCGCATCATTCCCTATCGGGGCTAAACAGAAGCAGGGCTGGGAGGAGACGAGACGCGATGCGCACAGGGTGGGTTCGCTGCGGCAGGCGTTGGCTTTTTGCAATGGTGGCGTTGTTTGCGTGCGCTTTGGGAGCCGGCCACGGGGCCGAGGCCCAAACCTGCGGCACGGACTACACCATCAAAGAGGGTGAATCCCTCGCCGACATTGCGTCGAGGGTCTATGGCAGTTCATCACAGTGGACACTGATCTTCTATGCGAACCAGGACCGGATGGGGGCTAATGCCTCGATGCTTGTGCCGGGTCTCAGCAATCGCATTCCGTGCATTGTAGGTCAGCAGCCTCCCGTAGCAGCAGCGCCTTCTGCTCCGGCTGCTTCGCAGCCTTCGGCTCCTGAAAGCGATGAGATCGAACTCTCTTCCGTCGTAAAGCGGATCGAGTTTTTGACGGCTGACGGCTTTACGCCCTTCACGGACCGTTCGCTCCCAAATGGCGGCATGATTACTCAGATCGTCAGCAGCTCAATGGATATTATTAAGGAACGCTCGGGGGGAGCGTTCAGTTACAACGTCTCCTGGGTCAACGATTGGGCAGCCCATCTCAATCCCCTCCTTATTACAAGGGCATTCGATGTTGGTTTTCCGTGGCTTAAACCCGATTGCAGTCATACCGCCGATCTCTCGCAGGACGCCAAAATACCGCTGTCAGAAGTTTTTCTTTTCCGATCCGCTCTACGAGGTTTTCACCGTTCTCTTCGTGAAATCTAATTCACCGCTCACCTTCGCAAAGGACGAAGAAATCCTTGGCAAGACACTTTGCCAACCAGCGGGGCAGTCCACTTATGAGCTGGATAAGGGCGGGCGTAACTGGGTCAAAGATAACAAGATCATCTTATTAAGGCCGCAGAACATTGAGGAATGTTTTAGGCTCCTCGATAGTGGCTCTGTCAGCGCTGTGGTTGCTCCCGACTTGACCGGAAAGTCGGTGACCGCAGCACTTGGGCTGACCGACAAAGTGAAAGCACTGCCTCGTCCCGTCGCGATTGGCACGCTGCACCTTATCGTGCCCAAGACACATCCCCACGCTAGCACAGTACTCTATTACATCAATACCGCACTCTCTAAGCTTAAGGAGAGCGGAGATCTGATGGAAATTGAGTTCGAGAATGGGCAACCGAAAATGCCCTCTATCATCATTGGCCCAAACAATGCCGCCAGGATGGAGCAGCTTTCCACCGAAGCTGAGGAAAATCCCGAAATCCAGCGTAGATATGACGATTTAGTTGCAAAGAAGAAGGAGCAGTTCCTTGCGCGAGAGGCTTCTAGAAAACTGGCTGGATAGGATTAACGAAAGGGGGTATCAGCCGGTTTTTTGTCAGGCGCTTTCGGCGCTTGGGCATACCGTCGTTCACTCTACTCGCCATGGCCCAGGCGAGCAGGGAAAGGACATAGTTTCCAGAGATAGCGCTAGAAGCTATCATGCCTATCAGCTTAAGGGAAACCCTGGCACCCGCCTGACGGTAACGCAGTGGAATCAGATCCTGCCCCAAATCCACGCATTGATGCACCAACCCGTCGAGCCCCCACTTTCTCATGCGGCGGTTTTGGCCGAACCATGTCTCGTCACGAACGGTGAAGTGGACGAAGAGGTTCACACAAACATTCGAGGTTTGAATGCCCTGGCTTCTCAGAATGGCCAACCCCAGTTACAGCTTATCAGCAGAGGAGAGTTACTAGGCAGATACTTGGTGCCGATTGCTGACGAACTTTGGCTGCAATCAACCGATGTTGATCAACATATCTTATCGTGTTGGGGAATCGACGGCTCAGACTTTATAAGACCTCAATTGTTTCACGAAATGCTGCTGAGCGCTTTGCCATTTTCTAGTCCCCCGCAGTCGGTCAAATCTATTGGTCGAGCGTTATTTGGTGCAGCGATCATTAACGAGATTTGCCTTCGGAGGTACACGGAAGAAGAAAACTACGTGTCAAAAATACTGGGCCGCGCTTTGTTTCTTGCTGCCTGTTACTCGCTCATTGAAAAGGTAGGACTAACCCCAGAATCGTTTGGAAATTTTCGACGACTGATGTGGACTACAATGGTGGACGATTTTTTGTCACTAGCAAAAGATCTTGAAAGCAGAAAGAGTTGTAACTTCTATGACAAAGATGTTCCCTTTGAATTTGTTTATCATGGGCATCGTTTGATGCTACTCAAAGGACTATTGGCTGTGTTTAGTGTCGGAGTCGCTGTTCAGCCTGAGGCTTTTATCGAGTTGAGTGACGATCAGAGGACTTTCATTAACGGTTTTTCTAGAGAATTTATGCCCACACCAACGTCGGGCAATCTATTAGGAGAATATGCGATTCCTCAATTTCTATTTTCATATTGGTATACATGGCGAAATTCGGGATACGGGATTACAGACAGAATGGTCGAGTTCGTCTTACGAACGCTACTCGCCTGTAATGCGAGCGCTAGACCCTTAGATCATCTGCCAGGTCCGTATCATCTAATGCCGGAGATATTGGAAGAGCGCCTTTTAGGGTTGGGCAGAAAATTCAGCTTCGAACGCGAGACATTTCGTTACCAACTTTGGACTGCCTTGCCACTGTTTGGACTGCTGGTGCGGAGGAATTTAAAATCCACTGCAAGATCTTTATTCCCAGATATGACAAGATATATACATAGAACTACAGCGACGCCGGACATCTGGTCGTTTGGTCTATATAGATCCGAAGAGGCAGAGCAACATGCAGAGCGTCTTGCCTTCCCGGGAAGTTGGACCAATTTCATCCAAAGAACGCAAGCTCCTACTTCTCCGCAGATTCCAAGAGGTTTTACGGAAGATTTTATTACTATGGGTCTCTTCTTAATACTGTGTCCATTTCGCGCAACTGAGGAAGTAGTCTATCATCTCGACGAACTCTTGGTTGGTAACTGGCACTGTCGTTTCGATCCGAAAGCATCTCAATAGCCGTATTACGAAAAATTTGGTGCGTGACACCGTAGGGAAGCAAGTAACAAGGGTCCGGAGCCTAACTGGTTAGTCCCCACGTCCGCTCTCGGCCCTTGAGCGGGCACGCTGCGCCAGCCCAAAGGAGCAACCCGTGTGATTTCTGGGCGGGCCTTTCCGGGATTATGTGCTGAGACCGCTTGATCGACCGCGCAACAGGAAGAGGCAGAGGGCAAAGACCGCTTAGCGCTGGGCGACCTTAGCGCCTTACCCGATCACCCCCCCGACCAGGCCGCGTGAACAAGGCTGTAGCGGCTTCCTACGCGCTTCTGGTGCGATCTTTTCGAGCCTCAAAGTCAAGGACGTTATCGCCATGCTCAAGGTTGTGGAGGCGTGGCGTCAAGCCCACCATGGCCGAAAGTGCAGGCTGGTGGATCCTAGCGGGGTAGCGAAGCCTGGCAAGCCAGGCAAAGGATTAAGCGGCAACCTCTTCCGTGTACACAGCGCCATCGCCGTAAGGGCCGGCACCAGATACATAGGATAGGCGCATATGGCAAGGCTTAGCGCCACGTGCTCCATGCCGTGGATGAAAAATCATCAACAAGCCACCCCTGGAATCTGGCCTCGTTTCGATACGGGCTTGACCTGGATTTTTCCGCTCGAAGTCCGCTACAATCCACTCGGCTGTGGCTGAGAGGACTTCGTCAGCGTCTGCTTTTTCAGCAACGTCAATAATGAGCATTTTTGTTCTTCCTTCTGTGGTGACAAAGAGAAGGAAGATCGCCGCAGCTTGGTTTTTATCCGCAACTGGGGTAGTCAAGAAGCTTCCACTAATACTACCATACCAAACCACTTAGATCTTCCTGAGTCGTCATGCGTTGGAGCGCATGGCGGCTTCTCGTTTCTAATAATATAACATGCTCCTGGTTTTAGTAAAAGAACTTGAAGCGCTCTCTGTTATTCTTCATAACGGATGCGAGCGAAAGGTCTTTCGTCAAATTTACCATTCGTCTTGCACAGGTAACGTCGAGTAGTGCTGTGCGGCAAACTAAGGAACCTCGAGGAATACGGGCGGAGTCTGCCAAGGCTCGCGGCCCACACAATGCCGCCGTGTTCTCCTCACGGTTAAGTCGCAGAGATGGCTAGTGGCGACGCCCCTGAGCCGCTGATTGATTAAAATCAAAGCAATTCGGCGTTGACCAATACATTCTCGGCTAAGGCATGAGGCTTCTGCCCTGCCTGCTGGGAGACAGAAAAATTCCTCTCGGCAAAAAGAATGAGTCAGCGCCGGTGCGCTTTTACACTGGCCTGGCATGGGAGACGAGCACCTAAAGGGCCACGTTGGTCCTGAGCCCGGGCGCAATGTGCCTGGGGAAGGGATCGCGTACGCCAGAGCGTGCTTTCGGAGGAGGGGCGCTGGCATGTTCCAGATACGCATTCACGGCCGCGGCGGACAGGGCGTGGTGACAGGCGCGGAGATGCTTTCTGTCGCGGCTTTTCTCGAAGGACGCCATGCGCAGGCTTTTCCAAGTTTCGGCTCTGAGCGCACGGGCGCGCCGGTCGTGGCCTTCTGCCGGATCGCTGACAAGGAAATCAGACTGCGCGAGCCGGTGCTGGAGCCGGACAGCCTCATCGTACAGGACCCGACTCTCTTTAAAGTTATTGATGTGTTCGCCGGCCTTCGTCCGGAAGGCTATCTCCTGGTGAACACGAACAAGACATTCGCTGATCTTCATATCCACGAGGTCGCAGCGCGCCTGCCGGAAGGGCACGCGGTGATTGTTCCAGCGACCGAGCTGGCGATGAAACATATCGGCCGGCCGCTGCCCAACGCCGCGCTGCTCGGCGCTTTTGCTGCCCTGAGCGGTCTTGTTCATCTCGAAAGCGTCAAACGCGCTATTGGCGAGGCTTTTCCTGACAAGATCGGCGTGGCGAACGCCGCAGCCGCCGCGGACGCTTATGACTTTGTGATGTCAAGAGTGCACGCTGCGAGCGCAGCCTGAGGAGCATGCGATGCTGAAACAAATCGAAGGTTCGCACGCCATGGCGGAAGCCATCGCCCTCTGCCGGCCCGAGGTGATCTGCGCTTACCCCATCACTCCCCAGACGCATATCGTCGAAGGCCTGGGCGAAATGGTGAAGGACGGCAGACTTGCCAACTGCGAATTCATTAATGTCGAAAGCGAGTTTGCGGCGCTATCAGTGGCAATCGGCGCATCAGCCGCAGGGGCTCGCGCTTATACGGCCACTGCTTCGCAGGGCCTCCTGTTCATGGCCGAGGCTGTCTACAACGCTTCGGGCCTTGGACTGCCAATCGTGATGACCCTTGGCAATCGCGCCATCGGCGCCCCGATCAATATTTGGAACGACCATTCCGACGCCATGTCCGTGCGCGATGCGGGCTGGCTGCAACTCTTCGCCGAAACGAACCAGGAAGCGGTCGATCTGCACATCCAGGCATTCAAGCTCGCCGAAGAACTGTCCATGCCGGTGATGGTCTGTGTCGACGGGTTCATTTTGACCCATGCGGTGGAACGGATCGACATTCCCGATCAGGCAACTGTTGATGCCTACCTCCCCTCCTACGAACCAGTGCAGGTTCTTGACACGGCGCAGCCTGTCTCCATTGGCGCGATGGTCGGTCCGGAAGCCTTCACTGAGGTGCGCTTCCTTGCGCATTACAAGCAGACGCTGGCCCTGGGATTGACCCCCCGACTCGCCGCGGAATTCGCTGAACTTTTCGGGCGCGAGTCTGGCGGCCTCTTGCGCGGTTACCGCACTGAAGGTGCAAGCACGCTCGTGGTCGCGATGGGCTCGGTCTGCGGCACAATCAAGGATACGATCGATGAGATGCGCGACGAGGGTATCCCGGTCGGACTTGTGACCATTGTCTCCTACCGGCCGTTCCCGGTTGACGCTCTGCGCGCTGCGCTCGCTGGCGCCAAGGATGTGGTCGTGGTGGAGAAAAGCATCGCAGTCGGCATGGGCGGCCAGCTCGCAACTGATGTGGACGCCGCCTTGCGCAATCTGCCCCAGGCACCGCGACTTCACTCGGCGGTTGCCGGGCTTGGAGGGCGCCCCATTACCCGGCCTTCCCTACATCGTTTGTTCCGGCAGGCCGCTGTGCAGCCTTGGGAGGGAACGCATTTTATCGACCTCAACGAGCGCGTCATCGGCCAGGAAATCCACCGCACCGGCAAGACGCGCCGTTCTGGACCGACCGCCGAAAACATCCTGCGTCAGCTAGCCCAGACAGGCCGCCATGCAGCCGAATAGAGGGAACAACTCATGACCGGCCCCTCCGCAACGCTCGCTCCTGATGAAGCCGTGCAGAAGTTGAAATATTATCAAAAGGGCACTTTCACCGTCGGCAATCGTCTGGCCGGCGAAGGCGAGTGATCTGTTCAGGCGTCGGAGGATCGGTCCAACGCTCTCACCTGCGGCCATCGCGCTTGTCAAGGGTGTGGCGAGGCGCTTGGCGCGCGTTATGCGATTGACGCCGCGATGCGGACAACGGGTAACCAACTGATCGCGGTGAACGCAACGGGCTGCCTCGAAGTGTTTACCACGCCCTATCCCGAAACTTCCTGGCAATTACCGTGGCTGCATTCCTTGTTCGGCAATGCCGCTGCCGTGGCGACCGGCGTCGCGGCGGCAATGCGTGTCAAGAACCGTCCTGAGGTGCGGGTTATTGCTCAGGGCGGCGACGGAGGCACGACCGATATAGGGTTCCAGTGCCTCTCGGGCATGTTCGAGCGTAACGATGACGTGCTTTATATCTGCTACGATAACGAAGGTTACATGAACACGGGCGTCCAACGCTCATCGGCGACCCCGCCGACCGCGCGCACCGCCACTACCCCTCCGCTCGGGCCGGAGCCCGGCAACGTCTTCGGTACAGGGAAATCCGTGCCAAAGATCGCTGTCGCACATGGCATTCCTTACGTGGCCACTGCGTCAGTCGCCGATCTGCACGACCTTGAGCGCAAAGTGACGAACGCAATGTCCGTTCACGGCGCGCGTTATATTCAAATCCACGTGCCCTGTCCGCTTGGCTGGGGAGCGGCCTCGCACGACACGATCCGGCTTGCGCGTCTTGCCATCGAATGCGGCCTTTATCCTATCTTCGAAGCGGAGCACGGCAAGGTCACACAGGTGCGCCAGATGCGGCGCCAGGTTCCGGTTCAGGACTACCTGAAGCCGCAACGCCGCTTCGCTCATCTATTCCGCGACGGCAAGGAGGACAGCCGCGTAGCGCGTCTTCAAGCCATCTGCGACGCGAATATTACCGAATACGGGCTGGCGTCCCCGGCCGGCGAAGAGGCGTAAGGACCAAGCCGATGGATCATCCCTTCGCAATCACGCTTGATGTTGGCACCTCGCTTGTAAATCACACAGGCTCCTGGCGCACGCTGAAGCCGGAATACGTACATCGATTGCCGCCCTGCAATCACGCTTGTCCCGCGGGAGAGGATATTCAGGGCTGGCTCGCACATTCCGAGTGCAGCGATTACGAAGCGGCTTGGGGAACTCTGACGGAAAACAATCCATTGCCAGCGATCATGGGGCGCGTCTGCTATCACCCTTGCGAAAGCGCCTGCAATCGCGCGGTGGTGGACTCGACCGTGGGCATCAATTCGGTCGAGCGCTTTCTTGGCGACCTGGCGATAATGAAGGGCTGGCGCTTCCCTGCGCCGGCGGCGGCTTCGGGAAAGAAAGTGCTGATCGTGGGCGCGGGCCCATCTGGCTTGTCGGCGGCCTATCATCTCGCACGTCTCGGCCATGCCGTCACAATCAAGGAAGCAGGCCCCTTGCCCGGCGGAATGATGCGGTTCGGGATTCCGAAATACCGTCTGCCGCGCGACGTTCTGGATGCGGAAGTCAAACGCATCGCCGATCTTGGCGTCATGATTGAATATGGTTCCAAGGTTGAGAACATTCAGGACGCCATGCAGACCGGCGGCTTCGATGCGGCTTTCCTCGCGGTTGGCGCACATATCGCCAAGCGCGCCTACATACCAGCGGGCGAGGCCGCCAAGATCTTGGAAGCAGTGCAAGTGCTGCGCTCGATGGAGGGCGAACAGAAGCCGCTGCTCGGCCGCCGGGTTGTCATTTACGGCGGCGGCAATACCGCGCTCGATGTAGCCCGCACCGCGAAGCGGCTCGGTGCCGAAGAGGCGGTGATTGCTTACCGCCGCACCCGGGAGAAAATGCCTGCGCATGACTTCGAGCTGGAGGAAGCGCTCGAAGAGGGCATCATGATGAAATGGCTTTCGACGATCAAGAACGTCGAGGCTGGCTCGATCACGGTCGAGAAAATGGTGCTCGACGAAAAGGGCTTTCCGCAGCCGACGGGCGAGTTCGAAAAGCTTGAGGCCGATTCCGTCATTCTAGCCCTCGGACAGGACGTCGACCTGTCGCTACTCCAAGGGGTGGCGGGGCTTGAGGTGAAAGACGGCGTTGTTAAGGTCGGGCCGAACATGATGACGGGCGCCTCGGGCATTTTCGCCGGCGGCGACATGGTGCCATCCGAGCGCACAGTCACGGTTGCCGTTGGCCATGGCAAGAAAGCTGCGCGCAACATTGATGGCTGGCTTCGCGGCGAAGCATACGCGCCTGCGTCAAAGCACGAGATCGCGTCCGCGGACAAGCTCAACACCTGGTACTACGGAGAGGCTCCGAAAACCGTCCGCCCTGTGCTCGAGATCGCGCGGCGCACCTCGACATTCGAGGAGGTCGTGCAGGGACTTGACGATAGCAACGCCCTTTACGAGGCACGGCGCTGCCTCTCCTGCGGCAATTGCTTCGAATGCGACAATTGCTATGGCGTGTGCCCGGATAATGCCGTGATCAAACTTGGGCCCGGCAAAGGCTTTGAATTCAACTACGACTATTGCAAGGGCTGCGGCGTGTGCGCGGCGGAATGCCCATGCGGGGCCATTGAAATGATCCCGGAGGCCATCTAGCCCACGATCGAAGCCGCTAAAACTAAAGCAATAAATATAAAGGGGAGGGACTCATGTGGTCACAGGTATACGATCCGTTCAATAACCCATGGTATTCGGCGGCGGCAGCGGCAACGCCTGTCGTTGTGCTTCTTGGCGCAATCGCAATTTTCGAGGTCAAGGCACACTGGGCGGCAATCCTTGGTCTGGCTACAGCCCTCGCCATTGCAATTCTCGCCTTTGGAATGCCGGCCCCGATGGCGGGCAGGGCAGCGATATACGGGGCTGGTTTCGGCCTGCTTCCAATCGGCTGGCTCGTTCTGAACATCATCTTTCTCTATCAGCTCACCAATGAGAAAGGCGAGTTTGGAGTCCTTCAACGCTCGATCGGGGCTATTAGTACGGATCGGCGGCTGCAGCTGTTGTTCATCGCCTTTTCGCTCGGCGCCTTTTTCGAGGGGGCGGCGGGGTTCGGCACGCCCGTAGCGGTAACGGCCGCTATGCTGATCGGGCTAGGCTTCTCCCCGCTCGCGGCTTCGGGTCTCTCTCTTATCGCCAACACCGCCCCGGTGGCCTACGGTGCACTTGGGACGCCTGTTATTGCTCTTGCGGCGGTAACCGGCCTCGACCTTGGCGAACTCAGCGGTATGATCGGCCGGCAGTTGCCATTCTTCTCGCTCATTGTGCCCTTCTGGCTGATTTGGGCTTTCGCAGGTTTTCGCGGGATGATGCAGATTTGGCCGGCCGTCCTAGTGGCAGGCGCTACGTTCGCTATTCCTCAATATCTCGTTTCGAACTATCACGGTCCCTGGCTGGTCGATGTCATCGCCGCCATCGTCTCTATGGTCTGTCTGGCGCTTTTCCTCCGCATATGGCAGCCAAAAAACCTCATGACGGAGATGCCTCCCAAGTATGGTGCGCCGGCTAGGGGAGCGGAGCTAACGAGCGGTGCTGATAAGACATCCTCCGCCGCGGTCCTAAAGGCTTGGATGCCCTGGGTTATCTTGTCGGCGTTCGTATTCGCTTGGGGTACGCCGCAGGTGAAGGAATGGCTTGACGGCATATGGGTCGCAAAATTCCCGGTTGATGGCCTTCACAACCTCGTTCAGAAGGTGCCGCCGGTCGTCGCCGCACCGCGCCCGGAAGCCGCTGTCTATGCTCTCAATCTTTTATCCGCGGCCGGCACAGGGATCTTGCTGGCGGCAATCGTATCGGGTTTCCTGATCGGTTACGGGCCGCTCGGTTTGGTAAGAATGTATGGCCGCACGATTTGGCTTGTGCGCTATTCCCTGCTGACGATCGCGTGCATGCTAGCTCTGGGGTTTGTAACGCGCTACTCCGGGACGGATGCCACGCTTGGCCTTACCTTCGCGAAAACGGGCACCCTCTATCCATTTTTTGGCGCCTTGATCGGATGGCTCGGTGTCGCACTCACGGGATCGGATACCTCATCGAATGTTCTATTCGGTGGTCTTCAGCGAATCAGCGCCGAGCAGATCGGGGTGAGTTCTATTCTTATGGCATCCGCCAACAGCTCCGGCGGTGTCATGGGCAAAATGATCGACGCCCAGAGTATCGTCGTCGCGTCAACCGCCACCAAATGGTACGGTCACGAAGGCCGCATCCTGCGCTTCGTGTTTTTCCATAGTCTTGCGCTGGCTATCCTGGTCGGTCTGCTCGTGTACGGGCAAGCCTATATCTGGCCGTTGAAGCTACTCGTTCATTAAGGGGGAGTCGAGGGCGGGCTCCTTAGCCACCCCCCAGCTTCAGGAAATGAGCGCCACCATGCAGAGAACCGATTATGCCGCATTGGCTCACTCGCTGGAAACGGCGATCCCCAAGGCCAGGATGACAACGGATTACCTCCGAAGGCTTTCCTACGGCACGGATGCCAGCTTCTACCGGCTAATCCCCGAGATCGTGCTCACGGTCGAGAACGAGGCCGAGGTCGCTGCCGCGATAACTGCCTGTGCGAAGGCAGGCGCGCCCGTTACCTTCCGCGCCGCCGGAACCTCTCTTTCGGGACAGGCCATAACTGATAGCGTGCTTATCGTGCTCGGGGATGGTTGGCAGGGATTCCGAATTTCCGAAGGCGGACTTGAGATCGCGCTCCAGCCGGGCGTGATAGGGGCGGAGGCCAACCGCCGCCTTGCTCCCCATGGCCGCAAGATCGGTCCCGATCCCGCCTCCATTGGTGCGGCTATGATCGGCGGGATCGCGGCGAACAATGCGTCTGGCATGTGCTGCGGTACGGCCCAGAACTCCTACAAGACAGTGGTTTCAATGCGGGTCGTGTTGGCGGACGGGACGGTGCTGGACATGGGAAGCGCCGAAAGCCGGGCGGTGAGCTTTCTTGTAAACATTGCAAACTTCAAGCCCGCCAGAGTGGCGCTTAAAGCTACCGCGACCTACCACGACAGCTGCGCGGGCCTTCGTGAGCTCGGTATCTTCAAGGAGCCGCGCTCCCTCTTGGCAGAAGTCCATGGCCTTGAGCTCAAGCCGTTGCCTGGCAACGACGTATGCTGTGGCTTCGGCGGAACCTTCTGCGTGAAATATCCGGCTATCTCCAATGCCATTGTTGGAGAAAAGGCAAGAGCTGTCGACGGAACCGGTGCTGATCTCCTGCTTGGAGGCGACCTCGGTTGCTTGATGAACATGGCTGGTAAGCTCTCGCGCGAGGGAAGCAAAGTGCGCGTGATGCATGCGGCTGAGGTTCTGGCCGCCATGGCTGATCGGGCAATTGGGGAAGAGGATTAGCTCATGGCCAGTACTACGCTCACATTCAAGGAAAGGACAGCAGCGGCGCTGGCAGACAAGGGGCTCAAGGCTGCCATTGACCGCACCGCCGGTGCTGCGGAAAGGAACAGAGCCGCTGCAATCGGCCGCTTCGCCGAGTTCGCCGCTGCAAGGGAACGCGGCCGGCAGATCAAAGATCATGTGATCGCCAATCTCGATCATTACCTGAGGGAATTTGAAAGAAACGCCATCGCTTCCGGCGCGAAGGTCCATTGGGCTCGCACGCCGCAAGAGGCATGCAACATTGTGATCAGGATCTGCAAGAAGGCGGGCGGCAAGCGCGTCACACGCTCGAAGTCCATGCTTGGGGAGGAGATTGGTCTGCCACATGCGCTTGATCAAGCCGGCATCGAGCGCATCGAAACCGATCTCGCCGAACACATCGTGCAGCTGGCCGGCGAGACTCCATCGCACATAGTTTGGCCCGCCATGCATAAGACACGTGAAGACGTAGCGAAGCTTTTCAAGGCAAAGCATGCGCAGGCACCGGCAAGCGGCGAGGTGCAGGATCTAGTAGCCAGCGCTCGCCGCGAGTTGCGCAAAAAATTCCTTACCGCTGATGTTGGCATCTCAGGCGCCAATTTCCTGATCGCG
>JBAUNL010000438.1:0-12756 GCA_049579205.1 Rhodomicrobium sp. | reverse complement strand
TTACGGCCATGAAGGCCAAGATTCTCGCGTCCGGCCTATCGGTGCCGGAGCTCGTTTCGACCGCTTGGGCATCCGCATCGACATTCCGCGGCTCAGACAAGCGTGGCGGAGCGAACGGGGCGCGCATCCGCCTATCACCGGAGAAGGATTGGGACGTCAATCAGCCGAAGCAGCTGGCGGTAGTGCTTCAGAAGCTCGAAGCAATTCAGCAGGAGTTCAACTCCTCGGCCGCCGGCGGCAAGAAGGTCTCGCTCGCGGATTTGATCGTTCTAAGCGGGTGCGCCGCGATCGAGAAGGCGGCGAAGGACGCCGGGATTGATGTAAAGGTCCCCTTCACGCCCGGCCGTATGGATGCTTCGCAGGAGCAGACCGACGTCGAGTCCTTCAAGGCGCTCGAGCCGCCTGCTGACGGCTTCCGCAACTACCTCAGGGGCAGGCAGTTCATGTTGCCCGAGGAGGCGTTGGTGGATAAGGCGCAATTGCTGAAGCTGACGGCGCCTGAGATGACAGTTCTGGTTGGTGGCCTGAGAGTCCTGGGCGCAAACGCCGGACAGTCGAAATACGGCGTCTTCACCAGACGGCCGGGGGCGCTGACGAACGACTTCTTCGTGAACCTACTCGACATGAGCACACAATGGGAGCCGTCTGCTGGGGCTGAAGGGGTGTACGAGGGACACGACCGGAAGACGAATGAGGTCAAATGGACCGGCACGCGTGTCGATCTGATCTTCGGTTCACACTCGCAACTGCGTGCGCTCGCGGAAGTTTATGCATCCGCGGATTCGAAGAAGAAGTTTGTGAAAGACTTCGTGGCGGCGTGGACCAAGGTGATGAACCTGGATCGCTTCGACCTCGCCACATCTTAGCGGAAAGGTCTTCGAACGCAGCCGTGTCCGGGCATCGGATTGATAAGGATCTAACGTCTGGCCGGTGCCATCGACAGAAAATCAGGGCGGTGCTTCAAAACAACTTGAATGCCGCCCCTTCCCCAACCCCTCTAAGCCGGCTTGGCACTCTCCACTTTCAAGGACCTCGAAGGAGGGCATTTACCGGTAATGGTATGATTTTGAGCTGCGCTCCGGCAAAGTTCAATCATGCAAAGCATCACCCTTTGCGCTTAGCGTCCAGGCGCCTATTCAAGCGCTCCATATCGACAACCATCCTGCTATGCGTGCCGCGGCCGATTTCTTCGGTTTCATCCGTGGCTCTAACGTCGAATTCAATCTGCCGCCCATGGACATTGCTTACAATTGCCTCCGCTTCAACGCGATGTCCGGCGGGGGTTGCAGCCAGGTGCTTGATATTGATCCCGGTTCCAACAGCACTTTCGCCTGGATCAAGATAGGGCTTGATGGCATTAAGCGCCGCATTCTCCATCGCCAGTACCATCATCGGCGTGGCAAACACCTCGGGCAGAATTGCATCCTTGAATTGGCTCGCGAGATGCTGGGGCTGGACCTGCATCGAGAACGTGCCACGTGCTCCGGCCGGTATGGGGCGCATTGAAAACTCGTCACTGGTTGCTGACTGAATCCTCCATCACGTTAAGCCATATATGCTGCCAAAAACCTACCGTGGCACTCAGAGGCATGTTTGGCGGCTCGGCGGACAACCCCATTCGTGGAACGTCTAACCAACTTCTCTATCGGCCAGTCTCGCCTTGGCCGGCCAGAACAAAAGGCGCCCAAAATGTGGGATGACTTTCTTTCGGGCCGCCGTTGTTAATCAGCGCGAGCATCGCACGGCGAAGCGCCTCCGCGCGGCCAATTTTGTCATCGCGGCTCATTTCCGCCACCGCTGTGGTAACGAGACGCACCGTCGCATCCGAGTCGACTGCCCAGTGAGAAACGAGAAGTGCTCGGGCCTGGGCATAGAAGAACGCACGCGCGAGACCAGATAAGGCCTCCGCATTTGTGGAGCCCCCAGCGGCGGTATTGCATGCAGACAAGATCACCCAATCGGCGTCCAGTTTCAACGCAGCGATCTCTGGCGCGGATAGATAGCCATCATCGTCGTCCGTCGCCTCGTTGGGTGGGGTCAATAGGAGTCCCGGCTCGTTAGTGCCGTACACTTGGCCGGCGAGTGCGCCGTGGGTCGCGAAATGAACGATGCGATACTGCGCCAGCGCGCCACTCGCGCTAAGGGCCTTGACCCTATGCTCAGTGGCTCTGGCGCCAAGATAAACATCGCCGATGTCAGCATGAAGACCCCTTGCAACGGCACATACCTCAACCGCTGTTTCTGGTAAGGGTGACTGCACCCTCAGAAAATCGGGGTCAGCCAATCCCCCTTTCGTCAAGTTGACCGGTGCAATGCGAACGCGCCGCGATCCGACTCCAGGTTTGGGTCCCGGTTCGCGGCAGCGCTGGTTCTCGCGTGCGAGTTCAGCGAGTTTCTTATAAACCGCGCCATAAGCCGCGTCGTTTTGATTTCCGTTAAGTAATGGATTGCCGAAACCGATCATCGGCTTTGCTGCCGCACTTGGCCTGGCGAGCCGCCGTAATGCCTTCAGGGACGGCACGGCCGGCAAGACCGTAAGCGCGTGCTCGCGGGGCAGCCAGGCGGCGGTGTTGTAGGCGCCCTCGACGGAGCGCTTAGTAACAAGTACCTGAAATGGCAGCTGCGTGAGCGGACCCGAAGGCACCAGAAGCAAGTTTTTACCCTTGATCAGGTCCTCGGAGCCACCGAACAACGCTCTATAGAGCGCATGCGCGCGCTCCAAATCGAACGGGAGGAGAGCGCCTGCTTCCAGCAGCGTGCCAGGTGCCATTTTTAAAAGCGCGGCACATTTGTCCGCTGAAACGCCATCCCAGGCCTCAGGGTCGAGGCCGCAACGAAGCGCCGCAATCTCCGTTGCCAAGGCTGTACTGCCGACACTGCTCCTTTGCCAGCGTGCGTCTGTTTTCGTTATGATCCAGGTGAAGGTTTCCTCCGGCACGGATTGCAATTCGGGTGTATCGAGGAAGAGGACTAGCGCCTCATCGGGCCGCAGAAAGGCTTGGACCTCGTCCACAGAAAGAGGTTTTGGGTTCTCAAGGGCGGCGTAATCGGGAAAATCTCTAGCAAGGGCCTGTTGAATTTCGGCAAGCCTGGAGCCAATGGCCTCAATTTGTTTGCGAAGGCCGTCTTCCGCGGCAGGAAGCCGATGTGCGGCCGGTTTGGAAATGGCAGCGGTCAATAGCTTGTCGCGCGCCTGCCACTCGCCAATGAGATCCTGTTTTTCACGGACCAGTCTGGACAGCACCGCGTCTCCGCTAGCGCCACGCACCGCCATCTGAGCAATCGATGACGCGGCTTCCGAACTTTGCGCCCATTGTACGATCTCGAACGCGCGCCGCATTAGGTCAGGGCCTGAAGCAGTCTCTTGTTCTGCTAAGCGAAATGACGCCTTCACAAGAAGGCGCAGTTTTTCGCCGGATCTGATCGTATCGGCTGGAACGGCCGCGCCCCTTGCTTGATCGAGCGATTCGTGCGTCCGCTCCGTGCGCTCGATGAGAATAGCGGCGCCACGCCCAAGCGATTGGACGGCCTTAGCCCATTCGTTCTTCTGCACGTAAAGTGCGCCCAAATCGTTCGCATATGCCGCGACATCCGCATGGGCTGGGCCAAAAATCTCTTCGGCAAGGGCGATAGCCCGCTTGAAGAGTATTTGGGCCTCCTCGTCCCTGCGTTGGGCGGTGTAGACGAGGGCGAGGTTATCCAGAGCCTTGCCGAGGTGAGGATGTTTGGGCGCAACCTTTTCGCCGAGCGCGATCGCTTTGAGGAGAAGCTGCTCAGCATCGGCGAACCGCCCCTGTACACGATAAAGTGCTGCCAGATTATGTAATTGCGTAAGGAGGTTTGGGTGCTCGCTGCCCAAGGTTTGTTCAGTAGTCGCGATTGCGCGCCTGTACAGCGGCTCAGCATCGCCATAACGGCCCTCGGCCCAGTAGACCCAGGCAAGATTGTTCGATACTGCTGCAACAAGCGGGTGTTGCGGTCCCAATTTCTTCGCAATATCCAAGGCGCGCTTATAGAGAGGCTCAGCCTCCGCGTAGAGCTGCTCACGGCGATAAAGGTCTGCCAGATTGCTAAGTCTCGACACCAAGTTTGAGTGCTCGGGGCCGAATGCCTTCTCGTCAATCGCGATCGCTCTTTTATAGAGCGGCTCGGCTTCCGCGTATCTTCCTTGAAAGGCGTAAACCAAGCCCAGCGTATTTAGGGTATGTGCAACATCCGGGTGGTCTGGCCCCAAAGCTTTCTCACGTATCGTGAGAGCGCGCTGGAGAAGAGGCTCCGCACTGCTGTAAAGGCCCTGCGCCCAATAAAAGATCGCGAAGTTTGTGAGAACCCTGCCCACCTCCGAATGATCGGTTCCGAAGCTCTTCTCGGCTGCATCCAACGCGTTTCTATAGAAGGACTCCGCCTCTTTGTAACGGCCAAGGGCATTTGTAAGGATGGCAAGGTTGTTGTTCAGCGACTCGATCAATCCTCCCGTCACCGGCGCCTTGTCACTGATCGAAAGCCCACGCTTGTAGAAAGTCTCTGCCTCCGCATAGCGGCCTTGGCTCCAGTATACCAAGCCCAGGCTATTGAGGATCGGGACAAGCCCTGTATCCTCTAACCCAAGATGTTTCTCTTGCAACGTAAGTGCGCGTTTGAGAAGGGGCTCGGCTTCCGCAAACCGTTCCTGCTCACGATAGAGTTCACCAAGGTGATAGAGAGCGTCGATGTTCTTGGCATCATCCACTCCGAACGCTTTCTCGTTGATTGCAAGGACGCGAGTGAGCGAGTCTTCGGCTTCCTTGTATTTGCGAATGGCAAGGCTGTGCGTGGCCAAGCCCATCAATACGCGTGTCATATCCGCATTGGCCCGGCCCGGCGCGCGTTCCGCAAGCGCAAGCGCGCGGCGGTCAATCGCGATGGCTTCCTCGTATTTTCCACGCGTAGAAAGTTCAGCGGCCTGATTGATCAGCCTATCCAGTTTGGCCTTCTGGGCATCCGCGCGGCTGCTATCAAGGTGTGCCGATAGCAACAAAATGGCTACCGCCGTCAGCCAACGCTTCATGTCTCCCTCCAGCGTCCGTCCCCGAGGTAGAATGGACCCAGCTGGAAAAGCGGGCAAGCTCGAAGCGGTGTCACGGGCGGAGCCAGGCCTTTGATGCGGAGAGCATAGGGGCGCTCGCACAAATGCATTCATGTACAAGATCGAGCGAAGCTCTATACTGAGCTGGAGATCCCATGAAACACCAGGGAGAATCGCATGGACCTGCCTGCCAATGAGCGCGAATCCGCGCGGCAACTGAATGTCGAGCCTTATTGGCTGCCCTTCACGCCGAATCGCCGCTTCAAGGGCGATCCGACACCCAGGATCATGGTATCCGCCAAAGGCGCGTATTACCGGAACGCGGATGGCCAGGAGCTGTTCGATGCCCTCTCCGGCCTATGGTGCTGCCCGCTGGGCCATGGCCATCCAAAGATCGCGGAAGCGCTCAAGCGCCAGGCAGAGACGCTAGACTATTCGCCGGCTTTCCAGCTTGCCAATCCCATGACCATCCGCCTCGCAGAGCGTATCGCGGACATGGCTCCGGCCGGCTTGAATCGAGTCTTTTTTGCGAATTCCGGTTCGGAATCCGTCGATACGGCTCTGAAGATCGCGCTCGGGTATCACCGCGTGCGCGGCGAGGCAAACCGCTTTCGCATGATCGGGCGCGAGAAGGGCTATCACGGGGTAGGCTTCGGCGGCATGTCAGTCGGAGGCATGGTCGCGAACAGAAAGATGTTCGCCCCGGCGATGCTGCCGGGAGTTGATCACCTAAGACACACCCACGATCCCGCGCATATGGCGTTCTCAAAGGGCCAACCGGAGTGGGGTGCGCATTTCGCGGAGGATCTTGAGAGGCTGGCGGCCCTGCACGATGCATCGACCATTGCAGCGGTGATTGTAGAGCCGGTGCAAGGTTCGGCTGGGCTGATCGTACCTCCCGCCGGCTATCTGGAACGACTCCGTGAAATCTGCACCAAATACGGCATTCTGCTCATTTTTGACGAGGTCATTACCGGATTCGGGCGATTGGGCGAGACCTTCGGGGCGCAGCGACTCGGAATTGTGCCGGACATGATCACTTTCGCCAAAGCCATCACCAATGGGATCGTGCCGATGGGTGGCGTCATCGTGCGGCAGGAGATTTACGATGCGTTCATGAGCGGGCCAGCGGAGGCGGTTGAGTTTTTCCACGGCTATACCTATTCGGGCCATCCGCTCGCGGCGGCCGTCGGGCACGTAACGCTCGACGTTATGGAAGAAGAAGGGCTTATTGCCCGCGCCCGCGACTTGGAACCTGTCCTTGAGCGCGCCGTCCACTCTCTTAAGGGCGAGCCGGGCGTCACGGACATCCGCAATATCGGCCTTGCCGCGGCGGTCGATCTTGAGCCAGCGGAGGGACAAGCCCCGAACCGTGGCCAGCGTGTCTTCGAGCAGGGCCTCAAGTCGGGCATTCTTCTGCGTTTCGCCGGGAACAGCGTTGTGATGGCGCCTCCCTTTATCTCGACCGCACAGCAAGTCGAAACGATGGTGGAAACGCTGCGCAACCTAATCCGGACCGTGCGCTAGTAAGCGTGTGGTGCCGTCGGGCATTACAGAGAGGCTCGAAGTTGCAATATCGAAACTGCCGGAACTCTAGGAGTGTTCGAAAATATACACATTAGACAACGCTGCTGTTGGCCGTAGTTCGTAACCCTGGCGATGGAAACGTTGCCGGGGTTTTCTTGTTAATAACTTAGGCTATTTACCTATGGAAAAAGTTTTGAGCGCGTCTCAGCTGCCAGTAGATCCTTATTTGGAAAAACAGCCCGGGTGAGACCGCCAATGCTTGAGCGGGGAACATGCAATGATCGATCGACGGACCTTATTGATGAGTGCAGCCGCCTTCGGGCTCGCCGGGAAAGAGGCATCCGCTGCACCGGAGGGAGGCATTAAGTTTGGGCCGGAGGCGCCATTCTCATTCGATGCCTTGATAGGATGGGCAAGAGATCTCAGCCAGACACCTTACCGCAAACCTGTAATCCAAGATCCTGAGATCCTGGAGCGTCTTGATTTCGATGCCTATCAACAAATCAAGTTCAGGCCGGAGCTGGCGCTTTGGTCGCATGGGGATGGGCCGTTCCCCGTGGAGCTTTTTCATGTTGGCCGGTATTTCAAGGAACCCGCGCGCATTTTCCTTGTCTCCAAAGATGGTGTCTCGAAAGAGGTTCAATACAGCCCGGACCTGTTCACGTTCGGCAAAAGCACTTTCGCGAAAGCGCTGCCAGCCAGCACAGGCTTCGCAGGCTTCCGGGTCCTTGCCGCTCCAGGCGTACCCGATTGGCTCGCCTTCCTTGGCGCTTCCTACTTCAGGTCCCCTGCCGAGACAGGGCAATACGGGCTGTCCTCGCGAGGCCTGGCCATCGATGTGGCCATGCCCACCCCGGAGGAATTTCCGCGCTTCACAAGTTTCTGGCTTGAGCCTTTGGCAACAAAGCCGGGCATCGTCATCAATGCGCTCTTGGATTCGCCCAGTATCACGGGTGCCTATCGCATGGAGACCACCCGGCCAGCTGGGACTCTGATGGATATCCAGGCCCATCTTTTTCCGCGTGCCGATATTGGGCGTGTGGGTGTGGCTCCGCTAACGAGCATGTTCTGGTACTCGAAGCACAACCGCCGCATGGCGCTCGACTGGCGTCCGGAAATTCATGACAGCGACGGGCTCAGCATTTGGACGGGAGCAGGCGAAAGAATTTGGCGCCCTCTCAACAATCCGCTCGGTGTTCAAACCAGCTCGTTCGTGGACAAAAACCTTAAGGGTTTCGGTCTGCTGCAGCGTGAGCGCCACTTCAGCGAATATGAGGATGACGGGGCTTTCTATGACCGGAGGCCCAGCGTTTGGGTTGAGCCCGCCGGTGACTGGGGCGAGGGCGTGGTGCAACTCGTAGAAATTCCCACGAATGATGAGATCCACGACAATATTGTGGCCTACTGGACGCCAAAGGAGCTTTATCGCGCAGGGGGCCACTATGAAATGCGCTACAAGCTGCATTGGCGTTTGAGTGAGCCCCCTCCGCTGGCCCGTGTGATTGCAACGCGCATTGGGGCGGGGGGGATACCCGGCCAGCCGCGCCCGAAAGGAGTGCTCAAATTCGTCGTCGATTTTCGCGGGGGCAAGCTCGGGCAATATTCTAAGCGAGGGGACATCGATCTCCTCGTCAGCGCTCCTTCCGGCAAGATCGAGCGCGAAGCCGTCTACCCGGTGGTTGGCACGGACAAATGGCGAGCCATGTTCGACTTCACCGCCGCTTCGCAAAACCCGGTGGACATAAGGCTATATCTGCGAAGTGGCAATGAAGCTCTAAGCGAAACCTGGCTGTTTCAGCACCTGCCCTCGCTTTCGCTCATCTAGGCTGTTCAGCCCTCTTAACGCTCCCCTGCCAGGCGAAGAAGCTGACCTGCTCCCCATAAATGCCCTCGATTTTAAGTTAGGATCCGTTTGCCAGATGGGAGACGGGCATGAAGCGGGGCGGGTTTTCAGAAGAGCCGATTATCGGGATTTTGAAGGAGCACCAGGCCGGGCTGTCCGCAGCGGAGATGTGCCGGAAGTACGGCATCTCGGATGCGACCTTTTATAACTGGCGCTCGAAGTATGGCGGCATGGAAGTGTCCGAAGCCAAGCGGCTGAAGGCGCTCGAAGCCGAAAACAGCAAGCTAAAGAAGCTCTTGGCGGAATCGATGCTGGACGCCGCCACGCTGAAAGAGCTTCCCGGAAAAAACTTCTAACGCCCGGCGCAAGGAGAACCGCCGTGAGGTGGGCGATCGAGGAGAAGAACTATTCGCAGGCGCAGGCGTGCTCGCTCATTGGGCTTGCGGCGAAGACTTGCCGCTATGCGTCAAGCGCCAAGACGATGAAGCCATTAGGAAAAGGCTTCGCGAGCTGGCGCATGAGCGCCGGCGCTTTGGCTACCGGCGGCTGCATCTTTTGCTTGGCCGGGAAGGGATAAAGCTCAACCGCAAGAAGCTGTACCGGCTTTACAAGGAAGAGCGTCTCATCGTCCGCAAACGCGGCGGATGGAAGCGGGCCTTGGGAACGCGGGCGCCGATGACGGTCTCGCAAGGGCTCAACCGGCGCTGGTCCTTGGACTTCGTTTCCGATGCACTCGCCGATAGCCGCCGGTTTCCCATTCTGGCTGTGATCGACGATCCCCGGGTCAAGCCCGAGGACAAGCTTCGGCAGGGAGTGCCTGCCGCTTGTTGCCGATAACTCGCTTTCAGGCATCCCCGTGGCGCGTGAGCTCGATCGGATTGCGGAGCTTCGCGGCACTCCCTGCCTGATCGTCAGCGATAACGGCATAGAGCTGACTTCAAACGCGATCCTGAAGTGGCAGGAGGAGCATAGTGTCGAATGGCACTACATCGCCCCCGGCAAGCCTATGCAGAATGGCTTTGCGGAGAGCTTTATTGGCCGCTTGCGTAATGAATGTTTGAACGAGCATCTGTTCGGCAGCCTCAACCAGGCACGCCGTACCGTCGGAAGCTGGCGTCTCGATTACAACGCCAAGCGGCCCCACACGAGCCTTTGCGGGCTCACACCCACAGAGTTTGCAACCCGCCCCGCAAAGGGGCATAACCAGAACGGACTCTATTTATAAACGGGGGTACGTTGGGGAGCAGGTCACTTCCCACGGCACAACTCAGATGGCGTTGCTCGACGAACGCCTCTATTCGCTCGCGCAATTCTTGCCACGCAAACGAAGCCGCTTAGCTCTTTTGAGCCATAGCGATATGAAATGCATCTGGCAGCAGGTTGCCACCGCATCTTTGCTGGATTTGAATTGCTCGCCACAATGCAGGATCGGCAATCGCCTTCTCTCTGGGTTGCGGCTTTTCAATCATCTCTCGAGCGATGATATCGCGAAGGCCTTCAAGGATATCTCGCGGGGATTTGTCAGACATAGCGAACGCGCTCCATTTCCCGCCCCGGCGCAAGAAGGTACTTTTCCAGCAACATGGCTACAAATATCTGATTTTTTTCCACAACTTTTTGTTTGCGCCGGCGTTATACAGGCAGGCCTCAACAAGTCATGGTCTCCGCGCAACTTCATTAAACGCTGTGCAAGTGATCCGTGAATAATCCAGTATACCGCGCGGGCGAGCGCTGGCATCCAACCTTGCACCCAATCAAAACCTAGGTTGTGTCGCGATATTCGACCATCTGCGATGACCCCTATTGATCAGGAAGCTCTGCCCTCGCCGGGTCAATCGGATGCAAATAAGAGAAGGAACGGAGCGTGGGTCCAAAGTACAAGCCGCTCGATGCGCGCCCGCCGGGCGACTTCAAGTGAAAATCGAATGGCTTTCGAAAGCTATCGATATGCGTTCTCATAATCGATTGCATCATATCCTTGGCTTTTTCGTCACGTTCCGGATCGTGCGCATTATCGGTGTGGCGGTCAGGATCGAAAGGAACGGTCTTGTATTGCATCGCGGCCGCATCCTCCCGTAAATCACGCTGTCGTCCGGCATCAGCAAGTACGGGATTTGCAGCTTTCAGGGAGGCTTGATGCTCAAGAAAGATGCGCGGCCGCTCAAAATTGCATCCCCATCGCTCGATCCCAGGCCATGCAAGTCCAAAGGCATCGACACAAAATTGTAGATATTTGGATATCCAGTCTGAAAACGGCAGATCAAACAGCGGTCGCTCTACCTCCCAAAGTCCGTGCAGACTGTCGCACAGGAACTCAACTTCGCTCCTCGTTGCCGCGACAAAGCGAAAATCCCATGCGTTTTCTTGGGAAATGGGCTCGGGCACCTCGGAGTAATCCGGCATGGGCCATTCGCGAATGATCGCAATGAGCCCAGCACGCCCCATAGTGCACTCGGAAACGCCATGACGCCATTCCTCGGTTACCGTGCCATATCCAGCGCTACGCGGTTCAGCAATGGCGCGCTCGACATATCCCCGCGTAACGATGGGCATGAACGTCTGCGTGACCTGCAGGCACAACGTTGTAACCTCTGCCAGAAACGGCAGCATGGCTGGGTCGCTGCAATGGGGTTTGAACAGCCCTTGCAACCGCTCATCCCAGACAACATCCACGTTCCAGGAAGCAAGGGCACGGGCGAAATCATTCACCCATGTTCTATGCTGCTCATTGTAGCGTTGCGCTCCGAATAACCCCCGCTGCTCCTCATGACGGTAAGAGATGAACACGCGCGGGCGTCGCATAAAGGTCATGACGGTTCTCAAAAATTAGCGGTCATCTACTTCATGACAGTAGTGTCCGTCAAATGGAGATCTACCAAAATGATAAACTCGCCGCGCCGCGAGCGCCTCACGCTTCGTCGAGATCGCCAAGCCGATGCCGACGTTGCCGCCACCGGCCGCCATGCTCGTGTTCCTCAAATCTCCGTGCTTAGACTGATGTGCCGGCGAACGAGCCAGAGATAGAGCAATGACGCGAAAGCGAAACGTGAGAGCATTTTTAACAAGGCGCCAAGGGAGGCTCCGAGATACCGAGACCAACATGACATTTGCAATGTCGCGCGAGACGGCCGCACGTTTGAATCAGATAGCGCTAACGAGGGGGACGAATGAGCGGGAACTGATCCAATTAGCCATTTTCGTTCGCTCGCCGGCCTTGATTAAGTCCCCTCCCCACCACGAGCCAGCTCCCGCCGCGGCTTCGAATCCTCGCTGCGGTCCTGCTGATCAAAAATCGAAATCTGAATCCCGCCCCGCAGGCTGAACTACGGTGCCAATTTCTCCGCGTTCCCGGAAGCGGTTTTGTCAATCTTCGCGCGTGCCTGCCCGTTCTCAGGGTTGATCAGCGTGATACTGTCGCCTTGCTTGTCGTATCTTGAGCAGGCAACTTTGCCAGCTTCTTTCCAAGTGGTGCAATTGGTATTCTCTCTGATAGCCCAGGTGCCGTGCCACATCTCGCCTTTCGGCGTCTTATAAAGGGCTGTGCCATCGGCAGCGTAGTAAATAATGCCCTTTCCCTGTGTGCCGGTCACCGATCCCGCCATCGTTTCAAGGTAGATGGTGTTTCCAGAAATCGTATTTTTGATCTCAGCCCCAGTCAGATCGGCCGCCATTGCAGAACCGATCAGACAAAATGTCCCCAGTACGCCAATCGCAATATGCTTTATGGCACGCATGATGCTGTTACCTCCCAAAATAAAATTACAAAATCACCGTACGGAACGTTAACCAAATTATCAATACATTCGCCGTTCTTCCCTTGCAGCATCCAGCACCCTCTTGGACCGGCGGACACGGCGCATCGCCATAAGAGCAGCAGACGCAGCAATTCCCTTGCTTCGGCTTCATCCAGAGCCCGCACTCTTTGCACTCATAAAAATACAGGCAGGCATCCACGGGCATGATCTCCGCACAGCGATAGCCGTACCCCGCACACGTCACCGTCGGACCCGGACCCAAAACAGGAGCTTATCCCGCTCCTCCTTTACCTCCACTTTACCTCCTAGCCCGAGAGACTTCTGTGCCTCTTCATAGGTCGAGTTGATGTGCTTGAGCTGATCCTCGAAGGACAAATGCGAGGGCGGCGTAGCTGCGATGTAATATTCTTCGTCGCCGCCCGAGAAGTGGCTCCACAATTTCGGACGGTGCGGTAGGTGGAATTTCTGCCTGACGACGGGCACGCTGGTGCCCGCGAATCAGGAGTGACAATGAGCAGAAGACCACGGCGGAACCACTCACCGTCCTTCAAGGCAAAGGTGGCGTT
>JBAUNL010000437.1:0-2884 GCA_049579205.1 Rhodomicrobium sp. | reverse complement strand
AGGCGGTTCGAGGAAGCGGGTGTCGATCAGGTCGTCTTCCTGCAGCAGGGCGGGAAGAACGAACATGCGCATATCTGCGCGTCGCTTGAGCTGTTCGCTTCTTCCGTTATGCCGAAGTTCGAAGCGCGCCATTCGGAGCGTGAGGCTAAGAAGAATGCCGAGCTTGCTCCGTATATCAAACAGGCGCTTGCCCGCAAAAAACCGCGGCCACCAATGCTCGACAGCGAGATCAAACCCATAGCAGCGCTAGGCCAGGAGCGGGCGCGGCGCGAGTCCACCGATGGCAAGACTGCGAACTTCGGCCGCGGCGGTGAGATGCAGGTGCCGCTCGAAGATCCATTGAAGAAGGGTGGAGTATAGTGGCGACATCGTTTTATTCAGTCCGCACCGTCTTGCGCGTGCTTTCCTCGTGAATGAGAACATCACGACCAGCCCAATCTCGTGTGAGAAGGTTAGGAGCGCACTCTACCCACCCGTGTGCCTGCCACTTCCAGAAGGGGTCAAAAGTTCGCGTCCCGTAGATCTTCGCGTAGTTTCCGCTTCGCTATTCTATAAGCAGCCATTCGTGGTGCGCTTGAACGATGAGACCGCCACCCCACCCAAAAAGTCGTCGGCCAATCGGCCGCTTTCGGCGTGCAGCTGCCTCTGCACTTGGACATATCCGTTGGCCTAGCCCGGAACGTGCGGTCTCGTCAGAACGCGGCCCACGCTGAGCATTGCCAATGCGGGCTGGCCCGCGATCAACCGAAACATTAAAAGTCGTGGCCCATCTCCCCAGGCTTCTTCCGCCTTGGACGTTCCCGCATCACACCGGGGAATCCCTTCAGCGGCGCCAGGGGTTCGCCCAGATAGGTCCATTCAGCCGCTTCAGCGATCGCGATATGATAGCGGGGTTCTCGACCGGTGCGAGCCGCAAAAAGGGCGCGAGGGATGTTGACCATTTGCGGCGAGCGCAAACTCTCATAGAAGAGCGGCGTTCCACATCGTGCGCAAAAGCTTCTGACTGTTCCTGCCGCCATATCTTCGAAGCGGGAAATGCGCGCAGAGCCCTTTAGCACGCGAAAGCGGCTTCGCCAGCTGCCGACGTAAGTGACATAGGCGCAGCCATGCGCACGTCGGCTGGCAGTGGAGTGATCGTGCCAAGCCCAACGCGCCGGTACATCGATCTCGAAGCAAACTTCCCCACAAACGCATTCGCCTGCGGACTGAGTTGAGGACGCTTTCGGGGTGTTTCCGGGTGCCACGGCGTTACTCATTGGGCATTGCAACTCCTCAAATCCCGAGCCGCAAACCGGCATAGTTGAGAAATGTGCCAGTGAATCCGGGCTTCGGTTTGAAATAAATATTTGAAACCTGTCATCGGAACCACATTCGAGCGCACCATGACGTACCTCGATTCAAGCGAAAGAAATGGGCTCGGCACCGACGCAATAGGTCTGATTGCGGACCTTGTTGCAACGCTCGGGAGCCGTCGAAGAAGGCCAATAGTGTGCATCGCGACGTGCTGCTTTAGACCGATGCTCGGTGGCGACGAAGCAATATGATGGGCGGACACCTCTCGTCCTAAGAAGTCCCAGCTTGCAGCAATGACCGAACACGCCAATGCTGCACTGCGGCCGGCATTGATCTCCGCATCCTGCCATTATGCTCAAGCGCCATGGAAACGAACCTTTATCTACCCGTCAAAAGGTTTTTGGAAGGCCTCGGTTTCAATGTGAAGGGCGAGATCGGCGGTTGCGATCTTGTCGCCATTGCTAAGGGCTCGCCGCCAATTGTGGTTATCGGGGAACTCAAGCTGACTTTTAATCTCGATCTCGTCCTGCCAGGCATCGACCGAGCGGACGCAAGCGACGAGGTGTGGCTCGCCGTTGCCACCTCGCGCCGCAAGGGACGCGGACGCGATGCGCGTGTGCGCAAGCTTTGCCGCCGGCTAGGTTTTGGATTGCTGGCCGTGTCGGACGGTGGTGCCGTGGAAATCATTGTGGGCGCGGCAGCGCCGGCGCCGCGCCGAAATCACCATCGCCGCTCGCGCCTTGTAGATGAGCATAGACGCCGGAAGGGCGATCCAATGGCTGGCGGTGGGTCTCGCGCCCCGATTATGACAGCGTACCGGCAGCGGGCGCTCGCACGCGCAGGCGAAATTGCCACGGGTCCTCGGCGTCCGCGCGACTTGAAGCCATCGATTCCCGACGCTCCAAAGATTTTGCTTCGGAATGTCTATGGCTGGTTTGAAAGGACCAATCGCGGGGTTTATGCGCTCACGGAGACTGGGAGAGCTGCCCTCAAGCGAATGGCCACAGCGTCCTGAAGACCTGGGGCACGGCCTTGATCAAGCAACGTGAGCCTATGTAGCCGACTCTACCCTTGAGACCGACAATATCGGAGAAATCAATATGTTAGCATTCCCAAACTTTAAAAACTCCCGCATTAAATTGTATAGAGTATTTCGGAGAATTCCCAAACCTTGTGGGCTTAGCGGGTCGGGCCAGTTATCGCTTTTAGCGTGCTTGATGTGCCACTTGCCCTTCTTGTCCTGAAATTCGATCTCTTCCGATCCTCACGGCACATTTGCTCAGCTGCCTGGCGGTTACGCTTTTGCCGAGCGGACTCAGCCCGTTGGCTGTCTTCAATTGCGGCTATAGGCCTTGAACGAGAGAAAACCGCCGATCAGGAGGAATACAACTGCAACGATAGGGAAGGCGCCGGTGCCCGTTACTGGGCTGTTGGAAGCAGCAACTTGCACTGGAAAGATCATGCGTACGAGGCCGATGAGCAACGCAAGCCACCCGATTACGGTGATCAACACCGGCCAGCCACGGGTCCATTTATTATGAAAATAGACTATGGCGAGTCCCAGCACGAAAGCACCATAGCCGGCGAATGC
>JBAUNL010000436.1:0-5381 GCA_049579205.1 Rhodomicrobium sp. | reverse complement strand
CCTGAACTGCCATTTTGGCCAGGACTTCGCACCTCTGAAATAACCGGGTCTTATTTGCTGATCTGGTCATCGAAGCGGCGCCTAGTCCAGAGGCGCCGTTTCTGTTTAGCGATCTCCAAACACGAGGAGCGCGGTGCTTCCACCAAACAAGGAGCCTCTGAAACGGTCGGGCAGGCAACGGTCAAAAATCCTGCTGGCTTGCGCTTCCCGCCCCGCTTTGGCTCTTTTCGGTGTTTCCGTAGTTGGGGGGTAAGCAGCTGTGTTCAGAAATCCAGCCCATGGCCGGTTTCGACCCATAGTGACGAGCATCCCACGGAAGCTTACGGATCAATCCGGCCATCGCTTTTGAAAAGTAATTAAATTATCCAAAAACGGACATCTTGGATTTTACATACGATTGTGGAGAGGTTCCGTGGTGAGGGTCTGCATCCGGAGATCTTGCTGACCTGCCGCACGTTGTGAACCAACTCAGGAAGACGGAATGCGGCATTCGAATACGAAGGGCGAGACAAGGAACCCCTCCGGCAGTCCCGCAGCTTGTTGCTCCAACCGTCGCTGGGCCTCATCCATTGGGATCTTCGGCACCTGGCCCCGGCGGCTGTCCTTATCGTCCCAACTTTCCGTTTCGAACCACGGGACCAGGTAAATGCCGATTGGCGCGCGCAATCTAATCATATAATCCCGGAAAAGCTGCTCCTCCAGGCCCGTAAATAACTCCCTGTTCCAGCAGCCCTTAACCTCGATGACCGCCGCAATTGAATCATATTGCATGTTATCTGCCCGCCGGCGAACCGTATTGATCAAAATATCGGTTCGTCGCCCGAGGGGAGTTCCAGGCACTCGGCTAATTTCGACCTCGCGGTTGGCAAATACTCCGGCAGCTCCGAGTTCTGTGCGCAGAAAACGAGTGATTACATCCGAAATAGCGGCCTCATCAATTGGCCGGAACATATCTTTGCTTTGTTGGCGGTCCCAAAGATCTCTCACAGGCGTTTGCGCGCCATGCAGGTCCTGCGCGAACTTTTCCAACGCTGCGCGGAGGATTTGAAAAAGATCGGCGGGTGATGTTACGAGTTTCATTGTCGGCCTGTCTGTCAGCGCCATTATTTCTTTTGGGGTCAATGGCGACCAGGTTGCGGCGCGCATGATGCGCTCGGCCAAACTAAGCTCGTAAACCAGGCCGCCCAATTCTGGATGACGGGCGACAAGAATTCCCAGCACCTCGACCGCGGCCACCGTGCCCCGCTCCGCTAAGTAGCGGGGAATGCTGTCGCGGAGGTGTCCGGCTCCGTCAAATTCCGTTATGAGCCCGGCAGGAGGCTTCCTTTCGTCTTCGCCGGGGAAGAGGCGTATCATCAAAGAGTACAAATCAGCGGTGTCCCGCTCGCTCAATCCGATATAGAAAGGGTTGCTGAAGCTGGAGTGCGAGGTTGCGCTAAGGAGCACGTCGCGGGCGAATTCGTCGTCTGAGTCTATGAGCGGTTTTAGCGTCGGCCATGAATGGATAACCGCGCGCCGTAACACCACGTCCGCGATCGCAAGCTTCTTGTCGCGTGCGCCATGCTCGGAGATGGCCAACATGCTCAAAGCATGGTCGATGGCCCGTTCGTCGCCTGCCTGCGAGAGGGAATCCAGGAATGAGGCGTATTCCGCCGGAGTGTTATCCTGCTTGCACAATTCTTCGTAGACAGCGTCTCGAAGGGCTGCGTTTTCCCAGCAATCATCGAGATTCCGAAGGATGAAGAAAGGAAGCCCAGGGGCGGGCGTTTCGCCGGCAGCTCGGATCCTCTCTCGCTCCCGTTGTATGATCGTGAGGACGGCGGAAACAGATTCGGCCTCTGCGTGCGTAAGCGCATCCGTTCTGACTTGTGCAATCAGCGGCGAGCGCTCGCCATTGACATGCGAAAACCCAACGATCACTGGCGCCCATTTACGCCAAGCTTCGTTTGCGATCCTATCATAGCGTTCAGGTGAGACCTCCTGGAGCAGGATCAACGCTCGAAGACCGGCAACAGCATCCCACATTATGGTCATTGGGTTATGGCCGAGCCAGGTCGTTACGTTTGGCTCGGCGTCGTACAAATAGCGTTCGGCTGAAACGACGATGCGCTGACGGACCGCTTCATCGGCCTCTTTCCAGACCGGCATCTCGGTTATGAAGAAGTTGAGTTCAGAAACAAAGCTACGGCTTTTCGGTGTCAGCGCGAGATAATTGGTGAGCTTCCACCAGGCGTTCCAATCGCCGGCCTCAGCTTCGGCGAGCTCGGATAAAACGTCCTTGAGCGGATCGGCCGATATGGGCGGAGGAAAACCTTCCTCGATTGTTCGTAGTTCCTTCCGTTGCTGACGCCATCGTTCCACGTCGGGAGAATCGATCGGAATACCCTCGAAGAAAGAGGCATATCGAGCCCGCAGCTTCGGCCAACGCTCGGCGGTCGCGTAGAGCGCTTCGAAGTGCGCGACATTGTCACTGACAAACAAACATCCGATGAAATTGCACAACGTCTCCTCGTCGAGACCCGATTCGGAATTTGCGCCTCCCGGCGAAATCGCGAGAAGCCACTCGAAGTCGGCTTCGTTGAGCAGGCCTGTTCGCTTGTAGGCATATACTGCAATCGGCGTCAGATTCTCGGCGGAGAGGGCCATCAGAAATTTGCGCCGCCGGCTAACATCATTCTTCAGCGTTGTTTCGAACGCCTCCTGGGCGCTACGATTGGTTCCGCGGCACAAGTCACCGTGTTCCTGCAACCGGGCAACCATATGCCGCAGGAATGGCTGCGTCAGTTCTGGTTCCTCAAACACCTGCCATGACCTGAACATGATGGCGTCCGCCAAGCTTTTATCCTGGTATCCCCCGTTGAACCGGCTTCGTTCTATGACCTGAGTGCTCCATTCAAGCGCAGGTAACAGGTCCGCGGTTTTCAGCCGGTCCGGCAAAGCCGACTTAAAAAGCGCGTAAGAACCAAAGTAATTGTCAGCAGAGGGTGTCAGGACCTGGAAGAGTTCGGCCGCGGTTATATGCTCGGGCCAAAGCAGATCGAGCGCGTTGCCCTTTATGTCGAGCAGCGGATCGGCTCCGCCCCTGCCGTCGGCAAGAGGGCGAACAAGCGCAGGAACCGTTGCATCGCCGCAATGTTGGAGCGCGGAAACTGCGCTCGATCGAACCTCCGGGCGATCCTCGATATCCAGAGCTACCTTCAGAAGGTCGGGTTGTAGTTCCGTGAGCCTGCACTTCTCGGCGATGAGAAGCGCAAGACGACGGGCTTGGATGCTTTTTTGTCCATCGACGATGACCCGCCGGAGTTGGTTGGCCAGCTCAGCGTGGGCAAGTTTTGCATAGGCCTCGGCGTTGCTGTAAGGCGAGTCCGTGACTTGTTTGCGTTCGACGGAATCGAGCAGCGATTTTACCAGCAGGCCGCGGTCGTCGGCGCTCCAGCCTGACAGATCGCCTCGCAGGAGGGCGAGAGGTTCATCAATGATCAGCGCTGCGCGCACCTCGCTAGATAATGATGCAGCCCATGCGGCGACCAGTGCAAGCTGCGGAATCAGGCCGCCGGCGGGATGGAGGAGGACTTTCAGCGTGGACTCGGGCGGCACGCCACGTCCAAAAAGGTAGAGCGCCGCAAGAAACTCACCGTAGCCCTGGTGCGCCCAGCCCATGCGGGCCTCGCCCCGCGAACTAAATAGCCCGGTATCGAGCGCCTCTCGGACATCATTGTCGGTAGCGGTGAAGGCGCCGAATTCGCCCTCTTCGGGGCGTCCCGAAAGCCCGGATACGGCTATGTCCTCACGAGGACACTTAACCTCCGGTCCCTTCCAAACCGCAAAGCGATTGCCAATAACCGTGGCCGCAGCAATCCTTCCTGCGAGACGCATGCGCTGGCTTGCGTTCAGACGCCCAAGGCGCCCGGAGTCCCTCCGGCTGTCGTTCGGTTCCTCGCAGAGAGCGAGGCAGCCCCGCTTGTAAAGTTCAACGTTGCTTTTTGGAAGTTCGCCGCCTTGCTCATAAATCCTGAGCAGCATCTTGAGCGTTAGCGGTTTGATCGCAAACGGGGTCGCCTGGGTTCCGAACAAGGCGCGCATGAACCCCTCAACCTCTATATCATGCATGTCCAAAGCTGCGATGATGTCCCGTCGGCGAAGAGGCGCGAGTTCGAATACTCCCGATGCGTCGCCCCAAATGCTTGTCAGTGCAACGCCAAGGGTATTGGCAGGCCATACCGCCGTGCGGCAGGCGATGCGGATGGACATTCGCTCCGTTGGCGTGTCCCGTAGCTCGGAGGCAAGCAGGTTCGCGATCGCGTCAATCCGAAGAAGCGCTTCATCGAGGCTGTCAAGGTGCAGAAAGAGGTTTGAATTACCGTTTTTCCACGCCAGGAATTGCTCGCTTTCGAAGATACGCTTGCAGAGGCGGTCTTCGCTGGAAAATTCATGCAGATCAACGTAGAACGAGACATGTCCGGTTGAGGCGGCGAGCGATTCCACGCGGTTTGCTTCTTCCTTCAGCGTGGTAGATTTGCCAATGCCTGGTTCGCCAAGAAGGACAAGTGCTTTCCACGTTTCAAGCTCGCCGAGCGTTGATGGTCCGTGCCCTCGTCCGAGGCTTTCTATGGGGTCACGTAGAAAGCCGGCATCCGACAAGTCGATGCTGCCATCGTGAGGAGCCCAGAAACGCAGCCACGGGTAATGCGCGTTACGGACGCTCAAGCGCTCAGGTTGCAGCATTCTAACCCTCGCTTTTCGAAGTACAGGGAGCTTTTCTCGTCCGGCCTTGCGCTGGTTTAGCCTCTCAAGACGTGAGAATCAGACCAGCTTCCAGTCAAACGGAAATTGCTACTCGGGTCGAGACAAGATTGTTGGCTAACGGGAGTGCCAGCTCACTGGAGGACTTTGAATCTACCGGTGCCGAGACCCCATTTGGGTTTTTGACGTGGCACTCCCGCTTTGGCGGTCCAAGCCGACATGAAATCGAAGGCGTAGATAACTAGAAAACTCAAGGAGGCCAGTGTCGGCTTTCTCTGCACAGCCGACATTGTCCTGAGTGGGCCTGACCGTTCACTCATTCGCATTCCTTCAACTGCATCAGAGCGAATTAGGGCTCCCCGGCACCACAGGTAAGCAGATTAGGGGCGCAAAATGCTGCTGGGTTTTAGCTCTCAATAAATCGCGAGCATGCAGATATGCTCCTGCGATTAACACTCCAGAAAGGACTGGACTTCCGCTGCAAACGGAGCGTCACTGCTGAACGGCCCCTGGGCTTTCCAGCCGTCGGGGGCTTCGGTAGTGGCGGCAACGCCGTCGCAAACCGAACGGGAGGTCCCGATGAAACTCACCGGCACCCAGCTCGTGCTGCTCTCCACGGCCCCTCAGCGGGGGAATAC
>JBAUNL010000435.1:0-4147 GCA_049579205.1 Rhodomicrobium sp. | reverse complement strand
CCGCTCCAGAAGGTCGAGCGTTGCCTGGGCCGCAGGGAGGAGCTCCGGCTCAATGGGCGTAAGGCTCGGAATCCGTATGAGCGCTTGCGCAAGCGAAACGGCTGAATCGATCTGAGGCACACCTGCTAAATACCACACTTTGATGATATTTGTCGGCGGCTCGCCGTGACCGGGCGGCTTCGGTGAGCTCAGGATAGAGACTACCCGGCCAGTGGAAGCAACCGGACCATGCCATTAGCAGACATGCCGCATTGATGCAGCATGCCAACCAACTGAATTGAGGGATAACCGATAGTCAGCCGCTATCCGTTTTCACGTGTAAGGATGATAGGAGCGCGACCTGTTACAGGCGCTTGGTTCCCTCACAGCGGCTTGGCGCATTGAGCCGCGCCGCTGTCAGCCCACGCCTCGGCGCCGAGCTCGCAGTGTAGCGCCCGCACCTCGCGCGCGAGGCCTGGCGTGCCAAGCTCACTTCGCAACCAGCTAATGTTCGTCTTTCACTTGTGCTCACGCCCATCCTGCTCATCGAGGTCATAGCAGACCTCAAGAAAGCGGCCAAAGCGGGCCGCACACCCGAGGCCGAAGTTACGAACTTAGCTCAGAAATTCGGCACCTTGGGCATCACCCCGAACGTTGATTACGCAGATCTCGTCATTGGCGATCTTCTGGGGTACGCCGTCGAAATGCGCGGCGTTCCGGTTCTCGGCGGGGGCTCCATAGTCACCGCGAGATCACCAATATTTGCAGCGGCGGCTGCATCGCGCGCTTTCAGCTTCTTGAATACCATGTCCTCTTGCGGATGATGGTAGGCATTGGGATGGACCTGGAAATAGGCGATAACCGCCGAGATAACCTCGCAATCAGGCCGCTCCCCGCGATCAAAGACGCTCAGCCTTTAATCCCACTTGGAAGAGCACCGGGCGATCTTCTGTGCAGGGTACTACATGGGATGGCTGCGGCGGCTCGTGCTTGAGGGTAAGATGGAGCAAGCGGCGATCTTGGCATGCATCATAAATCAATCCAGGGGATAGACGTTTTCGAAAACGCTTGGCGGCATGAGCGGGACCGGCTCGTTCGCAAGGCCCCTGGCAGCGCGCTGCTCCTGAAGCTTGCCTTTCCTATTACCACTCGTCGACTTTGGCTTTTCGTGTTCTTCGCCTAATAATGGCGCCGAAGCTGAGACAACCGTAACCGGCGGCTTGGACTTGAAGGCAGCGTCCCGATTATCAGAGACTATCCCGTGTACGAATTCATGGTTCGGCTTCGCATGATCGTCAAATACTAAAAGGGCCCGCGCTTGCCCTAGAAGGCAGCGGTGAACGAAGCGATTACGAGATCGGCACTTCGGAATTAGACCCGTTTCGCAGCTCAATACTTGGCCCGTGTGGGGATAGCGCGGCGCGAGCGGATAATTCGGCCTCTCACCCAGCCGCACGATGGGCTTCTTGCAATATTCCCTTGGTCCCTTGGCGTCGCAAACACTCAGCTCCCGGCTCGGATCGGGAACGCGGGTCTGCACATAGCCGGCGAGGTCATAGAGCTGCACCTTGTCCTCATTCCCGGCTTTGGCGAGACCTTCCAAGAGCGCATAGGTGAACAGCCCGTGATTGCGGTAGCCTTCCGCCGCAATCTGCTGCGGGCCAGCGGCCATGAAGAGCGTGGGCAGAGGTCCCGGGCGTGTTCGACAGCAATTGAGCGAGCCGGTACCAGATCACACCCGTTGGCACGGCCGGTTTCATCTTTTCGCTTTCTCCGCGCTGGCCAGCGCCGCGGATGTTGATGAGCCGGGCATCAGCGTTTGCCGCATGGGAGCGCAGCGCCCAGTCCCGCCTTGATGATGTTCTAGGCAGCGAGACCCGGAACGCAGTCGCCAAGCAGATTGGGCGGCGAGCGGCAGATTGCGATTAACGTGAATGTGTGCCTTGGACACGTGACGAGGCCGCCGCCGGCCCGTGATGGGATGGCAAAAAGCAGGGCTGCGAGCACACAGAAGGAAAAGAGCGAACCGAAACCGCCACGCCGCATTTGCCCCCCAATGCCCTTGTGATTGCTCATAAAAAAAGGCGCTGGCAAGTCGCCCCTCTAGCTCCCTGGGCAGGAGCTGCCGTTGCTACTGTGATCCTCCAGCGTCTTCGCGGTGATGGTTTCCGTGCGCTTGTCCAGCAGCTGGCCGATATCGAGGTGCTGCAGCCCGAGGCTTGCAACGATACCGTTCGGCGGGAAGGTAAGGAACGTATCGAAGAGACCGAACGACTTCTTAGACCGTGAGGCGGCCCGTGTAACTGCCGGCCACATCGATAACGGACCTGGCCTTCGTGTGGTCGCTTGCTCTCGCGGGCCAAGCCTTTCTTGAAGCTGACCGCACAACCATCATGGCTCCGGGCGGGAGCGGTCTTACGGCTCTTTCAACAGGCTAATTAAAAGCAAAGCTTCGTAGCTGTAAGCTCACCGTAAGGAAGAGCCACTTACTGATACATTTCGATATATCCCAAATTCTAAAGGTAGGTTTTCTGGTTTGCCCCCCCTTCCGATCACGGCAGAAAACAGGTCGATAAGTTTTTGTGCTGATGCAGGTAGCGCGTGACCATCGAGATCCCGGGGCTTTATGCTGATCCTCCAGTTCCCCGCGCGTTAGCACCACGCGCCAAAGCAACAGTCTTTATGCAGGAGCGCCTGGCGATCGCGCTTCTGAGCCTTATCGCCGGTGCTTTTTTGTATTGGCCGCTATGGCGCGCCTTAATGCCATTGGAAATGAGCCCGAATGAGGCATGGAACGCGTGGTATACTGATGCGGCTTTGCATGGACGGCCGCTCTATCCCGGCATGGGCGAGCTTGTCGTCAATAATTATCCGCCGCTTTCCTTCTATCTGGTTGGCTTTGCATCGATTTTCACACCTGACCCGATCTATGCGGGAAGGCTCGTCTCGCTACTTTCGCTCGGCGTGGTTGCTTTCTCTATCAGTCTATCGGTCCGGCAGCTTGGCGGGTCGCGGGCGGCGGCTGTGTTTGGGGCAGTCTTTTTCATTGCCACAATAGCCTGCTTTTTTACGCGCTATGTTGCGATCGACGATCCCAATACACTCGCACTTGCTGCCATGGGAAGCGCCTTGGCGTTCTTTCTTACCCGGCTAAGGTCCGGGAAACCGGTTGGGCCAGCGATCGCATGCATGGTGGCCGCCGGTTTCATTAAGCACAGTCTCGTCGCCCTCCCGCTAACAGCGTTGATTTGGCTTATCCTGACGCAACCGAGGGCTGGCCTCCGCGCGTCCTTATTGGGGACGGCCCTGGTGCTTTTAGGACTTGCGATCTGCTGGGCGGCGTACGGGACAGGATTTTTCCATCAGCTCCTCATGCCGCGCGTCTTGACCATCGCGCGAACTCTAAGAGCGGCCAATAAAATCCAGGTAATTGCACCGGCTCTCCTTTTCTGGGGACTTTGGGCCTGGACCCGTCGCGACAAGCCTGCCGCCCGCTTTTCGGCACTACTCCTGGGGATCTCCTACGTGGCCTGCTCCACCCAAACTGCTGGGGAAGGCGTCGTCCACAATGCTTTTTTCGAACTAATATTTGCGAGCAGCATCGCCGTCGCCTTGGTGTTCGGGCATATTCAGGACACGCCTCTGGCGAAACACTTAGGTGCCGTACAAGCACAAAGAGTAATGATCATGGTTCTAGTGATAAGACTTCTAATTGGCCAGCATGCCGCGCCTTATCATGCGATTTTTAGCCAAGAGTTCCGGCAGGAGATAAGACATAAGCTCGTCGTCATGAATGCTGAAATTGAACGGATCAAAGCGATTCCCGGTCCTGTATTCTGCTCCAACATGACCGTGTGCTACCGCGCGGGCAAAGCCTTTGTCTACGATCCCTTTTGGGTTAGGCAAAAGCTTTCCGCGGGAACGATGTCCCAGGAAGAAATAAATAACGTCATCGAAAGAGCCGGTATTCGTTTCGAGCAGATTGATCCTGAATTGGCGATCCACAAAAGCCGCCTTTTTAGTGAAATCGAGCACACACCCTCACTAGCTGTTTAGTCCCAGCATGTGGTGAATGGGGTCGAGCCTGAACTGATCCGGGTTTTCTGTCCAGCATTTGCAGATGCATTCGTGAGGCGTCAGCCCTCGAAGGGTTTTCAGCCGCTTCGCG
>JBAUNL010000434.1:0-3154 GCA_049579205.1 Rhodomicrobium sp. | reverse complement strand
CCGCCTTGCCCAATGTCGAGCTGCATACCGGAACTGAGGTAACTGCGCTTGAAGGGGATGAGACGGCGGGTCTTACGGCTGCGGTCTTTCGCAAGCGCGCGAGCGGCGAGAGCCATACCTGTCCGCTGCGCCATCTGTTCCTGTTCATTGGAGCCGACCCGAATACTTCGTGGTTGAATGGTTGTGTCGATCTCGACGCCAAAGGATTTATCACCACCGGCGCCAATGGCACCGGAAGTGTAGGGGCAGAAACCCGGCCTTTATTGTCGCTCGAGACCAGCCGCAGGGGCGTGTTTGCCATCGGGGATGTGCGTGCCGGTTCAACCAAGCGCGTCGCTGCCGCGGTTGGTGAAGGTGCTGCTGTTGTCGCTCAGATCCACAGCGTGCTGGCGCGTGCTTGAACTTTCTATCAATTGGCTTGTTGCCAGAAGCTTTTGCCGTGAGTAACGAGTTCACTTAGGAAGGTTGAGCCTTGCGCGCACGCGGGCACGACTACTGCTGACGATGAGAAGCGGCCCAGTTCTGCCCGACGTGCGTATCATCATCGCCCTCGATAGTTTGGCAGACAAAGTTTAGGGGGACGGTCTTTTTTGCGCAATGCAACTCTGGCAAATAATCGGTGCTACTTGGGCCAGCGCGGATGGTCCGCTGACGCTTCAATATCACGGTCGCGCTTGGGATGTCCCGTTCACAATGACCGCAATCATTTCGAGGTTCTCGGGAATTCCAGCGCCACTATACGAAATAGAGTTGTCGAACGCCGGCCGAGCATGGCCCCGAGCAAACGCAGCCTCAAACCCGTCAGCATAAGGGGGCAATCAAGCTAATTATTGTATAGGGTCCCGAGAGTTCCTCCGCTCAGGATAGCTTATCGAAAAAGAGATAAACGGCGGCAATCCGGCCCTCCCGCGCAATGATGAAATCAGTCCCGGCGTAAGCGGGCGCCTCACCAGGACGGCCCGATACCCATTGGATCCGCCCGCCATTGCCCAACTCCTCGGGCCCGGCAATTGGCTTATACTGAAAGTCAGGGTGAGTGGCCTTGATCGCGCCCGCGACGCGATCGATCTCGTCGCGGCCACGGTAGACACCCCCGGGCTCATAAAACATGCAATCTTCGGTGAAGATCTCGTCGATTGCCGCGCGCCGACGCGCGGGGTCGTTTTCACCGAACACGTCGTGAAGATTGCGGATCAGCAAGGCCGATATGCTGTAGGACATGGCTTATCTCATTTCGGCATCGAGTGGGGGTTGCGATATCTCGATTCTGAAGGGCTCTATTGGGGATGAGGCGGCCGGCACCCAATCGCGACGTTAACGTCAGAGATAGGTCGCGGATTTGATCTGGCCACCAGGAAAGAATTCTGCATCCACGGACGCGTTGTCGAAGCCCGACATCGGGCCGGCATCTAAGCCCACCGCGCGCAAGGCCAGAATGAAATAGGCGACCTGAAGTGTACCATTCTTGTAGGCCGTGTCATTGGCGAACGCCTCATTGCCCACAAACCATGCCCTGGCATCGGCATGGGGGAACAGTCGAGGTAACAGGTCATAGAACTTCGTGTCGTACCCTAGAATAGCGGTTACGGGTGCGGCCATGGTCTTCTCGACATTGCCGGGCATCAGCGCGCCCTTGAGGCGCGCTTTGGCCTCCGGACTACGAGCAAAGACAATACGCAGCGGCGAAGCATTGGCCGAGGTTGGACCCATTTTTGCAAGTTCAACGGCCTCCTCCAGGAGGCTGTCAGGCACCGCGATTGGGCGCCAGCCGTTATGGGTGCGAGCCTCGCGGAACAGCTGATCGAGGGCTTCGGTGTGGAGCTTACCCGAGCTGCGCGTTTCCGTTTGATGTCTAAACACTGCTACGAGGCACATATTCGTGTCTCCTTGTTCGGTGAGACGGATTTGCAGCCATTCATCCATCATTGCAATCGGCAATATTTTGATATTATCTATCGCCTGGACTGATATATATGCTGGACAATCTGACCCTCGATCAGATGCGGATTTTAATAGCGGTGGCGGAAGAGGGAAGCTTTTCCGCCGCTGCGCGACGGCTCGGCCGGGTCCAGTCCGCTGTGAGCCAAGCAATGCAGGGGCTGGAGGAAAACCTCCGTCTCACGCTTTTCGACCGCTCGGGCAGAACACCCGTTTTAAGCGATGCGGGCCGAGCGGTGCTTAATGATGCCCGTCAGGTAGTACAGCGGGCAGACGCGTTGCGAATGCGTGCTGAAACCATGGCGGGCGGCACAGAGCCGGAGCTCGCGCTGGCGGTCGACCCGCTGTTTCCGACGGATATGTTGATGGAAAGCCTGCGCGCGCTGCAGTTGGTCTTTCCCAATCTGCCGGTCACGCTCCTGACCGAGGGCTTGGGCGCCACCGAGCAGCGCCTACGCGATGGACAGGCGCATTTTGCCATCTATTCGATTCTCACGACCGGCGCCGAGGATATGGAAGCGGACTTTCTGACGCACATCGCCATGGTTCCGGTGGTCGCGACCCATCATCCGCTCGCGAAAGAGCCCGGTCCACTCTCTCGCGAGATATTGGAACAACAGATCCAGCTTGTCGTGACGGATCGTTCGTCTCTCACCCAAAATCTAAGAGGCGGAATTTACAGCACCCGTATCTGGCGATTTGCGGATTTCTCAACCCGCCTCGACTATTTGTTGGGCGGCTTCGGCTGGTGCCATATGCCCTGGCATATGGTTCGTGAGTCCATTCGAGCGGGGGCACTCAAGCAATTGGATATCAGTCAAAGCGAAGGGTTGACCATGGCCATCCATGTCGTCCGCCAGAAGGGTACGCGGTTGGGGCCGGCAAGCCGTTGGCTTGTCGAGGATCTGAAGAAACGTTTGGCGGACTGGAAGCCTTGCGAAGGCTCCGCAAAAGCCGTGTAGGCCGTAGTTCGGGAAAATAGAACCAACCGCCGCAATAGGTTCGTAACCGGAAAGGTAAAATAGCAGGCATTGCGCGCCCATCCGGAGCCGACTGCTACTCAAGGATATCGCCTGAGCCTGGGCGAGCCGGATGCCTGGCGGGAACGCTTGTTAAACCCGGAGTCGCCAGACACCATCGATTTCTCCGCGTTGCAAATCGAGGAGATTGTCGCGCACCTTCCAGTCGTGGGAGCCTGTTGAGCCGCAGTATGAGA
>JBAUNL010000433.1:0-13759 GCA_049579205.1 Rhodomicrobium sp. | reverse complement strand
TTCCTTGCTTTCTGCTGTGGAGGCAGCAAATGCCATATGTGCGCCGTTCTGGCTTTTCGTGCCGGCCTCTATCTCCGCCTCTGGCGCTTGCGCCGCCCGGCCGCCGGCAGGCCGGTTCTCGCCCAAGCTTGAAAACACCCCGCGCACCGCTTCGCGCGCCTCTTCGAGCGTCCTCAACTCCTCTTCTTTCGCAACAGGGTTCTGTGCGGCCTGCCCTCGTGGAAACGGTATTGTCTCAGCGCCCCCCGTTAATGAAGGCCCCATTTCCATTTCTGGCGAATATACGGGCCTTGAATTGTTTTTGCGCCGGAAACCGCTGAACCAGCTTACTTTGCCCGAGCTATCCTGCTCTTCCTCTTTCGCCTTGCGGGCTTCGAAATTAGCCTCCGCCTCGCGCCGCTGCTGATAAAGGGGCTCCTGTGGAGCATTGCCAAGGCCACTCGATAAAGCTTCCGCTGGGCCGTCTCTCAAACGCTCTGATTGACCATTCTCTAGTTTTTTCCCGGCTCCGTTTTCGTTGTGTCCCACTCCGCTGGAACGGCCGGCCCAAGAACTTTCGTGCGTTTCGGAAATTGTCTCCTGATGGTCTGCTCCCGTTGGGATAGCCATGCTATTTTGCTCATTTGCCGGCTGCTGGGCGCCCAAGTCCGCTTCATCATCCTGATTGTCTGGCAGGGCGCGCCAAACGTTGCCGCACTTTGCGCAGCGTACCGTGCGGCCCGCCGGGGGTATTTGCGCCTTGATATCGTAGCGTGTCGTGCACGCAGGGCATTCGATAATCATCGATCAACTCTGTATGTTCGTTTTAGCTACCGCTGTCTCTGCTTTGCCGAAATCGATTGCTACATGGTGCTCGTTTTATCATAAAGCCAAGCAACATTTGTCTGGCAGGGTTGCAGTTGTGGCATCGAGTCATGCTCTTATTCGATTTGAGAATGTCGGCCTCCGTTATGGAGTCGGGCAAGAGGTATTGCGCGATATCAACTTCCATTTGCAGCCAGGATCATTCCATTTTCTAACTGGACCTTCCGGTGCGGGAAAATCGACACTGCTTCGCCTGCTGTTCATGTCGCTCCGCCCGTCGCGCGGATTAGTCTATCTTTTCGGACGGAATATTGCCCAGAATACGACCGGTCAACGCGCCGACCTGAGACGCAGGATCGGAATCGTCTTCCAGGACTTTAGGCTCCTCGACCATCTCACGACGTGGGAAAATGTTGCGCTTCCGCTTCGGGTCGTTGGCCGCAAACAAAGCGATTACCGTGAAGACGTAACGGAGCTTTTGAAATGGGTGGGGCTCGGCGACCGGATGCATGCCTACCCTGCCGTTCTTTCGGGCGGTGAAAAGCAGCGCGCAGCAATTGCCCGTGCCGTGATCGGCAAGCCTGAACTTCTTCTTGCCGACGAGCCGACAGGTAACGTGGATCCGCAGATGGCGCGCCGTCTTTTGCGTCTTTTCATCGAGCTGAACCGCCTTGGCACCTCCATCATCATCGCGACGCATGATTACCAGCTGATGTCACAATTCCCGGGGCCGCGCATGCAGTTGGAAAATGGGCGGCTGGAACTTTTTGAGTAAGAACTTTCGTCATGAGCACCATTGGAATGCAGCAATCTCTTCCCGTTCCTGTTGAAGCCGGTGGACAGGGGGTATTGAAGTTCGCGCGCGCGAATGCGCCGATCGTCCCTCCGGGGTCCGTGACGGGGCGCTCGCTGACCTTTGTGATCGCGATCATGGCATTTCTCGCCTCCCTCACCGCCGGAGCGGTGTATGTCACCTTCAACGCCGCCAACGCTTGGACGAACAATATCTCGTCCGAGATCACCGTTCAGGTGCAGCAGCGCGGCGGCGACGTGGGTGATGAAAAAATCGCGGAGATCAAGAAGTTCCTCTTGGATCAGAACGGTATTCGCCGCGTAAACCCGTTCACGCGGGAGCAGTCGCTGAAGCTGGTTGAGCCATGGATTGGCAAATCGGACATTCTGAAAAGCTTCGCCATCCCGCGCCTCATCACGGTGGAAATAGATCGAGAAAATCCGCCTGAAATTCAGACACTCAAAAAAGTGTTGGAGACGAAGTTCCCTGGAGCGCTGCTAGATGACCATGGTCATTGGCGGGGCGAAATCCGGCGCCTCACGCGCTTTATGGAGCTGGCGGGGATCGGAATGCTGCTTCTTATGGCGGCTGCTACGGCAGCCGTGATCGTTGCCGCCGCCACAAGCGCTCTTGCGTCGAACCGGGAAATTGTCGCCGTCCTGAATTTCGTTGGCGCCGAGGAGCAGTTCATCGCCCGGCAGTTTGAGAGTCATTTTCTGAAAGTGGGTGTGATGGCCGGTATCGCCGGAGCTGGTATGGCTGCTCTCGTCTTTCTTGTTCTCCCGTATGTGACGGAAGGGATGCACAGCAGTGCAACATCGGAGGCAGAGATACGGCGGCTTGTCGGCGCGGGCTCTCTCGATTTTTGGGGCTATATCGTCCTCGTCATCGTGGTTGTGGCAGTGGCCATGATTTGCAAAATGACCTCACGCTACGGCGTCCGGCGCATCTTGAATCAGCAAAATGCTTAATTAGGCACAAGAACATTCCCGGTGCTGGAATGGGAAAGTAAAAAAGCCGTAGGCAAGCCCGGTGCCTTGACGATATGCTAGTGGCAAATGATACCGTCCGCGACAAAACGATCGCTCTCGGCGGGGGGAATCGCAAAAGCGGTTGTCTTCCGCGGGCTACGCATTTCTGCCTATTTCGCGGTCGCGCTCGCAGCCGGCTTCTCTATCTTCGCCTATTCGGTCACAAACATGCCGCTTGCGCCTCTTGGACCGGCGGACGGTATCGTTGTTCTCACAGGCGACGAAGACAGGATTGCTGAGGCGGTCCGGCTCCTGTCGCAGGGAAAGGGTGGGCGTCTTCTTATCTCCGGGGTTAACAAAACGACCCGCACGCCCGAACTAATTCAGCTTACTGCCCGGTGGAAGGATGCCTTCTTATTCCGCTGCTGTGTGGATCTCGACAAGCGGTCGCTTAATACCGAGGGCAACGCGGTCGAAACGACGGCATGGGCAAGAAGATTAGGATTCCGGTCGCTCATCGTGGTGACATCCACCTACCATATGCCAAGGGCATTGATCGAATTGCACCAATCCATGCCGGATGTGCAGCTTATGCCATATCCGGTAAAGGCTCCGCGACTTGAACCCAAATGGTGGCACGATCCACGTACGGCCTGGGTGCTTTGCAAGGAATATTTGAAATTCGTTACCGCCAGCGCGCGATACGCCGCCAAGCGCCTTACAAATGATAAAGGCAAGAGTGATGCCCGCGAGCGGACCATCAATGCCCGCCTTGAGTAAGGCTGCTCTCTACGCCAGATCGTTGCTCTTTTATCCGGTCCTCTATATCACTTGGGCTCTTTTTCTTGTCCTCGGCAGCTGGCTACTCTTGGCGCCGCGGAGTTGGGCGATGGCCGGGCTTGCCGCGCATGGGCGCGCTACGGTCTGGCTGCTTGGTGTCATTTGCGGCACGCGGATGGCCGTCAGGGGCCGTGCGAAGCTGCTTCCCGGTCCGGTTATCGTAGCAGCGAAGCACCAAGCGGCGTGGGACACATTCGCACTTATCCCTCTCATGCACGACCCGGCTTTAGTGATGAAGGCCGAGCTACTTTCCATACCGCTGTATGGCGCCTTTTGCAGGAAATTCGAGTTGATTCCCATACAGCGCGAGCTGGGGCCGAGCGCCTTGCGCATAATGTTACGTGAGGCCCGCTCCCGAGCTGCTGAAGGCCGGGAAATCGTTATTTTTCCGGAAGGCACTCGCAAAATGCCTGGCTCCACACCTGACTACAAACCAGGCATCGCGATCCTTTACCAAGACCTGAAGGTTCCAGTCTGCCCGCTTGCTCTGAACTCGGGGATGTTCTGGCCGCGGCACAGTTTTCTCCGCTACCCGGGCACGATCGTTGCCGAGTTCCTCGATCCTATTCCACCTGGATTGCCAAGGCAGGAATTCATGGAAAGGCTTGAGACCTCATTGGAAACGGCTTCTCAAAGACTGGTTGCCGAAGCAGCGCAGGAGCTTTCCGCGAAAGGCTTCTATCCAGCAATTGCAGTTTCAGGGGCCCACGCGGCTTGAGGGATTAGCCAAGACTGTGGGCTCCGAGCTACGGAATTTGGTCCAGCCTATATCTAAGTATAGATTATATTACCTTGACGGACGTTAATTCATCTTTTACCTCCACCAGAGGTAAAGAGAAGGAAAAAGATGACTTTCATCGAGGAATGCAAGAAACGGCAAGCTGACTTACAGCGTATTCTGGACAAGATGGATGACGGGCAGCTTTGGGCGGGTGATGAATTTTCTGCAGAAAAGTTCAAGCACAACGCAAGAAAGACGATCTCTATGTATGAGAAGATCATCCATTTACTTAATGGCGAACAGGTGGGGCACGCTTAGACTATCGCTCAGCCCTGAGGAGACGCCACGATCGATACCGGCGCGCCCTGCATAGCCTGTCCCATACCGCGGATGCGCCGCGCCATCGCTCTCATGATTTAAAGTAAATCAGAGGTGATCCGAACTCCTTAACTGCCCGACTATTGCAGCTCTATCGCTTCGAATTTTCCGGCGTCACTTAGCTGCGTGCCCCAGACTTTGTGGGAACCCTGATGGTCACTTCGGCTAAAATTAATGTAGGTCCCGAGACCGAGGTCGAAATCACGCATGTTTTCAAGTATATCTACCAGTTTTTCGGTGTCCAATTGAGGCCCGGCGCGCTTCAGCGCTTCGATCATGATCTGCGCGTCTATATACCCTTCAAGAGAGACGTAGTCCGATGACTCCCCCCCAAAAAATTTCGAAAGTGCCGCTTTGTATTGAAGAACCAGAGAGGAATATCCCTCCACTGCAGGTACCACCTGCGTGACGATGACACCCGCAGCAAACCTAGGTCCGAGCAGCATCAACTCATCGCGCAGCGAAGTGCTCCCGACAAAGGAAACACTTGTATAGATCAAGCCGGGATAAGCATCGCGAGTCTTTTCGATGAATTTAGCCGCCGCACGGTATCCTGGTACCATCACCACCGCTTTGATCGGCGTCTTGTGCGCTTTCAGCTGTGCAATCGCTGCATCTACATCGACCGTGTTGCGTTGATAACCGATGCGCAGGATGTAGCCGCCATCGCCGCCGCGAAGGACGCGCATTGCTTTAGCAACGCCAGCGAAGCCTGCGTCTCCGTAGGCGTCCTGCTGAGCAAAAACAGCGATCTGCTCCGGTTTGAGCCGCCTTATCTTGATGAGATAATGCACCGCCGCATCTGTTTCCTCTGCATAGCTTGCGCGGTAATTGAACACATAACGGTCGGGCGGATCGCGGCGCAGTAGCCCGGCGCCGGTAAAGGCGCCGAAGAAAAGTGTGCGGCGCTCTAATGCGAAAGGCACGGAAACCACAGCCGTCGGCGTTCCCACATTCCCTATGAAGCCGAAGACCTGGTCCTTGTCGTAAAGTTGCTTCATGGCTTCGGATGTCCGCGCGGGCTCGTAGCCGTCGTCGGCCGCGATAAGGCGGAGCATGCGCCCATGCACCCCGCCAACGTCATTGGCAGCGCGAAAGGCCGCTTCAATGCCGATCCGCATCTGTTGGCCGAGATCCTTATTTGCGCCCGAGAAGGCGGCGGCAATACCAAAGCGGATCTCATTGTTTGTCACACCGCGTACAGCCGATGCGGGCTGGGCGGGTCCGCTCTGTTGCTGAGCTTGGACCGGCGCGGGATTGCCTTGCGGCGCTGAAGCGCTTTCGAGATCGGAAAGTTCGCGGTCGGCGGTTGCGCAGTCGGTCTGCCTGGAAGTCACCCCGCGGGCGCCCTCGGACTGGCTGGTGTTCAAGGTCTCGATAATCGCCGTGCTTTCTTCCTCATTGGCGGCAGAAGTCTTGATGACGTCAACAATCCTGTCTGAAATACCCTTGATGCGAGCTTTGTTGATCGCAGGGCAGGCGGAGGCGGCACCAAGCACGTGGCCCACGCGGCCCGCGAGAGCCCGAAGCACACTTCCTTTATCATCGCGCGGAGCGGCGCCAGCCGTTACTGACACCGCGAGCAATAATGCAAACGCAAAAAACAAACACGACCGGCAATTCACGCCATCCTCCGTATTCCTGCCGCCTCTTGCGCGAGCGGCCGCGAAACTCGTCTCTCAGAAATCTTGATAGGCAGCAGTCAGTATTGGGGGGCAGCCCCCAACCGCCTCAATCCTTCCTTACTCCCCTCGATGTCGGGATTAAGGCGCAATGCCTTTTCATAGTCGGAAATTGCATCCGCGCGGCGGCCCAGGATTTCGAAAATATGCGCCCGTGTGTCGAGCGTATAGGCATCATAGGGACGTAGCTCCAATGACTTATCTGCGTCGGCCAATGCGTGGACGGGGTCGCCGGCGCTATAGTAGGCCCAGGCTCGATTGTTATAGGCATCAGCGTCTTTCGGCCGCATCTTCACGTAAACTGAGTAGTCGGCAATGGCTTTTTCATATGTCTCACTGTCTCGATAGGCATTTGCGCGGACAAAATAGGCTTTTGCGTCTTTGGGGTTGATCTCGATCGCTTTTGTGTAGTCCGCAATGGCCCGAGCCTGGTCGCCTTTTTTATGATAAGCCTCCCCACGGCCAATGAATGACCAGGTCGCCCTTGGATTGGCTTGAATGGCTGCGGTATAATCTGAAATTGCCTTATCGAAATCGCCCCTCTGCCGGTAGACTTCGGCGCGCGCATAGTAGGCGCCATAAGACTGCCGGTCGATCTCGATTGCTTTTGTATCGTCGTGGAGAGCCTGGTCGAGATTACCGAGCTTGTGATAGGCGGCGCCGCGGCGATAAAAGGCGTCAGGATCTCGAGGGTCTATTTCGATGGCTTTCGTGTAATCCGCGATTGCCGCTGTAATATTTCCGGCGAGCTGATAAGCGTCGCCGCGTGAGCGGTACGCCGCGGACAGACCTGGGTTCTGGGCAATAAGCGCTGTGCACGTGCTGATCGATGCTTTGGGATCTTCGTCCTGGTAACAGTCGCTTACCGGCGCTGCGTGTGTCCAGGAAACCGAAGCGGCCAAAGCAAAGCTTATAACCTGGGATCTGCGCATGAAAGCCTTGCCGCTGGGCGCCAAAGCCGTTTGACGCTCATACAACGGCCATAATGCATAGGCGAAGAAAACTCGGTTAACAAACAATTAACAGCCCAGGCGTGGTTCGCCATTCGTCTAAGGCGCAGCCTATATGCCCAGCTTCGGCTTGGCCAGCTGTTTATGGGCGGCGCCACGCCAAAAATCCTCCCGCCCCAGAGGCGGGAGGACATCGAGTTAATGCTATCGGTGAGGGCTAGAACTTCAAGCGCATGCCGGTCACAAGGTCGGTGGTGTCGACGCTGGTTCCGGTTCCGGCAAAGCCAAATTTTGCGCCGGGTGTTCCGGGAAAGCCAGAGGCAAGACCGTCATCGACTCTCGCATAAGTGACGCCGGCATATACGTCGAAGTGCTTGTTGAACTGATAATCAACCAGGAAAGAACCCTGGTTGAAGGAGCCCGCGCAGTCGCTTTTGCTTGCTCCTCCTGCCGTACATGGCGCGTGATCGGCGACGAATGAGTTCTGGTTTACGTAATAATATGCAGCCGTGAAGCTCCAGCCGGACGGCAGCTCATATTTTGCGCCCGTCCAGAAGAATTGCAGTATCCTATCTGTGGTGAACGCGTCGTTATCGGGCGACACTGTGAGGGGATAGCCGCCGGAAGCGAACCCGCTGAGTACGGGGTCTTTCGGGTTCGCCTGATCAATGTGAGTGTAGCCGCCAAAGAATGTCAGCTTCGCGCCCGGCCCTTCATCCTTGAAGCCGCCTCCCAGATCATAGGTATATTTACCCATGATGGACCAAGTCTCGTTGTCCGAAATGTTCGCGGCGAGCGTTTGACTTCCCACGGGGTCATTGACCGAAGACTGCAGGCCTACGGCGCCATGCTCTTTGGTGTAAACGGCATCGAGAGACAAGCCGCGATAGCTGCCCCCTACGTTGAAGCCATATCCGCTGCCGAACATTCCGGTGGCGTTGCCGCCATCTGAATACATCGCCGCCGCGTGAACTGGGCCATATTGATAAATATACTTGACCGAGTCGTCCCACCGCGCTGCTTGTGTGTTGCCGGAGCCGCCGTTCGTTCCTGAATAACCCAGAAGCGAAAAGGCGTAGGAGAGGCCCATCGGATCATAGGTCCCGATTGCATCCAACTGAAGGGAGTTCTGCCGTCCCACAGTGAGCGTGCCATACCCTGGGTTGCTCGCGCCCGCATAAGCCGGTCCGTTGAAGGCCTGGCCGCAACGCCCGCTATCGGCGTTGGAGGTTTGCTGGTTATAATGGACTCCAGCGTTCTGGATGAAAGAAGAGCAACCATCGGAAAGCTGGCCGGTAACCGGGTTGAAGCCGGTCTCCAGCTTCCCAATCGCGGTCCAGCCATAGCCGATCCCTTCCTCCACCTTTACACCGATCTTGGATTGCTCCAACGCGTTTGCGGTCAAAGTGGAAACGGATTGGCCGGTATAGTTTCTCGTGGTTGTGAATGGCAGATATTCGAGATCGGAGACCACATTGCCCAGCGGGCGGCCATTGGTCTGATACGCATAGCCAACGTCGACCGCGCCGTACACGGTGACGCCGTGCCAGCTTAGCGTATCGGGAAGCGGATCTTTCAGGCTGTCTAGACCCAAGTCGGCCGCTTGCGCAGCCGTGACCAAGCCCGTAAGCGCGAATGCGCAGACTAATACTCTACTCACATTAACCCCCAACCCAAGATTACGAAGGTGCCCAAGTGCTTACAGGCTCCGCCGAGCCTGGAGTCGCTATATACAGTTGACCATAACGTAGCCCGCACAATGCGCTAGTGCAGGCGGGCCACAGCTTGTGCGAAACTGTATTCGCGCCACTCATTCAGCGAAGCATCCTTTTGAATCGCGGGCGCAAAAAAAAGAGCGGTGAGAAATCACCGCTCATGAGACTTTAGGGGAGAGGCCAGCCGCGCCGCCAGCCTTTTTTTACTTAGAACCTTAGCCGCATCCCGGTTGCGAACCCGGCAATGGCGTTATTCAAGAAGCCCGTTTGTGAGCCCGCTAAAAAGCCACCGCCCGCCTCGGAATAGGTTACGCCGGTATAGACGTCCCAGTTCTTATTGAAGATGTAGTCCACGAGAAACGAGCCCTGATTTATGGTTCCCGCACAGTTGCTTCCGGCGGTATAGCCAAAATATCCGGGTACTGTGGTTGTTGAACCCGGGAGCGGGAAATTCGTGACTTTAAGGGTCGTTTTCGAAGCAGCGACATTCGCTGCGGTCTGTTCGGCACAGGTGCGTTCGGACCCATTGATGAAGTTATCCTGCCCGGTCTGATACCATGCGCCGGTAATGTTCCAATGACCGTCGATGTCGAGCTTAGCTCCAGCCCATGTCGTCCAGCGATCCCTGGAGCTTAGGGAGTCGATCGGGTGGTTGTTGACGGTGGTGAGGAAGTAGCCGCCTATGATTGTCGAGCCATTAGCCACCGGGTCAACCGGGTCCATTTGGTCAAAGCTTAAATAGCCTCCATAAATTGTGAGCTTCGGACCGGCAACGGGCTTGTCCTTAAGTCCGCCGCCCCACTCTTCGAACTCGTAGGTGTACTTTGCCTGAACGGACCATGCCGTATTGTCGGTGATCGTACCGTTCAGGGCATTCATGGAACAGAAATTGCCGTTGAACACGCCGGCAACATAGCCAGGGGAGAAGGGGTTGCAGGTTCCAGCCGCACCACTTGTGCTAAAGGTATAGGGCGAAGCCGAGTTGACACCGCGTTCCTTGGTATAGAGGGCATCGATGGAAAAGCCCTGCCAGGTAATGCCCACATCGGCACCCCAGGCACCGTTAAACATTGAGGTATCCGGCCCGCCGTCCGAGTACATGCCAGCCACATGTGCCGGCCCATATTGATAGATGTATTTGACGGAGTTAGCCCACCTGAAACTCTCCGTGTTGCCGATCCCGCCGCCCAAGCTGCCACTCCAGCCGATCATCGAGAAGGCATAAGAGAGGCCCATCGGATCGTAGGTTGCAATCGCGTCGGTAATCAGCGATTGCTGGTGTCCAAAGGTGAGCGTTCCGAATTGGGGGCTGCTCACGCCTCCATAGTCCACCCCGTTGAAGGCTTGGCCGCAACGGCTGCCGTCATACCAGGTGGATTGATCCTGCGGAAAAAGCTGCTTTCCATTATTGCGGACAATGCTTGCGCAGGCATCGGCAAGCTCCCCGGATATCGGGTTGAAGCCAGTCTCGAATTTACCGATTGCCGTGAAGCCGTAGCCGATGCTTTCCTCGATCTTCACGCCGACGAACGATTGTGACAGGGCGTTATCCACGACTGACCAGATCGGCTTGCCCGCGCCTTGGGCGCCGAATATGTTCCAGTAGAGCGGCGCATAGGCCGTTCCGCTGGCCGGAACACCGTGGGAAACGTAGCTGACGCCAACGTCGATCGTGCCGTAGATAGTTATGCCCGCTGCAGTCACGCTAGGAAGGGTCATATCCTTGAGGCTGCCGCCGAGCCCGCCTCCGCTATCCGTGGCTGGCGGGGCTGTGACGCCCGGCGCGGCTTGGGCCGGGCTTTGGGCACTGGGGCTGCCGAGGGTGGTGCCTCCTGAAGCTGCCCCCGATGTGGAGTATTGCGCCTGCGCTGCTGGCGCGAAGGTTGAAAGTGCGAAAGCGCATGCCAAAGCACCTTTCGCGGTGGCGCTTCGAAGATGAACTTTCCATGCACGGCCGATCTTCATGGGTCCCCCAAAATCGTGGTCGCTCCGTTACTCTTGTGAATGAGGGATGCACAGGTGTAACAGGGCGCAGTTGACTTTCGAAGACGCAAGCTTCGGCTCAGCCGGGAGTAGTTCTTATCTAGAATTTAAACCTCAGGTTGCGTCAGCTTGACTTCTTATCGCGATTCTTGAGCAAGTCAAAACAAACATGCCACTCGAATGACACTTTTTGGATACCTTATAAGCTTTGGGTAAGGCTGGATATACTTGAGGTGCATCTAGCGTGTACTATTGGAGCGAATTTGACATTTGAATCCCATCACCTGGCCGCGGAGCTCGTGCTCAAATGTCAAATTCAAAAGCTCCACCAGAATCTTAAAGTTGCTAGTGGTCCTTTGATTCCGGCATTTGCTCTCGATCGCGCTGCAAGGAGATGCAAACGACGGAATCGGACCACTAGGAGCTTATCGCGACACAAAACCATTCCGGGTCTGCATCAGGCCATACCGCGGCGCTGAAGAACGTCGACGGTGGCATTGACGGCGCCGTGCGCGGGCTCCTGTCTAGCGTGAGAAAGAGAAACTCTCAGCAGTATTCCGGGTACGGGGCCCGTCTTCCTGATAAAGCAGATCAGAGCCAAGGTCGCTTCGCCGGCTTCATGTGACTTTTCTGCGTGGACTCATTGGGTTTTTCAGCCCAATAATCGCCAAAGGTATTGCCATGACTTCAGCTTCATCGGCGCCGCTTACCGGCATCCGGGTGCTCGAATTTGCTGGTCTCGGTCCGGCACCTTACGGCTGCATGTTGCTCGCGGATCTTGGTGCCGATGTTTTGCGAATTGACCGCCCGGGCGCGCCGGAGCTGTTTTCGGTCCCGATCGCACCGGAGCGCCGCGGCCGCCGGTCGCTGCTGCTCGATCTCAAAGACCCGGATGCTGTCGCTCTATGCCTGCGCGTAGCGGAAAAAGCAGATGTGCTAGTGGAGGGGTTCAGGCCAGGGGTTATGGAACGGCTTGGCCTTGGGCCTGACATAGCGCTCGAGCTAAACCCCAGACTGATCTATGCGCGAATGACGGGATGGGGGCAGGATGGCCCTCTCGCGCGCACGGCAGGCCACGATCTCACCTATCTTGCCTTGACGGGTGCGCTTGAAGCGATTGGCCCGGCGGGAGCGCTTCCACCGCCACCGCTAAACGTCATTGGGGATATGGGCGGAGGCGGAGCGTTTTTGGTCATCGGGATTTTGGCGGCTCTTGTGGAGCGGCAGCGATCCGGATTGGGTCAGGTCGTGGACGCCGCGATCCTTGATGGCACAGTTTCTCAGCTCGCAGTCATTCTTGGCCTTCGCGGCGGCGGTCTCTGGGATCGCCCGCGCGGTCATAATCTCCTGGATGGCGGCGCGCCCTTCTACCGGACCTATCGCTGCCTTGACGGTAAGTTTGTGGCTGTTGGCGCCTTGGAGCCCAAATTCTTTCGCGCCCTTATTCAGGGCGTGGGTCTCGATCCCGAAAAATTTGTTTTGCGGCAATATGACCGTATGCAGTGGCAAGCCCTGCATGAGGAGTTCGAGGCTATTTTTGCGACGAAGACGCGCGACGGCTGGGCTTCGCTTTTCCAGGATTCGGATGCCTGCGTCGCGCCGATTCTGGACTTCGACGAGGCCGCGCGTCATCCCCACAACGCCGGCCGGTCCACATTCTTGGAAACAGACGGTAACTTGCAGCCTCCGCCAGCGCCTCGCTTTTCCCGCTCAACCATCGCGGCTGGAAGCGACAGCTTTCCAGGTCAAGGCGGAGAGGATGCCTTGAAAGAATGGGGTGTTCTTTGAAGGCGCCAGCCGCAGCCTAGTTGGACACTGCGGCGTGTTCCGGCACCTTCACAAGCTCCTTCAGCTTCTGAGGCATGGGAACATCTAAATTCACGTTTTTCGGCGGAATAGGGCTTTCGAACCACTTCGTATAAAGTTGCCCATAGTCGCCGGACTTCATGGCCCGGCTCAGAACGCCGTCAACCAAATCCTTGAACGCTTTGTCGTCCTTGCGAAGCAACAGCGCATACGGGGTGCCCGGATAAGCGTCCGCCAGGAATCCAAACGCGTCGGGGTTTTTTGCGCCCGCCTTAAGTCCTGCCAAAATCACGTCATCGGCAAGAAAGGCGGAAGCGCGGCCGGTCTCCACAAGGTGGAATGCCTCCGCGTTATCTTTCGCCTCAAGGATCGAGAGCCCAAGTGAGCGCTCATTGCTTAGCGTGAGCACGAGCGGAGTTGCCGGAGAGCCTTGCGTCAAGACGATCGTCTTGCCTTTCAGGTCCTCGGCCGAAGAAGGGCTGATGATTTCCGTCCTAGGTCTGCGTCTGCCTTCCCTTTCGACGCGAAGTCTTCGCGGCACGATCCACCGCAACTCGGAGGTGAAGATGGGTGTGGAAAGCCCAACCTGATGCTGCAATTCCGCGGTAACGGGAGTCGCTTCGCAAACGAGGTCCACACTGCCGTTTTGCACCAGCGATGCGCGGTCGCTCGGCGTTACCGGTACGTAATTGACCTTCAGGTCCGGCATTCCAAGCATTTGCTTGACTTGGTTCGCTATCAGCCCGCAAAGCTCGATGGAAAATCCAATCGGCTGCTGCTGAGCATCCAGATACGACATCGGGATCGCAGAATCCCGGTATCCGATTGCTATAGCACCTGCGCTTTTAATCTTGTGCAGCACAGGACTGTTATCTGCGGCATTCGCCGCCGTCATCCCCGCAAGCAGCACGGCAAAAGCAGCGGCAGTTCTCAAAGATACGTCACGCACTATTCATCCCCATCCCACCATGAAATCCGGCCAGCGTTATGCGAGGCAAGTCAAAGCGTTGCAAGCGTAATCCCATGTAGTCTGAATTCATCGCGAAGAAGAATGCCATGCAATTTGCAAAATTTGCGTTCCCAAGCCTACTCGCCCTGCCCATCGGAGCAGTACAC
>JBAUNL010000432.1:0-2533 GCA_049579205.1 Rhodomicrobium sp. | reverse complement strand
CGGCGGAATATATTGCCGCACTCCTATCCTCTGTGCGCGTGATCGCAGCCAAGGCTCAACTGAGGCTACTTGCGGATTTATTATCGGTCGCAGAGGAAGAGGCAAGATTTAATTATCGCGCCAGCTGATACTTCTTGAATTCACGGCCGAAGCGCCACTTGGCGAAGGCCTCGGCGTTCGATCCGGCCGGTTAAATCCAGCGCTAGAAGCGCAGCATGTACGTGCCGCGCTTCCAGGCCGCTCAAACGGCAAAGATCATCCACATCGATCGCGGAGAAGCTCAGCAAAGGCAGGACTTCCTTCGCTGCTTCACTCATCATGTCCAGATTCTCAGGCAGCACTTTAGCCGATAAGTCGAGGGGCGCGCTTTCCTCTGGGCCGTCCGAGGTGGCAAGGTCATAAGCTTTCCATGTGGCGAGGATAGGCTGCAGGGCTTGTTCGATATCGTCCGGTCCCGTTGTAAGGATTGCGCCTTCCCTCAAAAGCCGGTTTGTGCCCGCCGCCCTCGGTTCGTAAGGGTGTCCCGGCACAGCGAACACCTCCCGGTTTTGCTCCGCAGCAAGCCTTGCGGTTATTAAAGAGCCCGAGCGCTCCGTGGCTTCGACGATCACGACACCCAGGCAGCTCCCAGAAATCAGCCGATTTCTTCGAGGAAAATCCTGGGCGCGGGCGGCAAAGCCTGGAGCACATTCGCTGATCAAGAGACCGGTGCGGGCAATCTCCTCCGCAAGGGCGGTGTGCTCGCGGGGATATATCGCATCCAGCCCGCCTGGAAGAACAGCGCAAGTCGCAAAAGGGAGTGCGGCGCGGTGTGCAGCGGCGTCGATTCCGCGCGCCAGACCGGAAACGACGGCAAAACCACGGGAACCAAGGGCCGCGCTAATATCGGCCGCGAACTTCAACCCCGCAGCCGACGCCTGCCGGGAACCAACGACTGCAATGGGAGGGCGGTCCCAAACGCGGCTTGCTTGCCCCTTGATGTAAAGAAGGGGCGGTGGAACTTCGGCGCGTGCCAGCAGCGGCGGGTAGCCCGCCTCCCCCGCGGCGACAAGTGTTATCTCCGCGGCTTTGGCTCCGTCAAGCTCTTCGCTGACAGCGCTCATGGAGAAAATGCTGCGAGTAGAGAAGCCACCGCGAATTGCAAACTCTGGCAGGGCTTTAAGAGCGGCTTCCGCTGAGCCGAAATGCGCCAGCAGCTCCCAAAAGGTTACCGCCCCGATCTGAGGTGTCCGGATCAGTCGAAGCCAAGCCCGCTTCTCACGCTCGCTGAGGACCGTGGATTCTTCAGGGTTAGGCGCTTGCGCGATACGCGTTTTGGCCGGCTTTTCTTTCATGCTCATCCGCGTGTAGGAAGCTTGGGGCAGGCGCTAAGGTTGTGGGCTTAGGGCTATAGAGAATAGGGGCGAAGGTCAATAAGGCAAAGCTGACGCTCGAACCAAGCTTCTGGCGCGCCCGGTCCGGCGACCTATTCCGGCGCACTTCGAAACCGGATTTTGCTTTCTTCGCCGGCTAGTAGATTGCGGATATTCCGATGATGCCGCGCAATCAGAAGCGCGGAGAGAGCCGCGATTAAAATAAAGACGCGGGGCGAAGACTGGGTCAAAACAAAGACGGGTGTTAGCACCGCCGCCACAAGAGCCGACAAGGAGGAATAACGAGTCGCTGCCGCAGTGGCGAGCCACGCTGCACAAAAAAGGAGGCCCGCGGGCCAGCAGAGCACGAAGACAATTCCAAGGTAGGTCGCAACCCCCTTTCCTCCGCGAAAGCCAAGCCAGACCGGAAACAAGTGGCCCAGAAACGCACCTGCCGCAGCCGCCAGCGCGAATTCCAATCCAAGAAACTGCCTGCACAGCAAGACAGGTATAAATCCCTTCGCTGCATCGAGCACGAGGGTCAGCGCTGCCAATCCCCTCCGTCCGGTGCGTAAGACGTTGGTCGCGCCGATATTGCCTGAGCCGACTTTCCGTATGTCACCCGCCCCGGCAAGCCGCGTGAGAATGTAGCCGAAGGGGATAGAGCCTGTGATGTAGCCTGCCAAAAAACAGCCCGCATAAACGAGCCAGGGCTGTGCGCCAAGCATGACGGCGAACCACATATCCTTTTCGTTCAGCGACATCGCGTCCCCCGGCGGCAAACCGGCTTAAGCTTACATGCAACCCGGCGTCAACGGCAATTTCGGACAAAAAGTGCCTGCTTGGGCTGCGTCAACGGACCGGAGACAAACCGAGGTTCTGCTCGATGTTCGAGCGGACTGCTGCCGTGAAGCCTGGCCTCTTGATCAGTACCGCTGACGAAACCCTCTGATTTTACGAGGTTCCGGTGGCGAATTACCTTAATGCCCGTTGGTGCGCTTATATTTACCCCGATGCCGTGCGGCTTTTCGAACGCCGATGGCTCATGTAACCCGAGGTGGTCTGCTACCCGGAAAGTGGTCAGGTGAATCGGTTAGTCTCGGCTTCGCAAATGGAGCTGAGAGATGGCGAAACGAGCCAAACCGGAAGAGATCATTGCCAAGCTGCGTGAAGTAGAGGTC
>JBAUNL010000431.1:0-4161 GCA_049579205.1 Rhodomicrobium sp. | reverse complement strand
CGCCAAACCATCGCTAATCGACGCTTGCGGCATCACGTTCAGGCCGCATAACATCCAAAACCAGATGAGCCAGAGCCTCCCTTAGATCAGCTCGTTCGCTGTCCCAAAAACTCTGACGACGGACACTTCTTGGATGATGATTTTCTCAAGCGCTACGTCCAAAATATCAACTTCGGGAACACTGCACTTTGGGGTCTTCTTATCGCAGAAGACGTCAGAGCTTTAGCGGAACTGAGGTCCTTAACGCCGGAATGGGCAAGCCAAGCTGAACTGATACTCACGGTTGAAACTGCTTGGGGAGAGCGGAGATTTGGTAACGCCCTCTTTAAGCAAGCTGCTTTCTGGGCACAGGAACATGGGATAAGAGAACTCTATACTTACTGCGACTTGGCAACCAGGTACTCTCTTGGTCTCTTAAGATTTCTCAGCAGCGAAGGCCAATCTGAGCCAGCATGGCCATTAGCAATGTTCGAATTGCAGGTTCTCGGAAACGAAGCCGTAAGCATTCTGCCTAGGGAGGGGACCATCTTGCTACGGCCTGCAAAGCAGGGGTAACCGTCTGCGACGTACCGCCTCGGATGGTGGTGGCCTGTGTCCCTCGCGCGTGCCGACGCGCTTCGTATGTTTTTAAGCACGCCAGAAAGCGGGGCCAAGCACCACTATTTTTTGCTCGCGGAATTAAGAACGTATCGTATAGGCCTGCTAGCATGCGACTCCGCCCCTGGAACAGAGAGCGCCAATGCCCTGCCGGAAGCGCTCCTTTGTCTTGACGCTCTCATGTAAAGACGGGCCCGGAACCCAACATGCGAAGACGGGCCTTGAGCCCAGGTTTTGGACGCCACCACGGATCATTTCATATTCGAGATCACGGGCCGAATCGCGAAGATCGACAACTTCATCGGCCTTATGAAGTCACTTGGGCTTGTCGAGGTCGCAAGAACCGGGTCAGCGGCGATCTCGCGCGGGTCCGAGCCTATGTGACCGCTTGCTTCGGCAGGCATCATGATCTGGGCATATGACCCGGACATCTGGGTCTGATTTGGATCTGAAAGATCAGGCACGTCGTTATGCCATGGGCGAGCACTCGCCCTTGGCCGGTGCTCCGTTCATCCTTAGCTGAAATCGCGCCCCTTCGATCCTCATCCGCTGTTTGCCTCTTTTGTTGAAGCAGCGGTCCATCAAAGCCGCCTCGTTTGACCCCATATTTCCGCCAGCTCACCGGGCGAAGCTACCCAGAGCCTTGCAATTTGTCCAAATGAAATTTAAGTTGCGGCTCGCAATCACAGCGAGGTTGCCATGCGAATTGAGTTCAAGGTGCTTTTCGCCGTTGTGAGCTTCGTTGCGGCGTTGTCTTGCAACCCCTCCTCAGGCGTAGCGCAGGTGCGGGAACAAGAATCGATTTCGCTCAAAAGCGGCGAAACCGCAGACCTCGGCAACCTTTTTTGGGTAGCCAATTGCAAGTCTCTCTTGACTGGTCCGATAGTGGCCGAGGTCATGGAAGGGCCTCCCGGCGTTACTGTCACCGTGAAGCAGCAGAAAGTCATACCCCGCAAGCTTAATTGCGCAAAGGAAGTCTCGGGCGGCCGATTGCTGGTTGCATCCCCTATGGAGGTAAAAGAACGGACACAGGGAACGCTCACCGTTAGGATGAAGTATCCGACTAAGGATGGGGAGCGCCAATGGAGCCGCTCTATCAGACTGACGCTTTTTCCTTAAGGCCCGCATACCAGGATAGACTGCCTTATGTTGAGAGGGAGCAGTGCATGAGTTGGAAGCCTATCGCCCGGATGACGAGTCTGTTGGTCTGTGTGTTTGTTTCGACTGGAGCCGAGGCTCAGTCGTGGCAATTTAATTCGGTGCATCTTGCGATGAAAAGCGGGGAAACCGTCGAGGTTGGTGACCTATACTGGGTTATCAACTGCCGGTCTCAGCTTACGAGCACCCCCGAGGTCACTATAATGGACGGCCCTCCCGGGGTCACCGCCGCTGTCGAGGAAGCGATGGTTGTTCCTCGATTTCAGCAATGCTCGAAACCAGTCAAGGGCGGGAAATTGAAACTGACCGCTGGAACGATCGATGATCAAACCAACTCGCTGATGACAGTCCGGATTCGATACAAAACGCGCGATGGGGACCGCGACAGAAGCATGAATTTCACGATTGCGCTTTTTCCCTAGGCGGAAATTGCCGAGGTCCTGGCCACCCTGGGTCATCGGCGTGTATATCCTGAGCTAAAATGGGTCCCTTCGATCCTCATCCGCTTTTTGCCTCTTTGTGGAAGCAGCGGTCCACTAAAGCCGCCTTGCTTGAGCAGAAGACCAAACGCCGAGGCCAGCCTCATCCGAAGGCATAGGTGGCGAAGCAATGGCTCTTTCTCTTTTGCCGATCGTGTTCTAGTGTTCGGTAGGGGAGGTTAAAGCCTGCCCCGGGCATTGATTGGATTTTGAAAATAAGTTTGGGGGCATATCGATGAAGATTGTGAAAGCACTTCTGGTAGGGTTCGTATTCGCGGGGCAGGCAGGCTTAGCTCATGCGGACAGCGTCAGCCGCAATGTCGGCAACGCGAGGTATGACTTCGCCATCCCCAGGGGTCACTGTGCTCTTGATGAAGGTGTAACCCAAGATGCTTCCTTCGCGCGCGTTATCAGGACTCTGCTCAAGGGTGCGCAAAACACCATGATCCTCGCCTCGGTCGAGTGCACCCGGCTCAAGCGGTTCCGCAATGGCGACAGGGGCAATATTCTGGATTATTCCACCTACTACACCCCAGATTCCTACGTGCAAACGACGCTTGACGGAGACAACCAAACCCTTCGGAAGCAACTTTGCAACGATATGCGCAAGCAGGGGCAAGATACGCTAGCGGGGGTGAAGGACATCGTCGCCAAGAAAGCCAAGGAGTTAAAGGCAAACATCGGGGTCACGAGCACAGCCTATATCGGCGTCCTTGATGAGGACGAGCACGGGTGCTATGCGGCGTTGCTGGTTGGCGTTAAGGGAGCGACGGGAGAGGACTTGCTAATGTCCAGCATCGTAACCAGCACCGTAATTCGGAAAAAGCCCTTATTCCTTGCCATCTACGCCAAGTATACGGGGCCTGAGGTCACGCAAAATGGAGTTCAGTTGGCAAAGGGTACCGCGGCAGATCTCGATCGGCTGAATCATTAGATCGGCATGACTCCAGTCCTCGAACCGAACGCAATTGTCGAAATCGGAAACCTGAGGGTAGGGAACGGCCTGCCGTTGGCCCTTTTTGCAGGGCCGTGTCAGCTTGAAAGCAGAGCACACGCGCTTGAGATGGCTTCGGCGCTCAAGCAGATAGCGGGCCGGGTTGGCATCGGTCTGGTCTACAAGACGTCCTTTGATAAGGCGAACCGCACGAGCGCCGCGAGCGCGCGCGGGCTTGGGCTGCGCACGGCACTTCCGATTTTTGCAGAGATTCGTGAGGCCCTCGGCTTGCCAGTCGTCACTGACATCCATGAAGTTGGGCAGTGCCAGCCTGTGGCGGAAGCTGTGGATGTCTTGCAAATTCCGGCCTTCCTCTGCCGGCAGACCGACTTATTGACGGCGGCGGCCGAAACCGGCCGCGCGGTGAAAATTAAGAAGGGCCAGTTTCTTGCCCCATGGGACATGCAGAATGTAGCCGCTAAGGTGCTCGCGGCCGGCAACCCGAATGTCCTCCTCACCGAGCGCGGTGTGAGCTTTGGCTATAACACACTCGTGTCGGACATGCGCTCGCTACCCATTCTTGCCGAAACGGGCTGCCCGGTCGTCTTCGACGCAACGCATTCTGTGCAGCAGCCAGGCGGCAAGGGAACGGCCAGTGGGGGCGAGCGGCGCTTCGTGCCGGTGCTCGCCCGGGCGGCGGTGGCCGTTGGGGTTGCAGCGGTCTTCATCGAAACGCATCAGGATCCCGATGCGGCACCATCCGACGGGCCGAACATGCTCCCGCTTGCGTCCATGGAAAGCCTGCTTCGCGAGCTAATGCAATTGGACCAGCTCGCGAAGTCAAGAAATCGCGCTTAGCATCAATTCACCCGCCGCAATGCCTTCGCGACACTCGTGGCCATTTGCTCGATCTGGCTTTGCTCCACGATCAACGGCGGGGAAATGGCGAGGATTTCGCCTGTCTGGCGGATCAGAACACCATTCTGGAAACAA
>JBAUNL010000430.1:0-2604 GCA_049579205.1 Rhodomicrobium sp. | reverse complement strand
GGTCGCGCATGGCCGGCGACCTCAGGGCTGATAAAATCCGTCACGCCAACCGGCTGCGTGAGCAGCTCCAGCGCTATTATCCTCAGATGCGCCAGTTCGACTCCGATCTTGCCGAAGAATGGGTTTTGAAGCTGTGGGGAGGCAGCACCAATCCCAGCTAAGGCGGCCCGGCTGCGCCAGGCAGAGGTCGAGAAACTCCTCAAGCGTCATCGCATCCGCCGCATCGGCGCCACTGAGGCATCGTGAAGCAGCAGCCGCTGGTTGTTGCTCCAGGCGTCACCGAGGCTGCCGTGGCGCATATCCGCGTCCTCATCGAGAGCATCAGGCTTTTCACCCGGCAGCTCAAGGAAGCGCACCGGCAGCTCGATAGGCTGTGCAGCCTGCTTGCCAAGCCCATTCCCGGCGATAACGAACAAACCGAACCGGAGCCAGAGCAAACCCTCGTAGCGATACTTCAGTCCCTACCGGGCGCTGGCAGGATCGTTCTCAGCGTGCTGCTCGCGGAGGCGTTCGAAACCCTGCAGCGGCCCGATTACGCCATCTTGCGCATATTGTGCGGCGTTGCGCCCGTCACGCGGCGATCGGGAAAAACCGGGCCGTCACCCGAAGGCTCGCCTGCAATCCAAGACTGCGGAACGCCATTCACTACCTGGCAGACGCCGCGAGGCGCTGCGACGAGAAAAGCAAAGCCAAATATCTCACCCTGAAAGCTCGTGGCTGCAGCCATGCCCGCGCTCTTCGCACTATCGGCGACCGTCTCCTCTACGTCGCCTGCACCATGCTCAAAAATGGCACGCTGTTCGACCCCTGCTTCGAAAGCCAAAAACGCGCTTGCTAAACGGTGGGAAGTCCGAAGCGGAACAAGTGGGGCTACGGGGTGAGTGGCGTCACGAACGCGCATGGGCCAACGAATAGATTCTCATCTTTGCTTGGAACAATATTTTTTCCTCCAACATTGCCACCATTGAATCTCATCTTCTCAGTATGAGTAAGATGCTTAGACACCGGGAGAATTACTTCCCCGCGCAGGTAATGGCAAAGCCGGAGCGGTCGGAGGCCCCGTTCGCTAACATTGCAGCCGTCCGGCCGCAGCTTGGGATGCGCCGATCCAGATCGAGCACCTGCCCTGATTAAAAGGAAGCACCATATGCGTGCTGTTCAGCTCACATCTCTTGGCGACCCGGTCGAGCGTCTTCAGTGTGTTGACATTCGCGAGCCCGACGCTCCAGGCCCCAACCAGGTTCTCATCGGCGTCGAGAATTTTCCCCCATCAACCCGAACGACCTCATGGTCGCGCAGGGCATCTACGCATTCCGCCCTCCCGCTTCCCGCCGTCATCGGCAATGAAGGCGTCGGCCTTGTTCTCGCGGTGGGTCGGGGGTGGAGAGCGTCAAGGTCGGCGACCGGGTCCTGGCGCCGCCTGCCAGCTTCACTTGGGTTCACCGAAGTTGGCGGCGACCGCAGCCCAGGTGGCGGCAAGGTCCAGCGGCAGCCTGAACATTCCTACCCGAGAAGGGTTGAAACGGAGCAACCATGGCCATGAAATCAACAGGAGGCGAGGCCTTCGTTATGAGTGAACGCCTGGCGGAGATTAGCGAATTGGTCACGGAATTGCAGCTCTCGCGTGTGATGCTGGCGAACGACGCGCGTTTTCCCTGGCTCATGCTCATCCCAAGGCGCGCCAATATGCAGGAGCTCTTTGATCTCAGCACCACCGAGCAAGGGATGTTGATGCGCGAAATTACAGCCGTTTCGCGTATGTTGAAGGAGCTGACAAAGGCAGACAAGATCAACGTAGAGGCCATCGGGAATGCTACGCCACAGTTACATGTCCACGTCGTGGCGCGCTATAAGACCGATAGCCAATGGCCTAAGGGGGTACAGTGGGGCGATCCTCAGCCTTATACGGAGGAGAAGCGCCAATCCTTCTTGTCTGAGCTCCGGGCTGGCTTGCGCAAGCTAGGGCTATAGGTGGGGTTCAGTCGTGGACGCCAAGAAAGGAGAAACCCCTCAATAGACTTCGAACGGGGTTTTCGGAGGCGTTCAATTTTAAAGCTTCCAAAATCGACAGTGGCCTGTCCCATCGAAGTGATCCGAGTCGAATGTTAGACCCGGCGGGTCGCTGGACGGCACTCATGCCGCCACGCCCTGACCGTAGGGCGGCGTGAGCGGCGTTGGCAAGATGGTTGATCGGCGCGCTACGCCTGGACCGGCTCACCGCGCCTTGCGTCTTCGACGGGCCGATCAACGGCGCGTGCTTTCTGGCCTATACCGAACAGCAATTAGTGCCTATTCTCAGACTTGGTGACATCGTGATTATGGACAATCTTGGCAGCCATAAAGGCAAGGCGGTCCAGCAGGCCATCCGGAAGGCCGGGGCCAGGCTCCTGTTCCTGCCGCCCTATTCCCCAGACCTCAATCCCATCGAGCAAGATCAAGCATTGGATGCGATGTGTTCAAAAGCGCACCATCGAGGACGCCTCCGCCTATATCGGCGCCCTCGTTGAAACCATCACTCCCAGCGAGTGCAAAAACTACTTCAAATGCGGTTCCGTCAAAGTATGATACCGTATCCGGTTGATTAGTTCGCCTCGTTTGGCTTTG
>JBAUNL010000429.1:0-2430 GCA_049579205.1 Rhodomicrobium sp. | reverse complement strand
GCGAAGATGAATGGGTTGAGAATGGTCAGCCAAAGATAGATGACGGCTGCGGCGATACTTAGGATAAGGGCTGGATGATCCGATAGCATAGGGCTGTTCTTTCGGCTGCAGCGGCGCTGAATGTGCTTAGGTCATCGCACAGCCTTGCCGCGCCGCGTTGAGGTACTCGCTCCGCTGACTTGCTGTGGCTGCAGGGGCTCGGCTTGAGCGTTTGCTTCCGAAGCCCTGGGCGGTTTCCCCTGAGAGGGTTAACCTCCATGGGCATCGGGCGCAAAGGAACAGGACGCCGCCATGAGTTCCTTGTACTCGCTGAAGAGCTGGCTCGCCGCGCTAGCCAGAACTCCTCAAAAAAAGCCGGGGCTCGGCTGCAAGCTTTATAATCCAAATCTTTTCCGCCATATTTTGCGGCATCACCAACAAAAGCCGGATTGCTTGAGGATGCGACCGTCGACCACGACCGTGTCGATGTTCTCAGGCATCGTACACTCGACCGCTAGGTGCGCGGGATCGGTGAATACCGCCATGTTGAGGGCGCGTGTGTTAATCATGACCAGATCGGCGCGCTTGCCGGCTTTCAATGATCCCACCTTGTCGTCGATCCCCAGGGAACGGGCACCCGCTATGGTGCCGAGTTCGAGCGCCTGGCGTGCGCTCATCTTGAATTCGCTCAAGGCTCGCGCGTTCTCGGCGTTGCGCAGCATCTTCAGCACGGCGAAGAGGTTCGCGTCCCCAGCAAGCGAGTCCGTGTCGATCGACACGCCGAGCGGAATGCCCGCCGCTATGAATTCGCTGATCGGTCCGAAACCAGAGCCGATGCGCTGCTCTGAGACGGGCGAGACGCTGAGCGAGCAGCCGGAATCTGCCATCATCTTTATCTCGCCGGCCGAGGCGGCGACGGCATGGATCACCTGCACGTCCTTGCCGAGCAGGTTTTCGTTGGCGAGCGCCGCGATTTGGCCCTTGGCGGAGCTGGCGCTGCCGGCATGGACGGTGATCGGGATTCCGAGCCGGCGCGCGGTCTCGAACTCCTTGCGGTAGACCTCCGGCGGAATCGGTCCGGCACGGAACATGCCGCGCCAGGCCAGGCCGAGCGAAATCAGGCCGTCATTGGCATATTTCGCCCAATCGGCGTGGACGGCTTCGAGGCCGGCGATGTCCATGATCTGGGTGTCGGGACGTCCTTGCGGCCAACCGTAGGAGAAGCGAGCACGGATGCCGGCTTCCTGCAACGCACGGATGTCAGCCTCTGCATGATCGCGGCTACGCACGTTGTGGCACCAATTGTGTACCGTGGTAATGCCGGAATTAATCGCCTCGGCCGCTGAAAGGCGTGTGCCCTGATAAAGGTCGTCCGGCATCATCTGCATGCCGAGGCGGGCGATGGTCGGGAAATAACCCTCGTCCTTGCTGTCGCCCGAGAAGCTGCGGAACAGCGTGTTCCACATGTGCCAATGAGTCTCGACTAGGCCCGGCAGCACGATCATGCCGGTGCCGTCGATAACGCGCACGCCCGGCGGCTTGATGTCCTTGTCCACCGCGACGATGTCGCCATTTTTGATATGGACCGAGCCGCTAGGAATGTCGCCGGCGCCGTCCATCGTCATCACGTAGGCATTGCCGATGACGAACTCGCCGCGCGCCGGCAGCTTCGACGAGCTATCCGCGCCGGGCTGAGCCTTCGCCATCAGGGGCGATGAAATTAGTCCCGTTGCGCCAGCCGCACCGAACGCGGATGAAGGGCACCGCTTGCGGCCGGTTGCGCAGCGTGCCGAAAATGGCGAGGAGAAGGCCGAAGGTTGCCACCCCTTCCGAAAACCATTGCGCGGTTCCGGTCCGGACTTTCTCCGAAATCTGAAATAGGCTTACGTCGAACATGATATGCGCGGACAGCATGCCGATGAGCGCGCCCAGAATTTGGGCCGCGATGTAAGCAAAAGCGATGTTCGCCGCGATCTCGCGCCGCATGAGAAAGGCGAGCGTTACGGCAGGATTAAAATGCGCGCCCGATGTCTCGCCGAACACCGTGATCAGAACGATGAGGATGGCCCCGGTGGGCAGGGTGTTGCCGAGAAGCGCAATGGCCCCGTTACCCCCGGCCAGCCGCTCCGCCAATAATTCCTGAGCCGACGACTGTCGCCAAGAGGAGCGCGGTGCAACGACGACGATTGGCAGTGCGCCTATCCTTCCGGTGGGAAACTGATGTGCGAACTTTGGAGGCGTAGTTTTATCCGCGGCGCCGCATGGCCACACGCGAGCCAGTGCGGACCTGGCCACCGAGAGGATCTCTTTGAAGCCCCGCCCACAGCGCGCTTTAAATGCCTGTCGGTCTTAAAAGTGAGATACACGACGCGCATGGCGGAGAGATCGTGGATGCCATCGCCGCTGTCGCGGGCACTCGACATGGAAGTGGCGCCCATCATGCCGGTAATC
>JBAUNL010000428.1:0-5214 GCA_049579205.1 Rhodomicrobium sp. | reverse complement strand
TCGCTGGTAATCCTTCACCATCGGCTGCAAGCTCGGGATAACTGAAAGACCGCTCATGTCGCGCGCGCGATGTCACCACATGAAGATCGCCACCTTCAACGTCAACGGCGTCAATGGCCGCCTTCCTATCCTGCTCCGCTGGCTGGACGAGTCGAAGCCCGACATGGTTTGCCTGCAGGAACTCAAGGCGCCGCAGGAGAAATTTCCGGAAGCTGCGACGGGCCGGTCGCGGAACACGGCGCGGCGTTATTTGCAAAGCGGTGCGGATGCCACCCGGCGCAAGCAGGCGCCGAAGCCAGCTGAGAAGCTCGATCCATTTAAGTCCTATATTATGGAGCGGGTGAAGGCGGCGGCGCCTGACCGGATTCCGGCGGCCATTTTATTCCGCGAGATCAAAGAGCGCAGCTATTTGGGCGGCGATACGCGCGTGAAAGAGTTTGTGCGCGCGCTGACGCCAGTGGCGGCGCTCGAGCCTGTGGTGCGGTTCGAGACCGAACCAGGCCGGCAGATGCAGGCTGACTGGGCGAGTATGGGACGGGGCTCCGGCAAGCTGTCGGTTTTCATAGCGACGCTCGGATGGAGCTGGGCGGCTTATCTCGAGTTTTGCGGCGACGAGCGGGTTGAGACGCTGATCGGCTGCCAGGAGAACGCCTTTCTGGCGTTTGCAGGTCGTGCCGTTGGAAGTGCTCTACGATAATATGAAGACCGTCGTGATCGAGCGGAGCACCTTATGGCTTTGACGCGCACCGGTTCAGTCCAGGCTTTCTCGATTATGCACGGCATGCGGGCTTTCTTCCGCTTCTTTAAGCGTTCACGGCAATGTTGCCGATTGGGTCGAGGATTGCTGGCACGAGGATTATTCTCGTGCGCCTAGCGATGGCTTGGCCTGGATAACCGAAAATTACGGTGCGCATGTTTTGCGCGGCGCTAGCTGGTACGGCTGTGCCTTACACAGGTTTCCAGCATGCAGGAATTGAGATGTGCTACATGCTCTGGGGAGAAGTCACCTACCGGCATGGCATAGCAATATGCGTTTCTCCCTCTCTCGCCGATAGCGGCTACCATAGTTTGCCAGCAGCCTCCATCAGGCTAATGAGATAAGGCTCGACGGTAATGTTGCCGTCGAGCGAACGTCCAAGCAATTGATGGCGATGACCCGAGGAACGGCCGTTTGCTCTCCCGCAACTATCGATAAGCAGAGCAGACGGCGAATTGATTTCGAGCCTGGCCGGGCAACCGGGACCAGGTCGGCGGCATCTCAGGGAATCTTATGGCCGATTGGCATGAGTTTGCCCATCCGCATAAGCGCGAGTATAATTGCGGTTACGCAAGTAACAGAGGAGCGCACCTATGGGCGTTCAGATCGTTATGGATGGCAGTGGCGACACGCGCCACGAGTTTGATGTTTCCGACTTGACGTCAACCGCACTTGCACAAGAGCGCTTCGAGAAATTGACGGGCAAAGGCTTTCGGGCCGTCGCGCTTGGCAAGGAAGGAGAGCCCGGCGAGGTGATCGGCACGTTCGATCCAAGTGTTGAGCAGACGCTGTTTATTCCGCAATTGAAAGGCGGTTGATGGCACGTATGCTCCGCATCCTGGCGGATTTGTTTCATCAAGCAATTAGCTGGCACGGAGGAGAAGCGTCGCACTTCACCAGCTTCTTCGTCAACGGAGGTGCTTCCGAGCGCTTCGAAGGTCTCCTCGATGCACCTGAAAGGTTCCGTCTGTGGGGGTCAGCTGCGGCTCACGAAGCGCATGTTCGCGGCATGCGGCTTCTCAGCGAGAACCTTACTCCGGTTCAACGCGATCAATACGAAAGGCACGGCTATTTCGATGTCGCCGGCGGTGAAACTGGCCGACGCTATCGCATCAGGAATGGCTTCCAAATGAATGTGGAGCAGCTCGACAACAAGAATAGACCCGCGCGCGTGTTGTGCTTCATGCCCGAGGGCGATCTTGTGGTTGGCGACATGATGCTTGCCCAGAAATTGGCGCTGGAGCTGTTCGAGTCAGAGGCGCTCAAAGTTGCCAACGAGATGCCTCCTCACTTTTCTATCGGTCCGGTGCCGTGAATTACCACAGCCGCTTGGCCATCGACTGAAAGCGGGGGGCGAGACAGCGGTCACTAGCACGCCACGCGCGCCCCCGCCCGTGGCATTAATGATTTCGGCCACGGCAGCTGTTGAGGCGGCGTTCATGGGTATCTCATCGTCTGCGCTTCGCTAGGCGCCGGCAAGCTTCTCAGGCGGCGGAACAGCCAGCACCCGGACCGGCAGGAAGAAGCCATGCCGGCAGGGGATGAAGCGCTCCCCGCCGGGAGAAAGCCCGCCGCCAGGTACGATCATATGCACAGGGGATGGTGGGGGACGCGGCCTTGAAGAGAAGGCTGTAGGCAGCATGTCCATAAGCTATACAAAAAAATATAAATTTACCATACATGAGCTTTGCTATAGTGTATCTATACAAAAAAATAAAAAGAGCTTAGCCTAGACAAGGTAACAAGAAGAAGTTGTTATCTCCACAACTAACTCTTAATCATGGTTATGCTTTGATATAGATCAAAACGACTGTCGTTTTGATCGCATAAACTTTCTTCTGTTTTTGGCAGGGACCGTTCAGGACTGCGCTCATCGCACCCTGCCAAGGCAGCGCTTCGATGTACAGGCGCTGCCCGCTCAAGTTGTTCGGAGACTGTTTCGTGCGTGAGGCGCTGAAAGAGACACCAGACCCGGGTTGGGTTATCAGCCACGAAGGCTACAACATCCTCACCGAGAGCCAAGTCGAGTCGCGGCTTGCCTTCGGCAATGGCTTCCTCGGAATGCGGGCGGCACTTTCGGGGGGCCGGGGTCCATCCTGGCTGAGTTGGCTAGGCTGCGTCAGATGGCGATCCTGGCCGCGCTGCTATGTTGCGGGCCTGTTTGATATTCCTAACACTGAGCCGCCGGTACCCGCTCTGGCGCCGGTCGCCGACTGGTCACGTATAGTACTCACCCTGAACGGCGAACCATTGCTGGCCCTCGAGGGCCACATGATCACGGGCACACGGACACTCGACCTTCGCCGTGGCCTTCTTTTGCCGGCTTGGACACATCGCACCCCCTCTGGCGTTACTACTTCCGGGCGCGCGCTGACTCTGCTCTCGCTTGCGGATCGCGCGGCGGGGCTGCAGCTGTTCCGGGCTGAGATTGACCGGGATGGCGTAGATGTGAAGTTGGAGGCAACTTTCGCGCCCGCGAGCCTCGACGTGAAGCCCACACGGCTTGAGCAGGACCTTGGCGCCTGGCGCACGGAGGGCACTGGCAAAGGTGTGGCGATGGCAGGCGCCGCGGCCCTGCGGTTGGGCGGCAAGCTGCTGGAACCTGAGCGTCCGTTCCCGCTCCTTTGGGTTTGGAGCTGGCGCTCTAAAGCCGGGCAGGTGGCTGAATTTGAACGCTTGGTCGCGGTTGCGCGCGCCGACAGGCGGGAGGACGACCCCGCTCCGCGTGCCGCAGCAGCACTGGAACGCAGCCGTCAGCTGGGCTGGCGCGCTGTTCTGGATTCACACGAGGCTGCCTGGAAGGCGCGCTGGACCGCGAACGAAATTATTATCGAGGGTGACGACGTAATGCAGAAGGCGCTGCGCTTTGCAGTCTACCATCTGACCAGCGCCGCCAACCCAGAGGATGAGCACGTCTCCATAGGCGCCCGCGGCCTCACTGGCGACGCGTATTTCGGGCACGTCTTCTGGGACACTGAAATTTACATGCTGCCCTTCTACATCGCGGTCTGGCCGGAGGCGGCACGAGCGCTTCTGATGTATCGCTTTCACACATTGCCGGCGGCCCGCGCAAAGGCAGCAGCCGGGGGCTACAAGGGAGCGCTATATGCCTGGGAATCGGCTGACACTGGGGAGGAAACGACGCCCGATCATGTGGTCGGGGATGATGGTACCGTTGTCGAGATCCTGACTGGCAAGATGGAGCACCACGTTAGTGCCGACATCGCATACGCCGTGTGGAAATACTGGCGCGCCAGCGGGGATGGCGAGTTCTTTCTTCGCACTGGAGCGGAGATTTTGCTGGAGACAGCCCGATTCTGGGCGTCGCGCGCTGTCGCGGAGGCTGATGGCAAGAGGCACATCCGCCATGTGATCGGGCCTGACGAATACCATGAGGACGTAGACGACAACGCGTTCACGAATGTGATGGCGCGCTGGAACATCGCCCGGGCGCTTGAGGCTTTGGAGCTGTTGGAGGAGAGGTGGCCCGAGCAGGCTGTCGCGCTGCGGCAGAAGCTCGCAATTAGTGATGATGAGCTTGTGGATTGGCGCGATGCTGTCGCCCGTATTGTAACGGGCTTCGATGCTGCCACCGGCATTTATGAGCAGTTTGCAGGCTTCAATAAGCTGGAACCTATCGACCTCTCCGCCTATGCCGGCATCAAAGTGCCGATCGATGTGGCAATCACCCGTCAGCGCACGCAGCGCGGAAAGGTCGTCAAGCAGGCGGACGTTGTAGCCCTTATTGCTCTTCTGCCGGAGGAATTCCCCGGCGCAATTGCCGAGAAAAATTTCCGCTACTATGAGTCAATATGTGCTCACGGTAGTTCGCTCAGTACCTCAATGCATGCGCTGGTTGCGGCGCGCTTGGGCGATGCCGACACGGCAATGCGTTTCCTTCGCAAGACCGCAACCCTCGACCTTGATCCCGACCCCGCGAGCGCGGGCGGTGTCCGGATCGCGGGGCTTGGCGGGATGTGGCAGACGGTGGTGCTTGGATTTGGCGGGGTCAATCTTGTGGGTGATACACTGCAGATCGACCCGAAGCTCCCCCCACAATGGCGCAGTCTCTCATTCCGCCTATGCTGGAAAGGAGGTGTTGTGTCCATCCGGATCAATGAGAGAACTGTGCGGGCGGCACTGACCAGCGGCGAAGAGATGGACATACGCATCTCAGGGACCGTCCACAAATTGAGAGCTAGCTCCGTGATCGAGATGCCGATTCAGGTCGACCCGGTCGGCTTAGATCGCCGCCAACGAACTGACGAGACTATGGCTCGGACTGCGTAGCGGATTGGATGCCCAGCTTCGGAGACCAGATAGTGGAGGCGAAAATGGCAAGCGCATTGCCGGACAAAGAGCGGTCACTGATCGACGCATATTGGCGGGCCGCAAACTACCTGTCGGTCGGCCAGATCTATCTCTACGATAATCCGCTGCTGAAAGAGCCGCTCTCC
>JBAUNL010000427.1:0-8797 GCA_049579205.1 Rhodomicrobium sp. | reverse complement strand
GTTCTCCTGGGCGAGCGCGCCAAAGGCGCGAATGGCGGCGATGTTTTCCATAGTTTATACTATACAACAATAATTGAACTATGCAACAAAGCTGAGTGGCCGTGATTTCCTGATAAGTCCGCCGCTGCAAAAGCCTGACGGGAAATCCTGTCGCTCTTTCGAGATAAGCCTGCAGTGGGGCGAGGAGATCGAGATTGTGGGTGAGCAAAATCGGCGTCAGCCTAAAGACGATTTCCTCGGCTGGGATCGCTCGCCTGGGCAACGGCAGCAAGGCAAGGGATACGGTTTCAAATACCTGAAGACCCACATGACCGTTCCAGGGCCACTTAATTACCGTTAAGCTGTACGCGGTCGGTGATTGATCGTTAGGCCCTCCGGCAAAGCCGGCTATGGTCAGGGAAGCGCGGTTTCTAAACCGGTCTCGTCACAGACTTTCCGCGCATTCGGGTTCAGGCATTGATGACTTGTGCAAAGCACGCGCGTGCCAAGCTTTTGTCACACTTACACTTAAAAGTAGAATAGAACGAGACAACAAGTACAGCTTGTACTCGCTCCAGGTCGTGTGGGGCCTCTTCTCAATTAGCCATACGCAGTGAGTATCGCGATGAAGAAGCCCTATGAGGTGTTAGGCGTCGATTGCAACGCCGATGAAGCGGCGATTAATGCCGCTTTTCGCAGAGCAGCCAAGGAGTGTCACCCTGACCTTAATAAGGGCGACCGCGATGGAGAACGCCGGCTAAGGCGCCTTATCGCCGCGCGCGCTGCCCTGGCCAGGTCCAGGCGGCGTGACGGCACCAAAAGCAAACGCGGAGGTCTCGCCGTTTGGGCTGCGCAACGGCGGCGGAGCGTGCTGTTCACGATTACGCTCGCGGTTGCCGTTCCCCCCGCAGCTGCCACCGGCCTCCTCTTGCTCTACTTCATGTCGCAATCCCGGGTATCGACCCAGGCAGCCAGTCCGTTCCAGACGGCAACGGTCTCTCAAGAGAACCCTCTTACATCCAGCCCGAACCCGGTATGGAAAGTATCGTTACGGCAGCGGAAAGAGGTAGTCAGATCGAGGTCCGTTGAAGCTGGGAACGTTGCGAGCCGCAATCGCCGGCGCCTTGTCGTGTCGGCGAAGTGCATGGGCATTGGCAGGTGCTATTGGTTTTGGCCTTGATATTAAGCGCCTTCAGGAAAAAGCCTGCCCTTATAAGGGGGGCTTGCGCGGTTTTTCGCCCGGCCAGTGCGGCAAAATAAAAAGCGTCGCCGGCGATCCTCTCCTATTTCGGCTGTGGAAAGGCAACGATACGCTTGCCTGGGCCGGGTGTGGTGAACTGTTCTATAGCGCTCTTCTCCCCATCGCTCGCGTCGCCGCCCTCGGTCGAAGTTACCCGATAGTAATAGGTCGTAAGCGGCTTCAGGCCGTCTATCCGCACTCGAATAAGCGTTTCCGGATGGTCGCGGTTAAGCCGGATGTGAGATCTCGCAGTCCAGTTCAAATTTTCAGGATCCGTGCCGTAACGGACGACGGCGAAATGGTCATCCGGCCCTCCTGGATTATTGCTGGTCCATCGGATAATGGCCATGTCCTCGCGAGCAAATTCGAGGACAGGTTCTTGCAGGATCTCGACGTGTGCGGCTTTCGGTGCTGGAGGGGGTACCTGGGTGGTTGGCTCGGCAAGGGCCGAGCTGGAACAAAGCACGGCGATGACCGCCCCTTCGAGAACCAATCTATTCATGGAACCGGCCTCCCCAGGCCCCTTTCGAGCGTTTTCCGCTATTCAATTGAGTGCGGCCCGGGCAGCGGCTTCACGCCGCAGATCGCCGGGGCGCAAGTCGGCAGCGGCGTGGGAGCGGGGACAATGGACGCGTTACCTTGGGTCGCAGCCGAACCGCCCATCATGCACTGACCGGTAAAGGTGTTCCTGTCAGGGTAAGGTGTCGTGTACCCGTCCGTCAGCGTTTCCAGGAAGGTCACGATCTGATTCTCCTCCTGGTCGGTCAGGCCGAGATTGCCGGTCGTCATGTCGATGTTGTTCGGGACTTCGGGCATCGGCCAGCAATCCACCTTTTCCGTAGTTCTCGCCGGGCAGTGTCCGGTCGTGACCTTGTATGGATAGACGTCACGCGTATTGTAGAAGTGGACGAGCTGCTTCAGGCTCTTGATGTAGCCGTTGTGAAAGAACTCCTTCTGGAAATAGGGTCCGGCCCCCGCCTCGGTGGTGGGGCATTGCGGCGGCGTCATCGCTACATTGCGCGCCGTCATCGTCTGCATTTGGCCGTCGGAAGCCGGGGCATACTTTATCCAGTTCGCGTTTGGATTGGGAGCGGCGCCGAAGCCGCTGCGCAGGAAGGTGCCCAGCCCCAAATCCCGATAGCCGAAGCCGTAGGGATTGAGTGTAAACCCGAAGGCATCCGTCCGAGTCTCATAAAATATGGCGATGTTGGCGTTCAGGGGTAAGCCTTCATTGGCGTAGCCGAGGCAGGTGAATAGCGGCCGATTCTCGTTGTTAGCGCCGGTGTCGGTCTGGCCCGGCTTGAGGGTAGTGGACACTCCATCGAGATGGCAGGAATTGCAGTTGCCTTTGCCGTTGAACAGTTTGTAACCGGCCATCTCGTCCGGCGTCATCGTGTACTTGTGGGTCAGGAAGGCGTCGAATTTTGACGAGAACGCGCTGATCCGCGGCGACCGTTCGTATTTGGAGATGGACTGTCCCCAGTGGTTATAAATGTTGTTCGCCTTGGCGCGGTCTGCCGGACTCAATGCGATGGGGGTGGCGCCGCCGTGGAATTCCGCTGCCCCGTTGGGGGTATCGCAGATCTTTTCCGCATTGTCCGGCCAGTTGATGTCGAATGAATCCCCCCACACCGCCTCGAACAGCGGCCTGTACTCTGAATGGGTCAGCCGCGATGCGATGCAAGCCGTATCAGCAAAGCCCATTTCACCGGGATCGACCGGCGGATGTTGCGCCTGCTCGGAATCGGCACTCTGCAATTTATACCCGGTCGAGCGCGCATCCCAGAAGTTTCCGCCAAAGAACGCGCCCTGCTCCTTGTTATACTGGAGTACCGGAAAATCAGGCGAATAGGTATACCGCTGCGCCGTCCGCTTGTTAGCCCGATAGTGATACGTCCCGGGATACGCGACAATCGTGAGATTGACGGAGGGAATGGGCCCGCTGAAGGCGGCGTACGGCATGTGGCAGGACGCGCAGCCTTCGTTCCGGAAGGGCGACATGTTCAAATCGAAGTTCAAGAGCTTGCCGAGGACCTCTATTGCCTCGTATCCGCTGCCCTCAAGGGTGGAAGGGTTGCCTGCCATCTTCGGGGAAGGCAATTGCTTCCACTCGTTGAGACCCTCATTGAAGATGGAGCGCATTTCCCGCTGAACCCTCGCGATCTCCTCGTCCAAATCGCGGGGCAGAATGCCGGGCGGATATGGATTGTACGCTGGGACTTTTGTGGATGCAGCGTTGCCGGCCGCATTTTCCGATCGCGCCGCGGGCGATGAAAACGCAAGCAACGCTCCGGCAATCGCTAAGCGGGCCCCGCTGAGCCGTCTCGATCGCCTCATCTCAAGGCCTCTCTTTCAGAGGCTTGGATAAATCGTTCTATCCTAGAGTTGTTCCCGCTAATGCGACTAAACCTAGGTATGTCTCCGCCAAACCTAAGCGCCATCCAAAAAGACCACTGTAGAATATCGGCGGACTCATCGCCCGATTACTTTCTCCAATGGCACAAGGCACTCAAAACCACTGCCCCCTGCCTTCAAGAAAGGAAAATTACCATGGAACAGCCGTCGACAATATCTAAGCTCCGGCTTAGTTTCGCGGGGACTGCCTTGCTTGGCAGTATCGCTCTCGCCTCTGTTGGCTTCTCACAAGCGGCGAACGCTGATAGCTCCGCCTGGGACCCCTTATATTTCCAAGAGGGTCCATATCATGAGAATGTACTGCCGAATGGGACCACAACCGGTCCAATCGCTCCAGAGGCTGACGAGGGGCCCAACGACGATTGATTTGCTTAGGACAGCGTAAAGACGTGATCCGGCCAGTCTCGCCGGATCGCACGCCTAAGCACAACCTGGAATTCGGTGATCTCCGTGGTGACGTCAGCTAGGCTTCCGTGAGCCTTCCGTGCAATCGACCTTCACAATGCCTTTCTGGCCCAGACGCTCTCCGTATTTTAACGCGTTCGTTTCAAGTTTCCCGGACGCCAACTTCGGGGACCGCAATTGACGCCACTCCGTGAGAGCCCCATTGAAGATAATTGATCCATCCTGATCGCTCATCGCTTAGCAGATCGCGTTAACTTGGGTGCGCAAGTGCCACCGCCCAGTTGGACCTGCTTTAGTGCCGGCAAGTCAGTCGTTGGAAACGGCTCATTCCCACTCCCAGCCGGCTGTACGCAGTCGTAGCTGAGCATAAAGGCCATGACGGCCGCATAGGCTTCCGGCTTGAGCGAACCGGGAGCCGTGAGCGGCATCGTTTGAACCACCACGGTGCGCAGCTGCGACGCGTTGAGGTGCGCGCGGCCGAAGCTGGGGCCGGTAAGCGCCGGCGCCGAAACCCCCTGCAAATTGGCGCCGTGGCAAGCGGCGCATTTCTCGGCATATACCTCGCGGCCTTGCGCGACCTGCTGTTTGGTGTAGGGCGCAGAGCCAACAGACTTATCCGCAGGGGCGGAATAGCCAACGCGGCCCTTGGGCGCGTTGGCTAATGCCACCTGACCGGTTGAGCTGTTTACGATCGTGGACGGACCGCCTGCCCGGTAGACGATCACGTAGCTACCTTCGGAGGTTGGAAGGTTAGGTGTTTGCTGATTTCCGGCTTCGCCAACTACCACTGCCAGATATTCGATGCCGTCAACGCTATAGGCCGCAATCGGACCGACAATGGACGAGCCAGTCGAATCCTTCCAGTATTGTTGGCCGGATGCAGCATCGAACGCGTAGATATTGCCACCTACGTCGCTGGTGAAGGCCAGGCCAGTGGCGGTGATCAGCACGCCACCCTGGGCCGGGTAGGGCAGCGGATGGCGCCAGCGCAGTTTTCCCGTACTGACATCGATGGAAGTCAGCACCCCCGTCCCATTCTGACGTGCCGGAAACGGCCCGCCAGTATAAAGCTGTCCCGGGATGTATTGCGGATCATCTGTAGTGATCTTCCAGATGCCGCATTCTTGTGTGCTCGGCACCAGAAAGGAGTTGCTGTCCGGGTCATATGCGCCCCCGTTCCACTCGATACCGCCGCCGTGATTTGGGCATGCTTTGGTGCCCTCGCGCGTTTGCTGGATATTCAAGTCGAACTGTGTGCTAACAGCCAAACGATGCACCACGTTGCCGGTATTTCGATCCAGCAGCACGAAATTTCCCGCCTTGTCCCCGACCGCCACCAGTGGACGTGTTTGTCCGTCCACCTGGCCGTCGAAGAGGACCGGGATCATGGCCGGATCGGAATCGTGCGTGTCGTCCTCCAGAATCTTGTAGTACCATTTGATCCTGGGTTTCGTGCCTGAGATGTCCAGGGCCACGAGCGAGTTGGTATAGAGGTTTGTGCCCGGCCTGACCTTTTCGACGAAATCGGGACCAGGATTTCCGGGCGCCACAAATAATGTGTCGGTGTTTTGGTCAATCGCCACTCCGCTCCACACGGCACCGCCGCCGTGCTTCCAGGAGTCATCGGCAGGCCATGTTTCGTGTCCTGGCTCCCCGGGGGCCGGAATTGTCTGCCAATCCCACAAGCGTTTGCCGTCATCGATGCTGAAGGCGCTAACCAGACCAATGTTGCCATTATCGCTGCCACCCGTACCGAGGATGATCTTGTTCTTGTAGACATAGGCAGCCATTGAATACCAGCTATTGCTCGTGTCCAGGCAGCCCTGCACATTCCATAGGCTCCTGCCCGTCGTCGCATCCAGAGCAATGACGCGGCAATCCTGGGTCGCGATGAATAATTTTCCATCGGCCAGGCCTACGCCCCGGTTCACGGCAAACAGGAGGACGTATGCTGGGTTATATGGCGTCTGCCAGAGCAACTTGCCGGTGCTTGCATTCAGCGCTAGGACGCCATCGTGCGGGGTCGACAGGTACATGATGCCGTTCCAGACAATGGGCGCGGCCTCCTGTTCGCCATTATCGGCGATACTGGTTTTCCATGCCATGTGCAGGGCGCCGGCATTTGTCTTGTCAATCTGCGTCAGAGCTGTGTAACGGTTTCCGGCGTATGTCTTGGCCGGCAGTATCCAGTTGGCGTCGTCGTGCTGGGCGTTCAGCAGAGTTTCCGCGCTTGGAAAGTTGGTCGCGGTATCGCCCGCAAGCGCCACCGCCGTCACACCTGCCAAGGCGAGCGCCAGGCAGGCAGCCCGGGTGCACTTGGATCTACGCCGCCGGTGACGTTGCTGTGACATGCTGGGTCCTTCAAGTGAACTCGATATGCCTGGCGCGATATCGCCTGATTTAACCGGCGCCGTATCTCAAAAATACTTTTCAAATCTACCTTATAAGTAGCTATTCCGAAATGTTTTGAAGTAGCGTCTGTTAATTTAAACTTTAATGCAGCTCACCTATTGAACAATTGTTCTAGTTTACTTCGGCTAAGCCATTCTGAGCTGGTAAAACGCTGAAAATAAAGTCGGATGTAAGCAGGAATCTTTAACGAATCGCTGACGTGCACCCCGCTGGAGATGAAAACGCAACCAAGGCTCCCGCGATGGCTACGCCGCCCAGACTGGACCACTGAAGCAAGAGCGATATCGATGTGATGCAATTTCTGCCCGCATAAACCGGCACACAAACGAGCAGGCGCAGCGAGGCGCCTCGTTCACCCCCCAAAAAAGAGGACAAAAGGGATCGATACGGTCTTAATGAGCGGGAGTTTCCAAGGATGTTAAAAAGGCCGCTCTTCCAAAGCCTTTCCGATCACATAGTACATGGCCACGCATAGGGCTTCCTTCGCCTCATAAGTATCAAGGCCATGCATGCCAATACGAATGCCTTCGTCCCCGCTTGTGATGACGATTGCCCCTTTGTTGCCATGCATTCTGCTCACAGAACCGGCAACGGCCTTCAGCTCTACCGGCTTGAAAGGCACCGTGTTCTCGTTGTCCGCTTTCATGCTGGACTCAAAAACCCAGCATCAAAAGCGGTTCCCGCTTTTTGGTTCAATCTTAGCTTTATCAACAAAGATTTTTTAGGACTTGAAAACGCCTAGTTGGAACGCTCTGCAATCTTTTCGTAGGCTTCAGCCTGATCCAGCAGGCATCTTTTTACCTTATAGTCGTGGACCCGCCCGGCACACAGCCTACTTTCTTTCGCACGGTCAAGCCATCCCAAGCTGCCCCGCGACATTGGCTCGCGAGAAGCCGAATTTTTAGCTTCGTCTATCTGTGAGACGCTGGGGAATATTTGCTGGCTGGAACAGGGGCTTTCAATTTCGTCGGTTTGTGGGGCGTTTATGTCGCGGGCGTGGGAAAGCATTACCCAGGCATCAGCGTTGCGCTTCCTCACTTCGATGAGCGACTTTTGCAGCCGTTCCAGCTCCTCACGGCAAACCTTGATGAGGCGATAACTTGCTTCGATGTGACTATCGTGTTTATCCCGGTGCATCCCGCGTTGCCCCAGTTAACGTTCCTACCCCTCCTAAGCCCAACCTTGATAGTCTGACTCTGGCGAAACCGCCGGTGTCGAATCTTTTCGTGCGTTTAAATAGGCTGAAGTTGCCGGAGCGTTAAAACCAAGCCTTTGGATTAAATAAACTTTATCTCGTGCAAAGGCACTTATCCAGAGACAGCACAATTTCGTGCGCTGTCCCCTCTAGTCATGCCGCTGGCGTAAGAACGGCCTTCCCTAGCGCGAATTTTGGGCTTGCGGGCTGATTTCCGATTTTTTTGTCTGAGGCGTCCGAAGCTTGTCGCGCTCCGCAATCTCGAGTTTCAGCAATTGCTCTAACAAACCAAGAACCCAGCGAGATTCTCCCGCTGGAAGACCACACCGCGCCAAATCTGCTATGCATTCGCGCTGATCAGCAAGTTGCCCGCTAAGCTGAGCGATATTGCTTTCTATCTTCTTCAGGCGACCTTGCGCTTCGGAATGTGTCATTCCCTATCATGACGCACGCTTAGAACCTGCATCTTTGATTTAGGTCAACCCAAAGCGGCCCAACCGAATTCGGTAAATCTTCGGATTCTATCCAGAAAGCGCGGCCATAAAGCACCAAAAAATATCGTGTGCTCAGCGCGCATTGAGTTCGTCAGGCTCTCTCTCTCCGGTGCGCCCGTTTTCAAGCTCGTGGCAAAGAACCGCCGAAGCGTAGGCGTTGCGTTGAGATAGTTCAATGGACCTACGCAGGAGCTCCAACTCCTTCCGGCACCGATTGATTATGCGAAAACTGCTCTCGATTACATCAACGTAGTTGTCTCGGTGCATCTCGCGTGCTCCAAGTTATTATCGATTTCTTCCTTGCGGTAACGTCCCGCCAAGCTTTGGGCAGGCATCTACTTCGCTTAGTGAATATGGCTAAATTTGCATAATCTTTGTTTTTGGCAACTTTTTTAGGACCCCTAACAGGCTGTGGGTTCCTGTTAGGGGCCATGGTCTGCTACCCGGAAAGTGGTCAGGTGAATCGGTTAGTCTCGGCTTCGCAAATGGAGCTGAGAGATGGCGAAACGAGCCAAACCGGAAGAGATCATTGCCAAGCTGCGTGAAGTAGAGGTCCGCCTGAGCCGTGGCGAGACGGCAGGCCAGGCGGTTCGTGCGATCGGCGTAACCGAGCAGACTTACTATAGGTGGCGCCGCGAATATGGCGGGATGGGCGTT
>JBAUNL010000426.1:0-10524 GCA_049579205.1 Rhodomicrobium sp. | reverse complement strand
TGGGGTCTGGGTCCTGGGCACCTACGAGCGCCCGAAGCGCCGCCCTGGCGCGTGAAAGGCGCGACTTTACGGTGCCCACAGAGATGTTGAGCACGGACGCAGCCTCTTCATAGCGGAGGCCCTCCACGGCGATGAGCATAAGCACCTCGCGGTGGTCGTCGGTGAGCTTCATAAACGCTTCCTGCACCTCGGCCAGGATCAGGTGATCGTGCTGGTCAGCCTTCGCATAAGAGGGGGCATCTTGCTCAAGACGGTTCCGGTAGGCAATATCGTGCTGGGCTCGCCGCTTGTCGTTTCTGAACACGTTCTTCAGGATTACAAATAGCCAGGCCCGAAGATTCGTGCCCGGCTGCCAAGACCCGATATTCGCAATCGCCCGGGTCAAGCACTCCTGGACGAGGTCATCGGCATAGTCGGCGTCTCGCGTCATGTAGCGCGCAAATCGCCGGAGGCGGGGGATTTCCCCGCGCATGGCAGAAATTGTTTCAAAATGGTCTGAAGGCATTCCTGCTGCGCTTCTCTTTCAAGTCTCGAGTATATAGAGGGACGGATGGGAAAGTAAGGCCATAGAAACTTGCCTATTTGGATAACAAAAAGCGTTGTATTTTGCTGTGTTGCAACATTGTTAGTTGCAAACTGTTCTTATAACAACTTTAGGTGGCATGATTTTTATATAGATGCGCTGCTTCTCGAATTGGGTCTCTCTATGGGATTCTCGGAACCTAGCCCCGAGGGACTTGAATTCGCCCAAGCTCGTGACCATTTCTCGGGTCGATTGTCACGATGCTGTCATTTCCCTCCCCTTTCCAGTGAAGAATGATTAGGCCGCCTGCTGCAGCCACGCCTTGCAGCTGACCTTTGCCAAGATCAAGGGTGCGCAAATAGGGTGTTGGGCCGGCGGCAGCCTCAGTTCGGGCAGGTGCCGAAGAGCCAAGTTTCGCTGCCTGCCGCGCCATTCCATAGAATACAGCAATCATTCCGAGTAACAGGAGCGCCGTCATAATTGCGACGCTGATCTTTAAGAGGCGCACTTGCCGGGCGGTGAATGTGCTTCCCGGGAGCGGATCAGGGGCGCTAGTCATTAAAGTCCCCGCAGCTCTGTTTTGTGACATTTGACATGCCGATCGCTACTCAAGACTGTAAAAGTTATGTCGCGGACGCAACCGATACAGGAACAAGGCTCGACCGCTTTCTTGCAAGCCGGATTGAGACACTAAGCCGGGCGAGGCTGCAAGAACTGATTCGGACTGGGCACGTCGCGGGCGATGGGCGAGCCATTACCGACCCCAATTCCAGGGTCAGGGAAGGCGACAGCTTTGAGGTGAAGGTGCCGCCCCCGGAAACATGCCGGGCTCGCCCTGAACCGATCGGGCTTGAAGTTGTTCATGAAGATGAGAGCCTCATCGTCATCAACAAGCCAGCGGGTTTGGTTGTGCACCCAGGTGCTGGGAACTTGGGGGGCACGCTTGTGAATGCGCTGCTTGCACATTGCGGAGAGACGCTTTCTGGCATCGGCGGGGTTACCCGCCCGGGCATAGTGCACAGATTAGACAAGGATACGAGCGGACTGATGGTAGTGGCAAAGACGGATAGGGCGCACAGGGGGCTCGCTTTGCAGTTCGCTCGACATGGAGGCGAACGGGAGCTCAGCCGGCAGTATATCGCGATCGTCTGGGGTGCACCATCACCTTCCATTGGTAGAATCGAGACACTTATCGGCCGTCATCCCGCCTCGCGCACTAGAATGGCGGTTGTGCCGGCAGGAGGCCGGCCCGCGATCACAAAATACGAGACCGCGCGCGTTTTCCGATTACGCGCGGAAGGGACCGATTTCGGGTTGGGCACGCGTGTTGCATCGCAACGAAGGAACAACGTTCCGGTTTTAAGTGTCGTTCGATGTGGACTTGAAACAGGGCGCACGCATCAGATACGGGTCCATATGGCCCACATCGGCAACCCTATAGCAGGCGACAAGCTGTATGGCGCCGGCTTTGCTACAAAGGCGAATGCGCTTCCCGAAGAAGCGGGCGATGCTTTGAGGGCATTGGGAAGGCAGGCATTGCACGCGGCGAGCCTTCACTTTCGCCATCCGCTGACCGGGAAGGTCATGGCTTTCGAGGTAAAGCTGCCGCAGGAAATCGCGAATTTTTGTAACGCACTTGAAAGGTTGGAAACAAAACTGTCCAAGAATTAAGATGCAGAGATTTGGTTGTAAGCGTAAGGTAGGTTCTGTCGTTCAAAAAATACGAACGAGTTCTCCAGGCACGGCGGGTGGCCCGCCGGGGAGGGTACGAGCATGAGTTCATTGCCATCGGTTGCCGCAAGCGGCGGTTTGGCGCGGTATCTCGAGGAGATCCGGCGCTTCCCCATGCTTGAGCCCCAGCAAGAATACATGCTTGCCAAGCGTTGGCAAGAGCATGAAGACGCCGCTGCCGCCCAAAAGCTCGTAACATCGCATCTTAGGCTGGTTGCCCGTATCGCCATGGGCTACCGTGGTTACGGACTACCCATCGGAGAGGTGATTTCAGAAGGCAACGTCGGCCTGATGCAAGCGGTGAAGCGATTCGATCCCGATAAGGGGTTCCGCCTCGCTACCTACGCAATGTGGTGGATACGTGCTGCGATTCAAGAATATATTTTGCGGTCCTGGAGCCTTGTCAAAATGGGCACCACGGCCAGCCAAAAGAAGCTTTTCTTCAATCTGCGCAAAGCCAAAAGCCAGCTCCAGGCTCTGGAGGAGGGCGACCTCCGGCCAGACCAAGTTAAGCAGATTGCGACCAACCTCGGTGTTCCTGAGGAGGATGTGGTCTCGATGAACCGGCGGCTTGGCGGCGACGCCTCGCTGAATGCGCCGCTTCGAGCCGACTCCGAGAGCGGAGAATGGCAGGATTGGCTCGTAGACGAAGGCCCAGACCAGGAAACGACTCTTGTTGAGAGCGAGGAGATGGGCCGCCGCCGTGAATATCTCGAAGCCGCCATGGAAGGCCTCAACGATCGCGAAAGACGCATTTTCATGGCCCGCCGTTTGGCTGACGATCCTCTCACGCTTGAAGAGTTGTCGACCGAGTTCAATGTGAGCCGCGAACGGATCCGGCAGATTGAAGTGCGCGCTTTCGAGAAGGTGCAAAAGGCGGTGCAGAAGGCTGCGATGAAGGCCGAGACTCCTCGCGCAGCCTCAGGTCCGGGCGCACCAGCTTTCTCCGCCGCTGCGCGGTAAGCGCCCACGCGCTAGGCTTCAGCGGCGATCGAAGCTAACCAGGCAGCGCCTGTATTCCTGCGATCGTAGGCCGTGAAACGCCCGTCGTCCCTGAAAAGGACGACGGCAGCGATTGCAAGTGCCGGACCGCGAGATAGGCAAACGCTTGCGCTTCCATATAGGAGGAGCTGAACCCAGCTTCGTCCGCCGTCATTACGGCAGGTCCGAGTACACGGCGAAGACCTTCCAGCATGTGCGGATTGTGCACGCCTCCCCCTGTCATGATCCACACTTTCGGCTTCACTTGGAGGAGATGTTGAGCAGCCGCCAAGGCTGCCACGGTGAATGCTGTAAGGGTCGCGGCGCCATCGGCCGGGCTCAAGCCCTTGACACGGTCTAGTGTAAACGAGCCCCGATCAAGGGACTTCGGAGGGGCGGCTTTGAAGAATGGATCAGCGATCAATCCGGCAAGCACGTCGCGGTCTATTTTCCCGGCCATAGCGAGGCGGGCATCCCGGTCCACGGGCTCTCCAGTATGGAGTAGAGCCCAGTCGTCGATCAGGCAATTCCCCGGTCCGGCATCGAAAGCAATCAGGCTTTCGGCCGGGCCCTCCGGAATGAAAGTGACATTTGCAATTCCTCCAATATTTACAAAGGCTGCGGGAAGCTCGACGCCTGCCTGTAAGGCAAGCGCCCGGTGGTACACAGGCACCATGGGTGCGCCCTGGCCTTCCGCTTTCATGTCCGCAGCTCTGAAATCATAAACGACAGGGACGCCCAGCGAGCGGCTGAGCGCCTGGCCATCACCAAGCTGCACCGTTAGCCCTCGTCCCGGGCGGTGGATTACCGTCTGGCCATGAAATCCGACGGCATCAATGCTGCTAAGCTCAACTCCATTCGCGGCCGTGAAATCCTTGACGCATTCCGCATGCTTGGCCGTAAGCATGTTTTCAGCAATCGAAAGCACACCGCTGCGGTCATCACGCCGAATTATTCCCCGGGCGGAATCCATTGCCTCCCGGAGGAGCTGGCGTTCAAGCGGTTCATAAGAAAACTCTGCCGCTGGCCCGAATGACTGAATTGTTTCGCCGTCCGTCTCAATCAGAGCTACGTCGACCGCATCCATCGAGGTGCCACTCATCAGCCCGATCGCTCTCATCGGCCCTCGCTTGAATGGAAGACTCTAATGCCGTACATGGTGCCATTTCTGCTACACACTCCCCCGGCGCCTGTCGAGGGACGCGTTGAGAGAGGATTTCATGCGCGCGACCGCAAAAAATCAATCTAATTTTATACAAGTTCTCCGCGAACGCGGCTATTTGCACCAGATCTCAGACGAGGAAGGGCTGCAGGCTGCCGCGGCGAAAGGCGTTATCACAGCTTACATCGGATTCGATTGCACCGCTCCAAGCCTCCATGTTGGAAATCTTATCGGCATCATGATGCTGCGCGTGTTGCAACAGGCAGGGCACAAGCCGATCGTTTTGCTTGGGGGGGGAACGACGAAAGTCGGCGATCCTTCCGGAAAAGACGAGACGCGAAAGCTTCTCACGCAAAAAGAGATCGACGCCAACAAAGCCAGCATCAAGACTGTCTTCTCACAGTTCCTGTCGTTCGGGGAAGGCGAAAACGATGCGATCCTCGTCGATAACGATGAATGGCTGAAGGGCCTTCGCTACATCAAGTTTCTGCGCGAATATGGGCGGCACTTCACAATCAACAGGATGCTGACGTTTGACTCCGTCAAGCTGCGCCTTGAACGCGAGCAGCCCATGACATTTCTCGAATTCAACTACATGCTGCTGCAGGCCTATGACTTTCTAGAGCTTGCGCGCCGCTATGATTGCGTTCTGCAGATGGGCGGGTCGGATCAGTGGGGTAACATCGTGAACGGCATAGAACTCGCCCGGCGGGCTGATGGAAGAGAGCTTTTCGCCCTCACGACGCCATTACTCACGACATCTTCTGGCTCGAAGATGGGAAAGTCGGTCAAAGGCGCTGTTTGGCTTAATGCCGATATCCTGAGCCCCTATGATTATTGGCAATTCTGGCGGAACACGGAAGACGGCGATGTTGGCCGCTTCCTGCGGCTTTTCACCGAGCTGACGCTGAACGGCATCGAGAGGCTCGAAGCCCTTCCAGGCTCCGAAATCAACGAAGCAAAAAAAGTGCTCGCGACGGAGGCGACGGCGCTGTTGCATGGCCGGGCCGCAGCCGAGGCTGCCTCGGAAACCGCTCGCAAAGCCTTCGAGGAAGGTGAAGCTGCGGAAGGGTTGCCCACAATTGAAATCGCGAAGCAGGATCTCAGCCGGGGGATTGGGCTTCTGAATGCCAGCACCTTGGCTGGGCTTGTGACCTCCACAAGTGAGGCCAGGCGTCAGATCAAGGGCCGCGCACTCCGTTTGAACGATGTAGCAGCCACGGATGAGCGGGCCGTCATTACTCTGCGCGATCTCAATCCAGATGGCGTCATCAAGCTATCGCTCGGCAAAAAGCGCCATGTTCTGTTGCGCCCCGCTCCCTAGACTTCGGCCCAGAACAGTTTGTCCTCCGCCCACGGAACCTCGGTCCCTTCGCCGCCTTGTTAATTACAAGGAGGTGCAAAATGCCAAGCGAATCGAAGGAGCAAAAGAAAACTGTCGGCCGCGTCATGCACGAATACAAGCATGGCGAACTGGAAACCGGCACGGGAAAGCCAGTGAAGAGTAAAAGGCAGGCTGTCGCTATCGCGCTGAAAGAAGCTGGGGCGAGCAACCGAGAGAGCCCTAAGAAAAATAAGGAAAACCTCGCGAAAACCAAGAAGAAAGAGCGGGAAGGGAAAACCGCAAAGCAACAGAAGGAAGGACGCCTCTGACGCAGTGAGAGGCTCCTAGGCGTGTGTGATCGCTGCGGCATCCAAAGCGGCGTCCGGGGCTAGGATTAGGCGATGTCGCAACGCGAGACTGTCCGCTTAGATGATGAGGAAGAGATTCCGTCAGCCGAGCCGGGACTTTCCGAGAAAGAGCAAGCGAAGGTCGAGGAAAAACAGCGGCCGCGCGCTCCTGTTTTGTACGAGATTATCCGGCTGGAGGGCGAAAACGAACTAGGCCGCCCTGCCATGTCCCTCTGGTGGTCAGGCTTCGCCGCCGGGATTTCAATTGGCTTCTCTTTCCTAACCGAGGCCGCTCTTGCAGCTCTACTGCCAAAGGCCGAGTGGGCGCACATCATCTCAGCGCTCGGCTATACGACCGGCTTCATCATGGTCATTCTGGGGCGCCAACAGCTTTTCACTGAGAACGTGCTGACCGCCGTGCTTCCGGTAGTCGCGCGGCGTAAGCTCAGCTGGTTCATAGGTATGTTGCGCCTTTGGGGTATCGTACTAGCGGCGAACGTTGCGGGTTGCCTTGTTTTTGCTTGCGCCATCGCATTCCTGCCGATGGTGAACACTGCCATAAGCTCGGAAATGGCGAATCTTCTCCACACTTTTATGGAAAACTCGGTGTTGGATATGTTCGCTAAAGGGATCGTGGCCGGCTGGCTTATTGCTGCCGTGGTATGGATGCTGCCCTCCGCGGGCGGCATGGAGATCTTTGTTATCGGACTGCTGACTTATCTCATTTCGCTATTCAGACTCACGCATATCGTGGCCGGGAGCGCTGAAGCATTCTACGGATGGGTTTCGGGATTGACCGGAGCCCACGACGTGATCTTGAAGTTTTTCCTTCCGACTTTAGCCGGGAACGTCGTCGGCGGCACCGTGCTCTTCTCTGTGCTAAGCTACGCTCAGGTCCGCCACGAAATCTTCGAGAAAGAAACTCGCGAAAAGTATGGCCCCTAGTGGTCTGATTTCCGTCATTCGCATCCCCTTGCAGCATGATCGAGAGCAAATGCCGGAATCAAAGGACCACTAGCAAAGTTATGATTCAAGTGGTGCTTTTGAATTTGACATTTGAGCACGAGCTCGCGGCAGGCGGGACTCAAATGTCAAATTCGCACCACTAGCGCAAGGTCACGGCGAGCTTACGCATCACAGCAGTGATCGCCACTATGACGAGGAGGCCGGAAGGGTCAACGTAAGCCGAATCAGATAAGCTCCCGCTGCAACCATAGCGGAGCAGCAACTTGCGTTCCCTGTCTCTGCCGCTCCAACAGCAGCGGCCCAATACCGCATTTCTAGGGGTAGAACAATCAGCCCGCGGCCTCAAATGGGTAGAGCGCCTACCGCCGGAGCGGGCCTATCTCGGGGCTGCCATCGCCCAGCGTCACAATCTGCCGGAAATGATTGGCCGCATCCTCGCCGCGCGCGAAGTCGCCCTTGAGGATGTGCCTGATGTTCTCAATCCCACCATTAGGGCTCTGTGTCCCGACCCTGCCACCTTCACGGATATGGAGAAAGCCGCTGCCCGCCTAGCGCGCGCCATCGCGGCCAAGGAGCGGGTTGCCATTTTCGGGGACTATGACGTTGATGGAGCCGCTTCTTCCGCATTACTCCACCGTTTTTTCACGTGGCATGGCCTCTCTCCCCGGATCTACATCCCGGACAGGATTACCGAGGGGTATGGACCGAATTCTGCTGCTATCTCCTCGCTCATCGACGACGGGGCGAGGCTTATGGTAACGGTGGATTGCGGTTCTACAAGCTTCGAAGCCCTGGAAGTTGCCAAGCAGCGGGGTACCGATGTCGTGGTTGCCGATCACCACCAGGTCAGCGAGGAACTGCCCCATGCAGAAGCGATCGTAAATCCCAACCGCCAGGATTGCTTGAGCGGCCAGGGGCATCTCTGCGCTGCCGGCGTCGTCTTTTTGTTATGTGTTGCTGTTCAGCGCCTCCTTCGCGCCAGCGGCTTCTACGCAAAAGCCAAACCGCCGGACCTTCTCGGCTGGCTCGATATGGTTGGTTTGGCAACGGTCTGCGATGTCGTCCCGATAAAGGGGGTTAACCGCGCTTTTGTGGTGCAGGGTCTCAAGGTGCTCCGCGACTGCAGAAACCCCGGTTTGCAGGCGCTTTGCGAGGCGGCCGGCCTGAAGAAGCCGGCCTCTCCGTACACGCTTGGCTTCGTCCTTGGACCGCGCATCAATGCAGGCGGGCGTATCGGTGACGCGGGCCTTGGCGCACAACTTTTGGCGACCGAAGATGCAGTCGAAGCCGCCCGCATTGCGCAGACGCTCGATGCATTGAACAGGGAACGCAGGGACATTGAATTGAAAACGGTGGAAGAAGCCGCAGCCTGGGCAGAACGCGCCCTGCTCGAAGACCCCAATTGCCCCATTATCATCGCCGCTTCCCCGGCCTGGCATAAGGGCCTCGTGGGCCTAGCCGCAAGTCGGCTGACCGAGCGTTTTCAACGGCCGTGCCTGATTTTTTCCCATGACGAAACGGCAGGTGAGGCCACCGGTTCCGCACGTTCGGTCGCCGGAGTAGACATCGGTGCCGCGGTTCGGGGCGCTGTTGAGGCCGGCGTCGCGAAGAAGGGGGGAGGCCATGCGATGGCGGCGGGCCTTACAGTGGCACGCGGCAGGCTTCCCGAGCTTACCGCCTATATGCGCGATGCACTTGGGTCTGCCTATCGTACGGCATCAGCTGCGCCGGTGCTTGCCATCGACGGTGCAATCACCCCACGGGCCGCAACACTAGAATTTGCGGAGGAGCTGCAACGGGCCGGGCCATACGGTCAGGGAAATCCTGCCCCGCGCTTCTGTCTGCCATCGGTGCGCGTTGGCATGATGAAGGAGATGGCAGGCGGCCATTTGCGCTGCACGCTGCAATCCGCGGACGGCAGCCAGGTTTCGGCTGTGGCCTTCAGGGCGGCGCAATCCGAGCTCGGGCCTGCATTGTCAGCTGGGCGGGACTTCGCCTGCCATGTTGCGGGCCGGATCGAGCATGACGAATGGGCAGGCCGGGGGCGCGTTGAATTTCATATCGAAGATGCTGCGGTAGCAGCCAGAGGCTAAGGCCTCTTGCCAAGGGGCATTCGCGGGCTTTATATCCAGCCTTCGCCCGCAGCGCTCCCTTCGTCTATCGGTTAGGACGCGAGATTTTCAATCTTGAAAGAGGGGTTCGACTCCCCTAGGGAGCGCCAAGCAATTTCAAGTACTTAGCCAAAATTCATATTATAGGTTCGAAAGCATAATGCCAATTTAGTGCCATTTTTGATGCGCTTTTTATTGCTCTAATGTTGCCCTGCGCGCTTTTTGAGACGCTATAAATCGCTCGACAGCCGTCATGATGACTGCGGTTCTTGATGGCTTCACGGGTTGCTCCTCTCGCCATTCGTCAAGCGCTTCCAGCCATTCGGGCGTTACCCGGAAAGAAATCGGCACATCAGTGCGAATAGTCGTCTTTGGCTTTTTCATGCCCGCCATCTTAGTTCAGGATTTATTGTAGTGCAATATCATTTTATGTATTGACAATACACTACAGATCGATTATAAATAGGGTCATGACGAAGAGATGGCCCAGAATGACGCAAGCTAGATGGTCCGGGACCTACAGGACCAGCCCGACGAGGGGAAGCTGGAAAGCCACCGGCGAGACAAGCAAAGCGGAGAAAGGCTAGCAGAAGGACTTCCACTCTTCCGAGATCAGCCCCAAGCGAGGGATTGGCGAAGCTATTCCAGGCGCCGGGCTGAGAATCCAAATAGCTTTTTGAGCTCGCCGGATTTGGCGAACTCAAATCTTGGATGATGACATCGAGCGCTGCCCTTCTGCTGGGCAGACAAGCCGCCTAACGCTCGCACCCGGATGCCACGGGTTGCCAGACAGGCTAAGCAGTCGCAGCAGCGCCGCGCTCGCCCATGCCAAGGTTAATTCAGATTGCAGGAATGCCCGGCTGTTCGTCCGGGCTTAATTTTTGGCCGCTTGGGGAGGGGTATTATCGGTTGATACCCCTTGATCAGCGGTATGGCTTTTAGCCTGAAAAGGCGCCGAGGCGAGAGGTTGAGCTCTCTCGCGCCCGGCTTCGCAACGCCAAAATGGAGCAGGTCCAAATGGCGAAACGTCCCCAAACTATAAAACCACGCATGCCTATTATCAAGATCGTTGCGGCCTTGCTCGGCTTCGTCTTTGCCGGGGTCGAGATATGGCTCAACACCGAATATCTGGCCAAGTCGGAAGGCTTGCTCAGTCCGGTGACTGCCACCGTTGTCGTGGCGTCGATCGGGGCAGCCGTTTTCATTCCTGTTGGGGAAGCGGCTTGGAAGACTGGCCAATGGTTCAAAGCCATTGGCTGTTTCGCAGTGTTCCTGTTCATGGGAGCTTATGCGTTATCGGCGAGCGTCGAGAGAATCGGCTCTTACCGTGACACGAGCGTAGCTTCAGCCCAAACCGACAACGCAAGGGCTGGCCTGGC
>JBAUNL010000425.1:0-43889 GCA_049579205.1 Rhodomicrobium sp. | reverse complement strand
CCCAGCAAAGTGCGGTAGGGTTCGTGCATTTTCTGACGTATCTCCGCCCGCACGGCGTCGTCTGCTTCAGCAACATTAAGTGTAATTTCCCCATTATCGTGGCCGGTGAGGATTTTCCCTTGGCCGTCCTCCCCCGGCGCAGGCGCCAGAAAGTCGAAGGCAAGCCCATTATCAGGCGCTTCGGTTTTGCTTTCGATGGGGAGCCGCAAGCGTAGTAGACTATATATCAGCCGGTGTTTGGCAATTTCAATGCGCTGCCACCGCCGCAAATTTTCGGGCTGACTTAAGTCCGGAATGGTGCGGTTGAGCTTGCATGCCGTGCAAAATAATCCCGGTCCATCAGTCAGCCAATCGCAGGCAGCGTGCCCATAGTTTGCACAGTAATAAACCTCTTGTGCTGGAGCAGACAGGGTCCGGTAGCTGCCGTTCTTTCCAGGCGAAAGTGCAGTCATAAGCGCGACGCCGGGCAGAAAACCAAGCGCGAAGCCGCATCGCTCGCAGCGCGTATTTTCGAAATAAATGAGCTGGCCGCAGTTCTGGCATTCGAAAAGTTTCATTGGTAGGCCCTCTTGCGATTCTTCCTGTCATCGAACACCAGCACACTGAATAGGTTCTGTTCAGAACACACCGCAAGGCCAAAGGTTTTCGGGAAGGATGATATTCCTGGCTGGATAGCTCCTCCATCTAAGCGACTGACATTCGTCGCGTGATATGCCTCCTGTGAAACTTTGCGAACATTTTTATGTACTTAGGCTGATTTTTGCCTCCACTCCGCCATGCTGGGACCGCGTATCTCTGTTTCAATCCCATCATCGTAAGTCCAACGCAAGCTTGGCGGAATTAAACGTTAAGACATCTCGCGATGTGGAGGTGAGCATGAAGTTATTCTTGAAGAAGGGGGCAGCTCTAACCCTTGCGGCTACATTAATGTCAGCGAGCGTGATGCCGGCTTCGGCTGATTACTGGCATGGCCGCTATTGGGGTTACCGCGGCCCCGGTCCCGGCTATGCTGCTGGGGTAGCCGCGGGGATCATCGGCCTGGGCATCATCGGGTTAGCGGCGAGGGATCATTACTACCATGCGGGTTGCCATCCGGGACCGTTGGAGTGCCACGATGTGGCTCCTCCTTGCTACCGGACGCATATGGCAACCCCATCTGCCCGCCGCCCGGCCAGCGCTGTTTCCGCCGGGAATACTGCAATTAGCGGCTGAGTAAGCGCCTGCGCAGTTGAAGCCAGCCTATCCAGGACGACATATTAATGCCGGAGTCCGGATTTAATCTGGGCATCCGGCATTTCTTCCACGCCCTAACCCTTAACAGCGCATCGGGGCCGGGCCCCTGCATTGCCGGCTTCCCCCTGCTTGCCAAAGCCGATGGGGCTAGCGCATAGTCGGCCAAAGTAACCGTTAGGGCAGGCAGCATGGCTGAGCGCAACTATGAGATCGCAGTCATTGGCGGCGATGGAATCGGCCCGGAAGTCGTTCGGGCCGGGCAAGAAGTCTTGACAGCACTTGCGCTCGTAGACGGCGGTTTCGGCCTTTCATTCACGGGCTATGATTGGGGATCCAATTACTACCGCCAGCACGGCCTTATGATGCCGGCGGATGGCCTCGCGCAGCTTGAAAATTTCGATGCGATCTACTTCGGCTCCGTGGGAGACCCGGCACTGCCCGATGACATAACGCTTTGGGGTCTCCGGCTAGCCATCTGCCAAGGCTTTGATCAATACGCGAATGTGCGCCCGGCGCGGCTCCTGCCAGGCATCGAGAGCCCGCTTCGCAAAGACCTTGCCCGCGAAATCGATTGGATCATAGTCCGCGAGAATAGCGAAGGCGAATATGCTGGCGTTGGCGGCCGCGCTCATCGCGCCTTGCCGATTGAAGTCGCAATGGACGTCTCTGTCTTTACCCGGACCGGCATAGAGAGGATCGCCCGGTTCGCCTGCGATGTCGCTTTATCCCGGCCGCGCCAAAAGCTCACTATCGTGACAAAGTCGAATGCGCAACGCCATGGAATGGTTTTCTGGGACGAGGTTTGCCAAGAGGTGCTCGTGGATTATCCCAGCCTTGAGGTGGATTGGATGCTTGTCGATGCAATGACCCAGCGCATGGTTCTAAGGCCCTGGAGCCTCGACACGGTGCTTGCCTCGAATCTTCACGCGGATGTGCTGTCCGATCTTGCGGTCGCGCTGACCGGCAGCCTAGGCATTGGCGCCACTGCTAACCTCGATCCATCACGCAACCGGCCCTCAATGTTCGAACCCATTCACGGCTCCGCTTTCGACATTACCGGCAAAGGGGTCGCAAATCCGCTCGGCGCCTTCTGGACTGCCTGTCTGATGCTTGATCATCTCGGGGAGTTCTCCGCTTCGCAGCGGCTCATGCAGGCGATCGAGACTGTGACCGGACGTGGTGAAACAATACCTCCCGACCTCGGCGGTAGCTCTTCGACCGAAGCGGTTACGAATGCCATTATCGCCGAAATTCGCGCGACCGACGGCTAACCCTTATCGCCCTTAATGCGCGTCACGTCCAACGCCCAATAATCCCGGATCTACGCGCGATGATAGGGGTGTCCTTGCATGATCGTGACCGCACGGTAAGCCTGTTCGGCAAGCACTATGCGGGCGAGGCCATGCGGCAACGTCAGGCGGCTTAGCGAGAGCTGGAAGTGCGCCGCATTTTTAACCGCCTCTCCATGGCCATCAGGCCCTCCGATGGCAAATCCCACGTCAAGCGCCTCGTCACGGAGCCGTGCTATCATAGCCGTAAACTCGTATGAGCTGACCATCTGGCCTTCCTCATCGAGAGCGATTAGCCTCGCGCCGCCAAGCTTGGCGAGGAGCGACTTCGCTTCCGCTTCTTTTCGCTCATCAGCTGAATCGGCCCGGCCCTCACTGATTTCAGCGACTGTCATCGGCGCAATTTTCAAATTGCGCGCCGCCGCATTGAACAAGTCGATATAACGGTTGAACTGAGCCTGCTCGGCCCCGCTTTTTAGACGGCCAACGGCCAGAATTGAAATCTTCATTCCGGCCGCCGCGGCCTTTCCGCCTAATCCGCTGTTTGCAAATTAGGCTTATCCGACGCCCATATCTTCTCGATGTTATAAAAGGCGCGCGGCTCTGGACGGAACACATGCACGATCACGTCGCCGGCGTCGATCAAGACCCAGTCACACAGGGGCACGCCCTCTACTCTGACATTGCGGGTGCCGTGCTCCTTCAACCTTTCGATCAGCCTATCGGCAATCGCACCGACATGACGCTGGGAACGGCCAGAGGCGACAATCATGTAATCGCCAATGGATGTCTTGCCCGCCAGATCGATGCTGACGATATCGTCAGCCTTGGCGTCCTCAAGAGCGTCGATGACAAGATGTGCGAGGGAGTCGGGGACCGCAGCAGCGCTCGGGGCGCGGTGCGGGGCGAGTTCAGAGAACTCTTGTTTCAGCGCATTAAGCCTCAGCGTGAAAGCCCTTCTATTGTTGATGCTCCAATGTTGCTTCGATGGACAGCTTTACATACGTAGATTTGCATTAGATTTGCCCATTTTTCAAGCCCGGCCAGCTTGACTTCAATAAAATACAACGGCGCTTACCGTCCCAACGGCAAGGCGCTACCGCCGGCGTATCCTAGCCGCGCCTGTGGATCATCCTCTATGCGGATGCCCTCATTCCACTTGGCCATACGTTCAGATCTGGCAAAGGACCCAACCTTAAGCTGATCGGCGTTCCAGCCAACGGCCAAATGCATTACGGTTGTGTCTTCGGTTTCTCCTGAGCGCGCCGAGACGATGCAGCCGTAACCAGCCGCCTTCGCCGCCTCGAGTGCCCGGCGCGTTTCAGTGATCGTGCCAGCCTGGTTCGGCTTCAAAAGTACGGCGTTGCAGCATTTCTGCGCCGCACCCTCACGAATGCGCCTTGCATTCGTAACAAAGAAATCATCCCCCACGATCTGCAAGGCTGCGCCGGCACGAGCCGTAAAATCGGCCATGCCTTGAACGTCACTTTCCGCCACGGGATCTTCAACCGAGATGATGGGGTATTTCTGAAGCCACTCGTCCAAAAGATCGGCCCACTCTTCGCCTGTTAGGCTGCGTCCTTCGAGCCCCAAAACATAACGCCCATCGCGATAGAATTCAGAAGCGGCAAGATCGAGGGAGATGGCGACATTCTCCCCTGGCCGCAAACCCGCTCGCTCGATGCTTTTCAGCAACGTCTCGATCGCCTCTTCATTCGTATCGAAGTTAGGCCACCAGCCCCCTTCGTCCGCCACCCCGCTGCGCTTCCCGCGCTCCTCCATAAGCCTGCCCGCGGAGAGGTAGACTTCCGCTGCCATCTCAAGTGCGCGGGAGAAGCAATGAGCGCCAACCGGCATAATCAAAAGGTCTTGGATATCGATCCGGCGTCCCGCATGCGCCCCTCCCCCGAAAACCTGTATTTCGGGCAAAGGCAGCCTTACCTCAGCGCCCTGGGCAAGATGCTTCCAGAGCGGGACCCCGGCCGCATTTGCCGCAGCTTGCAGAACCGCCATGGACACTGCGATACAGGCATTGCCACCCAAGCGGTCTTTCGGCGGGCTGGGGTCGAGTTCCAATATGAGTCCGTCTATATGCTCCTGATCTGCTGCGTCATGCCCTATGAGGGCTCCTGCAATGACGGAATTCACGTTGGCGATCGCTCGCTGTACGTCGAAGCCGCCGAAAGCGCTTCCGCCGTCTCTGAGATCGGTGGCTTCGTATCTGCCCCGGGACGCGCCCGCCGGCGCCATTCCGCGTCCAGTGGCCCCCCCAGCAAGTGTAGCCTCTGCCTCTACGGTTGGCCTTCCGCGCGAATCCCAGATACGCCTTGCGCGAACGGCACTGATAGTGGTTCTCACGAAACGAACTCCTCCTGCCATTTGCCGAAGAGAGTAGCCAGCATCCTTTCGGGTTTCTTCAGCGCGTTCTTTGCGAAAGTTCGCACCTTTTCCCTCATCACGGGGTCGGTCAGATACTCGACTGGCGACTTCCCGTCCAAGCGCGCAATCATCAGCGCGGGCAAGAGCGAAGTCATTCTGTCTTCCGCGCAAACAGGGCCCGCTGCGGCCCTATAGGCATCCCAGAAGGCGCCGGCGCAGGCGATATAACGGGATGTATATTGCGGCTTCCAAGTGCATTTCAGCAAGAGATGGTTGAGACAAAACGCGGGATCAAATGCAGCATCGCCATACCACGCGCACTCGGCATCGAGGATAACAGGTCCGTCTGGCCCAATTAGAATGTTCTTTGGGCTGAAGTCGCCATGCACCAATGCAGTTTTCGTTGATGCGGTCCTGTGGACCAGCGCGTTCAATAAGGCAGCAACCTCAGGGTTTGCTTCAGCCGCAGCCAACAAATATGGGCGTAGCCTTAGAGCCGCGAACATCTCATCGTTGGCGAACGCCGCCGCAATCGCTTCATCGCCCGCGGTTTTTCGATGTATGGTTCCGAGGATTTCGCCGACGCTGCCAGCATCGATTAGCTGCGCCTTACCATCACCAAGCAGAGATTTCCAGTTCCAGTAGCGCTCGGGGTCCAGATAGCGCATGGCGAACGTAAACGCATGGCTGTCTTCGGCGAGGATTTCCGGGACGTGGGCAGGCAGGAAGGTTGCCACGAACCGGATCCAGTTCTTTTCCGCCTCTCCTCGCTCCGGGGAGACGTACCAATCGCCGCTAACTTTCAGCTTCGGGCATGTTCGCTTTACGCAGATGCGCCCCTGGCTAGTCTCGGCGATGAATATGTCGGCGGACACGCCGCCCATCAGTTCGATAAGTGGCGGCTTCTCATCGTCGCTGGCGAGCTTCATAGCGCGCAGCGAACACAAAATCCCGTCGCGAACCGATTCCTTCAAGCCATTTCCCGAACGAAACTCTGCCAGTTCACCTTGCATCCTCCGGCCTGAAAACCCGCATTGTCAAGCAAGGTTGTACCCTTGTTCCGCATCCGCAGCCGGGACTATCCGGTTGCCTTCGCTGTGTAACATCATTACATAGCTTACTATGCAAGAAATAAGAGCGCAGCCATTTCCGGCTCACGATCACGGCGCCTGCTTGGCACATGCAGTTTGGCGCGCAAAGGAAAAATGCGTTGCCGCTGGCATTAAATGGACTGCATTGCGCGAGCAAATCTTCCGGCAGCTTGCAAGCCATCATAAGCCCATCAGCGCTTACGATCTGATTGACGGCCTTGCGAGGGAGGGCAAAAGGCTAGCGCCTGTATCCGTTTACCGTATTCTTGAGGTTCTTCAGGGTGCAGGCCTTGTTCATCGGCTTGAAAGCCGGAATGCCTTTTATGCCTGCATGACTGAGCACGCTGACACGCCACAAACTATTACCTTCGTTTGCGATGATTGCGAGCGGGTGAGTGAGGTCATTGCGCCCGAGGCCTACCGCGCCGTCTATGCGGCCGCTGAAGCCAGTAATTTTTACCGCCGCCGGGCAGCTATAGAGGTAACTGGGCAGTGTTCCGCTTGCCATGGAGCGTCGGTGGGCAAATGCCTCATGCTGACGTGGCTCTCCTTACGCTGCACTTTCCGATAGGGCCCGCAGTGCCTCCGCCGCTTGCCGCTTTCTTTCTCTGAATGTCGCGGCAGCAGGGCTGCTGTGGCGTTTGCCTTTCCGGCCGCGCTCTAATTATCCGTGTGAGTGGGCGCACTGAGCAGGTCCCTCGATAGTGCTGGCGCTTGCCCCAGTGTTTTTTATTGCAGCCATGGCCGCCATCAGTGCCAAGGAGGCTCGTTGATTTGAAGTTTCCGTGTGCATTCCACCTATTAGGAGTGCTCTCGGCTTCACGATCATCCTCTAGCCTGCCGGAAGTCCCGTACATATACTTATTTTTTACCGTTGCTTATTGAACAGAACCTCGAAAATTTCATGCCGGTGCTGGAACTGGACGGCCGTCAAACTTGTTTACAATTGCGTCACGAAATTCAGGCAGCGCTGTGCGCTGCAAGCTTGAGGTGCTGTAATGTCCTTCGAACCATATCTTCGGGCGGCTGGCGATGGAACCTTCGAGCTGTTGGTTCCTTCGAGCGGCGGCGCTGTTCACGTCTTGCCCTATTGTTTTCACACTGCGGAAGATGCAGCGCATTGGCTCAATAGCCGCAAGGGGCGCGAACAGGTAAGAAAAATTCGTGGCCGCTACGAAAAGCACAAAAGACCAACGCGCAGGTTCGCACTTCAGACAGAAGCAGTGCTGACTTAGGCGCAGGCCTCCTATTTACGTGCTTAAGCAGCCATGGTAATGCCAGACATGCCTTCGCTTCGTGCATCTGGAACTATCCAACCTAAAGAGAACCGACGACGCCATCATTGATGGCATCGCGCGCGATTTTGAATCTCCGCTCCGCGAGCCGCCTTTCCAAATCCCTAAGGCCAAGGTTCGCAAAGATGACGGTTCCGGCTGCTGAAATTAGGTTACAATCCGGGGAGGATTACCCCGCATTACTGCTGTTGAATGAGGAGACGTTCGGGGCAGGACGTTTCGCTCGGACGGCTTACCGCGTGCGCGAAGGCGCCAAAACCGAGCCAGCTCTTAATTTATGCGCAGTGCTTAACAACAGTATAATCGGAGCGGTAAATTTCACCCCTGCTGAAATAGGCGGAGTTTCGGGCGCGCTCCTGTTGGGGCCGCTCATCATCGATAAAGCCCACAGCAATCAGGGGCACGGCCTGCGTCTCATGCTCGAGGGGATCGAACGCGCCCGCTCGCTCGGTTACAAGCTCATCATTCTGGTCGGCGATTTGCCTTACTATGCGCGCGCAGGCTTCGCTCTCGTCCCACAAGGACAGATTGAATTACCGGGTCCAGTCGATCCCGGACGGCTGCTTTACGTGGAACTGGTTCCCGGCGCACTCAAGGCCTATCGCGGCCTTATGCGTGGAGTGCCCGCAGAGACTTAGGCAATGGCGGTAGCGGCTAAGGCGCTATCGCCCTTCTCGATACCAGGTAAGCGACAAGAGCACCAGTCCGATGCCGAGCGCAGCAAACCCAGCCACGAGCGGCGTATACGACACGGCCTTCACCTCGGATGCGTCCCGCGCCTTGAGCCCTAGCCAGGAGGAGCCATAAAAGCGATGGGCCGAGCGCACCATGGACACGGGTGGAACGGCGACTGGAGAGGCTCCGGCCGTACCTCCTAAAAAGAATGCGCCACCACCTGTCTTTTCGAGGATAGGACGTAGAACCTGGTCAGTTGCGACCACGCGCTGAAACTCAGGTGCGTTCATCTCACCGGCAACGGTGAGAGCAGTAAGGCCGTCCATGGAAATTCGATGTACGCCCGGCTCATCGACGGCGATGGTCTTCACAAACCGGCCAGGGCCCTGGCGGTCGAGGGTAACCTTTACTTCGCGCCCTGAGGGTGTGGTAACCGTTGCTTCACCCACCTGATCCTTTACGGTGCGCCGTTCGATCGTGATCTGCTGCTTACCGGCCTTTGCAGACAAAGCCTCTTCTTCCAGGTCGGGTTCTTTCATGAGCCAATGGGCAAGGCGGCGCAGAAGATCGACATGGGGACCGCCGCCTTCGTAGCCGCGCGCCCAAAGCCACGCGTGATCCGAGAGAAGGAGAGCGACGCGGCCCTTCCCCCTTCGATCGAGGATGAGGAGAGGCTTATCTTCGGCGCCGCTCATGACGACCTCGCCGCGATCCGGCTCGGCGTCCACGACGCGAAACCAGTGTCCCCAGCTTGGCTTCTGTCCTTGTTTGGCGGGTGCGCCGGGAAGGCTGGCGGTGACAGGGTGCTTTTCGCCTTCCTTGGTTATCGCGGGGCGAAAAGGCTCTTCCACAACACGGCCTGTTGGATGCGCCGGCAGAATGGTTCCTAGCGGGGTGCGTGCCAGGCTGGAGGGCGAAGCGAAATCAGCCCCTGCGGCGACAAGAACCGCACCACCCTGTTCGACGTATCGCGCAACGTTATCGAGATAGATCATGGGCAGCACTGCCCTACGCTGATAGCGGTCGAAAATGATCAAATCGAACTGGTTGAGCTTTTCCGCAAAGAGTTCGCGCGTCGGAAACGCGATCAGCGACAGCTGGTCTATTGGCGTGCCGTCGTGTTTCTCGGGGGGGCGCAGAATGGTGAAGTGCACCAAATCGACGGCAGCATCTGACCGCAGGAGGTTCCGCCACGTACGTTCCCCGGCGTGAGGCTCTCCCGAAACCAAAAGAACCCGCAGATTTTCTCGCACTCCTCGAGCTTCAATGACAGTCTTATTGTTAATGGTAGTCAGCTCGCCTGGTTCGGGCTTCACTGCCACTTCGACGATGTTAGGGCCGGCGTGTTCAAACCGCAGCTTCACCCGCACCTTCTGCCCGTAAGGCGCCGTGATCGTCTCAACTGCCCCTGAAGCGTGGCGTATCTCGAAAGTAGCAAGCTCGTCGCCGGGAGGACCGCTCCGCTCCGCACGGACTTCAGCCGTTTCTTCGGATCCCACAAGTCCGAACCTCGGCGCGGATACGACCTCGATCCGGGTGTCCTTTTCTCCGGGCAAGCCAGTTATAAGGGCATGCAACGGTGCGTCGAACCCAAGCCGGCTGCTATCCACTGGAACGTCGTGGATCTGCCCGTCGGTGACAAAAAGGGCGCCCGCTATGCGGTTTGCCGGCACATCCGTTAGAGCCTTGTCCAGCGCGCTGAAAAGATTTGTTGCCTCTCCGCCGGGCTGATCCGCTCCGGACGCGTGGACCCAACGCACTTCAAGATTTGGGACCTTCGCGAGTTGCGTGCGCAATTCCGCCTCGACCTGACGCGCCCGCTCTGCCCGGCCCGCAAGCCGCATGCTTGAGCTCTCGTCAACCACAACGGCGGCGACATTGGAAAGCGGGTGGCGCTCCTCATTTTTGAGGTTAGGATTCAGCAAAGCAGCAAGAAAACAGGCAAGAGCAAGGGTGCGCAGGCTAAGACCACGGCGGCTGCGCCATGCCAGGAGAAAAAGGCAGAGGACGCACAAGACGGCGAAAACCGTCAGCAGTCCGGGCGAAAAGAAGGGGAAGAACTCTACGGACCAGTTCATGCGAACTTACGCAGTGGGAATGAGGTCAATGCCCTAGCCTTTGCAAAATGTCCGGCACGTGTACTTGGTCGCCTTTGTAGTTTCCCGTAAGGGCGTACATGACAATGTTTACGCCCGCGCGATAGGACATTTCGCGTTGCTCCTCTCCTCCAGGCACAGCGGCAAACATGGGCCGGTCGCCTTCATCGAGTGCCCATGCGGCAGCGAAATCGTTCGAAGTCACGATTATTGAGCTAACGCCATCAGATTTGACCCCGCGCTTTCCGCTGTCTTCTGCGGAAGAGGATGCTTCGACCCATGGGTCACCGTTGTCCCAGCGCCCGGGAAAGGTTTGGAGCAAGTAGAACGCCTTGGTGAGCACGTGATCCTCCGGAACCCGCTGCAAGGGCGGGAGATCGAGCTTTCCAAGAAGCTGAGCCAAGGGCGTGCTCCCCCCCGCGGTTAGACTGCCCGTGTAGCTGTCTCCGTTCTTGGTGTCGAAGATGATGAGGCCACCCTGTTTCATGTATGCATCAATCTTGGCGAGTACCTTGTCCGGCAAGGGCTGGACATTGGAAAGCACCGGCCAATACAGAAGAGGGAAGAAAACGAGCTCATCGCGGATTGGATCTACGCCGATAGGCTCGCCCGGCTCAACGGCCGTGCGGGCAGCCAACACCTTGGATAGTCCGTTTAGGCCCGCTCTGCTGACCCGGTCCGCCTCCTCATCCCCGGTGAGGACGTATGCAAGACGCGTTTCGAGAGAAGCCTGAAGTCCGAATGCTTCTGCAGAACCTGCTTTGTTATCCTGTGCCGCCTCCGCTTTGGCGTTCGAAAGAGGAAAGGCAGCAAAGAGCCCGAAAGCAAACACGCTCACGGCGGCTTGCCGCCAGCGAACCGCTCCACGGCCGAAAATCAGGGCACAGACCGCCCCGTCGATCAAGAAGAGGCTGAGCGCGGCAAGAAAGAGCCAGGGTGCAAGCGTGATTGTTCCTGCTTCAGCGAGCACATCGACATGCGCCTTATCAGGCAACGCAAGCGGGACGAGCTTATCCTTATCCGTCATGATATTGACGGCTCTTAGGGCGGTTTCTGGTCCGTAAAGTCCTGCCGGGTGCATGGCTGCCGCACGTGCTGCGTCGGCGTTCGAAGCCGCGATCGCTTCCGCGCGCTCGCCCGGCTCTGTCAGCTTCCCGAAGCCGTCGAGGACGCGCCAAGGCTTCAGGAAAGCGTCCTCGCCTTGAGCCAGGGCGGTTCCGCCTCCGGCACTCGGTCCGTTATTGGCCTGAGCTACCTGTGCCGAGGACAGGTCGAGAACCTTACGCATCATCTCGACAAACAACCCCGACATCGGGAGATTGGACCAGTCCGGGTTAGCCGTTATATGGAAAAACACGAGAAGGCCGCTCCCGCGCTTGGCGGCCGTAACAAGGGGCGTGCCATCGGCCAGCCTCGCCCAGACTTCGGCTTCGCGTGGCATTGCCGCCGGGTCCGTCAGAACTTGGCGTGAGATCCTGACATCCTTTGGGACTTCGATTCCTTCGAAGGGCGTGCCCCGCTCGAACGGTGCTGGCGTCTGCGGAGAAGTCCATGTCATTGTTCCGCCGAGAGAACGGCCGCCCTCCCGCAAAGGGGCGGGAAGCAGCGCATCTCCGCCCCGCTCAAGCCGCGGACCGGCAAAGCGGATCAACATTCCGCCCTTTTCGACATAGGTGCTGAGCCGTTTTGCAGAGACCCCCGAGAGACGTCCAACATCGCTCAAAATTATGATTGAGGGCGAACGCCCAATCAAATCCGAAGTTGCCTGATCCAGGTTTGCGGTGTGTTCCCGGGTCACTTCAGAAAATGGCTTCAAAGCCCGCTCGAGATAATAATCAGGTGAGAGAAGAGGTTGCGCTTCTTCCGTTCCCTCGCCCCCAATAAGGCCCACTCGCCGCCGCTGGGACCTACCATCAAGCAGAAATACGCCCCCCGCAGAGTCCTCTCCCGTAATTTCCAGGCGTGCCACCTGGTTTCGAAGCTCAAGCGGGAGGTCAAGAGTGACTTCTGCAGACGGCTCGCCGCGCGCAATACCGAACGGGACGGCGGCGAGCTTTTCTCCGCGTACCGTGACGGCGGCGACCTCACCGGCCCGTGGCCCAGGTTCAGATTTAGAAACGCGGGCTTTCAGCACACTCGCACCTCCCTGATCCTTGGCAACCGCGAGCGCTCCCGCGCCCGAGGCATCCATATATACGTCTATGGTTCCGTCAGGGGTGAGCGGGATCAGGGCCTTGAATAGTTTTTCCGCCCCCGCGTCTCCGTTGCCGTCCGCGAGCCAGGCGACCTGCAACTTGCCGTGTTCTTGGGCAAGTTCCTTCTCGATCTGCACAGCTGCCGCTCCGCGGTCTCCGGCAAAGGGTTGTGGAGCCATCAATGCGAAACGCTGCCTGAATTCCGCGGGCGTCAAAGGCCGTAATGGGCTTGCGTTACCTGCCGTTGGAATAAGGAACAAGGTCTGCCCCGCATCCTCTGCCCTCGAAGCAAGCTCCGCGGCAAAGGATTGCCGGGCTTGCCATCGGCTCCCCGCTGCCCAACCGTTGTCGACGACGGCGAGCAGCGGCCTGGACAGCGCGCCGGGACCTCCCAAATGCGGCTTGATGACTGGCCCCGCCAAGGCCGCTATCACTGCTGCCGCCACAAGGACCCTCAAAAGGGTTAGCCACCAGGGGCTGCGTATAGGTGTCCGTTCTCGCGGGCGTAAGCCAAGGAGCAACGTTGCAGGAGGAAACGAAACCGTCTCAGGCCGCGGCGGTGTCAGCCGCAAAAGCCACCAGATCAAGGGCAGTGAGGCCAATCCTGCCAGTATCCAGGGTGACGCAAACTGCAACGAACTGAGCAGCCCTATTATCATGAATACATGCTCTCGCCGCCTTGATTGTTTCTCAGAGCGCCCTTGGCATGGTAAGCCTTTTCAAGACCGGACAAGTGCATGTGAAGGGAAAGCAGGGCCTCTACCGCCGGTCTATTCGTGTGATGCAACAGCGGCGCCCAACCTAGTTGGACAGCATGAGTAGCCACAGCTGCTTTGTGGGCCGCGAGCCTTCGGTGATAGTCCTCACGCAGAGTTTCGGCACGCTCTGCAACATAACGTGCGCCTGCCTCCTCATCATGAAACTCAACGCGGCCCTGATAAGGCAGGCTTTCCTCCGCCGGGTCCAGAATCTGCAAAAGATGTCCACGTACCCCCTGCCGGGCAATACCGCAGAGGGCCGCGTTGACGTCTGACACCGGGTCTAAAAAGTCACTGAAGATCACGATTTCTGAGTGCCGGCTCAAACGGCTGCTCCCACCGGGCAGGCCTTTCAATCTATCCTGATACTGGGCCAGCGCCTCGGCCATTAAGGTAACGGTATTATGGCGAGCCTTCGGTTCCATTATGCCGGGGATGCCAACGCGTTCGCCTGAGTCGGACAAGAGCAATGCCAATGCAAACGCCAGCACCATGGCCCGCTCCGCTTTGGAGGCCGGAGCCAAGTGCGACCGGAACTGCATCGAAGGCGAAAGGTCAATCCACATCCAAACCGTGTGTGCTGCCTCCCATTCGCGCTCCCTTACGAAAAGATGGCTCGAGCCCGCCGAGCGCCGCCAATCTATGAGTGCTGCGGCGTCACCTGCTTCAAAATTCCTATACTGCCAGAAGGTTTCTCCCGGTCCTGCACGCCGCCGTCCATGAGTTCCTTGTGCCACTGTTGATGCCACGCGCCTCGCTTCCACCAGCAGTGAAGGCAACCTTTGTGCCAAGTCCTGAGAAGCATTCTCAAGAGCGGCTGCTTGCAACCGGGAATCGAGTTTAAGTGACATCGCAGGCGTGCCCGTCTCTAACGCAAACGGTCCAAGAGTCCATCAATGACCTGGTCAACCGTCATATTCTCGGTCCTGGCCGTGAAAGTAAGCGCCATGCGATGGCGAAGCACCGGCTTCGCGAGCGCGATGACATCGTCGATTGAGGGTGCAAAGCGGCCATCGAGCAAGGCGCGGGCTCGCACTGTAAGCATCAGCGCCTGAGTCGCACGCGGACCGGGACCCCAGGCTACGAGATCGTTGACGCGCGGCGCAGCCTCGGCCGTTTGCGGGCGGGCCGACCGGACCAGCTTCAGTATGGCATCGACCACGCTGTCGCCGGTCGGGATTTGTCGAACGAAGCGCTGGGCAGCCAAGACTTCCTCCGCCGAGAGCACGAGCTGCACTCGCCGCTCCTCCACTCCCGTTGTCGAGAAAAGCATTCGCCGCTCAGAGGCTGCATCCGGGTAGGTAACGTCAATTTGAAGCAGAAATCGGTCGAGTTGCGCCTCAGGTAAAGGATAGGTCCCCTCCTGCTCGAGCGGGTTTTGGGTGGCGAGAACAAAGAAGGGCGAGGGCAGAGCGTAGGTTTGCCCGGCATAGGTCACTTGGTGCTCCTGCATTGCCTGCAGGAGAGCGGATTGGGTTTTTGGGCTGGCACGGTTGATTTCGTCCGCCATCAAAAGTTGTGTGAAAACTGGGCCTTGTACGAACCGGAATGAACGGGAACCGCCCTTGTCTTCGAGCACTTCGGTGCCGACGATATCGGAAGGCATCAGGTCTGGCGTGAATTGGATCCGGCTCGCCTTCAGTCCAAGTGCGCCGCCAAGCGCTTCTACAAGCGAGGTCTTTGCGAGACCGGGTACGCCGATGAGAAGAGCGTGACCGCCAGAAAGGATGTTGACAAGGACGAGCTCTATAACGGCATCTTGCCCGAAGATGACACGCGATATCGACTCTTTTACGCGTGTCACCTTTGTCCGGATATCATCCACGCGCGTTACAACGTTCGGCTCGGAGGCATAGTGCATAGGGTAAGAAACCTGCTTCAAATCAGTTTATGGGGACGGCTGCCAGTGTTTCGCCCGGTGGCTATGCCCTGTGCAGAAGTATATGCTGATGTATCATGAGGATACAATGCTATCCCTCCTGCTTCCTGCCCAGCTCCAAGCTTGGATATAATCAAAGCTAGGTGGCGAAGCCGGTGAAAATTGCGCTGTTTTATTTGTCATCATTGTGGTGGAGGCCCTCTCATGCCGAGCGCTTATGAGGCGCAAGAGGCTGCGCCTTTAGGCCCATTTTCCGCAGGCTCTTTTGCAGAGCTGGCGAAAGTACGGGGGATTCCGCTTTCGAAGGCATCGTGGATGGCGGCCCAGCCGCTCTCCTATGGAGTGGATGCGGGCATTAGGATAGATGGAAACGGCGAAGCTAACGAAAATTTAAGGCTGGAGCATCTGGTTCCCCCAGACTTGTGGAGAATGTCTGCCGTATTGGTGCCGGTTGTTGCGCGCCAGCCTGAAGTGAAGGTGCTGCTGACGCTGAGAACCTCTCATTTGAACTCCCATGGGGGGCAAATCGCTTTTCCGGGCGGCAAGATCGAAGACATCGACGCAACGCCGGTAGAAACCGCGCTGAGGGAGGCGGAGGAAGAGGTTGGCATAGCCAGGAACTTCATCACGCCGCTTAGTCTTATCGATTTACATAATACCGGGACCGGATTTCGCATCATACCGGTGCTCGCGCTTGTTGATCCCTCATACACGCCCAGACCGGATCCAGGTGAAGTTGAAGAGATATTCGAAGTGCCGCTTTCGTTCCTCATGGAGGAGCAGAATCACCTGCAACATATTCGGGAGTGGAAGGAGAGGCGCGTCCGCTTCTATGCCATCGAATACGGTCAGCGCTTCATCTGGGGAGCAACCGCGGCAATATTGCGGAACTTATATGAACGGCTGTACGCGCCGTCATAGTCGCGGGGCTGCAGCCGAGGACACTATATTTTGATGGAGAACTTAAGTGTTTCAGCAGCGGATTGGTTCTTAAGGCCGGCGACACAGGCCGTTTTCGCTTCACTGAACGGCGAGGGGTTCGAAACCCGGGCTGTTGGCGGCGCCGTCAGGAACGCTTTGCTGGGCTCTGGACCAGTGTCCGAGGTGGACTTCGCCACAACCGCATTGCCGGACGAGGTTATGCGCCTCGCCGCAGACGCTGGCATCAAGACATACCCCTCCGGCATTGAGCATGGGACAGTCACTCTCGTCGTGGATGGCAACCCCTTCGAGGTGACTACGTTGCGCCGCGATGTCAGCACCGACGGGCGGCATGCGGTCGTGGCGTTTGGCAATGACTGGGCGCTGGATGCCAGGCGCCGCGATCTTACGATAAACGCACTTTACGCCGATATAAACGGCAGGGTCCACGATCCCCTTGGTAGCCTTGACGACCTTCGTGCTGGACGCGTTCGTTTTATCGGCGATCCCCACGAGCGCATCCGCGAGGATTATCTTCGTATTTTGCGCTTTTTCAGGTTCAGCGCTGGCTATGCCGTGGGCGAATTCGATCGCGAAGGCATTAAAGCCGCGGTTCAGGAACGGCTCGGCTTATTGCAGCTCTCGCGCGAGCGCATTCGCATGGAACTCTTGCGTATTCTCGTCACAAGGCGCGCCTCTGAAGCCATCGAGATCATGGATGAAAGCGGACTCTTGCTTCTGCTTCTCGGAGGTGTGTCGCGGCGAGCGCGATTTGACCAGCTTTGCCGAATCGAAGAAGCACTGAATCTCGTGCCCGATCCAATCTTTCGCCTGGGATCCCTTTGCCTTTTCGTCGAGGAGGATGCGGCCCGCATCACAGAGAGACTTCGGTTGTCTTCGCGTGAGGCGAGTGACCTTGAAAGCTTGTCTGCGCTAGGGCCCCGGATAACGGCGCATTTGGAGAGACAAGCGCTAGAGGAGTGCTTATACAGAATCGGCCCTCGCCTCTATCTCGGCCGCCTGTTGTTGACCTGGGCCGGCTCACGAGATTCACCAGAGGATCCTCATTGGCGTTCCGCCTTAGAGTTGGCGCGTCATCGGCAGAGGCCCTTATTTCCAGTAGGTGGAGCAGACTTGATCGCTTTGGGCTGGGAGCCCAGTCCTGGGCTTGGCGCAGCTTTGAAAAAGCTTGAGGGCCTTTGGGTTGAGGGCGGCTTTGCTGCAAGCAAAGAAGAGCTCTTAAACATCGCCGCAAGCTGGCAGAACAGTAAAGCCATCACCAATCATGGCGAATAGTTTGATTAGTGCTGGACAAAAAAGGGCCGCCTTCGATTGACGGTCTAGCCCATCAAATGTATATGCAATCGTGATTTGCTGCCTCCGGCAGGCTGGGCATCTTCAACCATGCAGGAAATTGCAGCGCGGGTCGCCCGCCCGCGAAAGGAATGCGTCATATGGCAAATACCAAATCCGCGAAGAAGGCCGCTCGCCAGGCCGAACGGCGGACTCTAATCAACAAAGCCCGGCGCAGCCGGATGAGAACTTTTGTCCGCAAAGTGGAAGAGGCGATCGCTGCTGGCGACAGGAGTGCTGCTAGCGTAGCGCTGCAGGAAGCCCAGCCGGAAATTATGCGCTCGGCTTTGAAGGGCATCATCCATAAGAATACGGCATCGAGGAAAATCTCGCGCCTCTCGGCGAGAATCAAATCGCTCGGTGTTGCAGCATAAATTTGCATCCCCCTGATGCAGATCTGCATCAGATTGCTTTGCGAGCGTTGCTGCGTCTATCTGGTCGCACGAAAATCCACTTTAATTTCAATTGCATAACCGGATAGCTGCTTGGTCGCATTCGGCAACCATCCATGACTGGAAATTGTGGTCAAGAAAATTGTGCGACCGCTAGCTGCAAAAACGGCGTGACCAGATTCGTTAATTTTTCGTTAATTTTTTCAATAGTTTGCTCTCCGAATGGGTCTCGTTCCCGGTATTCTTCTGCTTGCTCTCAGAATCTCGTCCCCTAGCCGATGCGTCTCTACTGCCCTTGCGCGGGAGCATCGGCCTTTGTATGCTGTTTTCTCCGAACGGGGATTTTCCCCTCCTGATAAGTTTTCACCGTAATGCGTACCGGGCTCTGTTCATGGGGTGGCCCCCATTGGATTTGAGCACTTTGTCGTAATCAGGCGACGGGCGGGCGGTGCGCTCCAAGTATCTTGGTGATATTTGCACCTTCTGTTCGTCATGCATTGGGCAGGAGGAATACGAATGCAAAATGAATGCATGGCGCTAGCGCCGCAGTCTCTAGTGACGTTCACCTGGAAAGAGCCGCCAGCCAAACCGTCAATTTTGCAGAGGGCCGAGAATGCCCAGCAAGGCTCTCTGGATCAAAACGGCAGGCCCGATCAGCCATACCTCCCTTGGAAGGCTTATCTCGCTACAAGGGATTTTCAAAATTTAGCTTCGGATATTACTAACGCCTTTTTCGCGAAGGCTGACGAGGCCGCGGTCCCGACGCATCGTCCACAGGTATTGATGGCCACCAGTCCAGCGGCGTCAGGCCACCGCTCGAGCCTGCTTGCTCCTGTTTTACAAACGGATCAAGCGCCAGCCTTACACCAGGCCGGGGCATCGAGCGCGTCAAGCAGCCTTCCTTTGGCAGCTTAGACTCGCCTAGCCGGACAGCACACCCTCATCGCGGTTGAACGTTTATGCCCTAAAGGGCGAGGTATATTTGATGGAAGCCTTGGAGATCACGACATCCTCGATGGAAAATAAATGGCGGCGTATTCAGAGCCGTCTGCGAGCCGAGCTGGGAGACGATGTCTTCACAAGCTGGTTTGGCCGCGTGGAGTTGGAGGCATATGATGGACGTGTCGTCCATGTCTCAGTCCCTACTAAGTTTCTGCGCAATTGGCTGCAGTCTCATTATTCCGATAAGCTACTTGCATGCTGCGGCTCGGAGCTTGGCGGCGTGAACAAACTCGAATTCCGCGTCAGGCAGCCCCACCTTGCCGCAATCGAGAAGCTTAAGGCGGTCCCAGCACCGAAGGATACCGGTCAGTCGAAACCTCAACTGGGCTTTCCCACCGCTCCGATACCGCTAAGGGTACTGAGCACGGCCCATCGCGACGGAAGGACAGGTCTCGATGGATTTGAAGGATCGCCCCTTGATCCTCGCTATACGTTCCAGTCGTTCGTTGTTGGAACACCGAATCGGCTTGCCCATGCCGCAGCGATGCAGATTGCGGGAAGCGCCGGCGAACAGCCCCTTAGATATAATCCGCTCTACATTCACGCCCGGGTAGGGATGGGCAAGACTCATCTCCTTCATGCCATTGCCTGGGACGTGAAACAGCGAAACCCGAATGCAAAGGTGCTCTACCTTACAGCCGAGCGTTTTATGTACAGCTTTGCCGAGGCTCTGCAGACCCGGGATGCTCCTGCGTTCAAGGAGAAGCTTCGCACAATCGATCTCTTGCTGATCGACGATATGGAATTCCTCCAGGGCCGCACTTTTCAGCAGGAGTTCTGCCATACGCTGAATTCCATGATAGACGGCGGAAAGCAGGTCGTCGTGGCCGCCGACTGCGCGCCGCTCCTTCTCGAAAGCTTCGATGCGAGGATGCGTTCCCGGCTTTCGGGGGGGCTCGTGGCGGAACTGGCCGCTCTCGATTATGAGTTGCGCTTGAAGATCCTTGAACGTCGCGCAGGGGAAAAGATGGCCGTCTCGCCAGGCTTTGAGGTTCCGGCTGACGTGCTTGCGTATCTGGCCAGGCAGCTTACGGAAAATGGCCGGGAACTCGAAGGAGCGATCACTCGCTTGCACGCCGCCTACCAGCTTACGGGTGAGCCTGCCACTTGCGATGCCGCGGAGACCACGATCGGAGACCTCATCCGGTCAAAAGAGCCGAAGAGGGTCAAGATCGACGACATCCTTCGCATTGTCGCAAAACATTACGGCGTGCAGCGGGGAGACTTACTTTCCAGCCGCCGCAATCAATCAATCGTTCGTCCCCGGCAGATTGGGATGTATCTTGCGAAAACCCTCACCTCGCGCTCTCTGCCGGAAATTGGCAGGCGTTTTGGCGGCCGGGATCACACAACGGTGCTTCATGCGATCCGAAAAATCGAATCGCTCAAGCAGCAGGACGGTGTCCTGAAGGAAGAGATCGAATCGCTTTCTCGAATGCTCAAGGACGGTACGATCTAAGCTAACCGCTCCTGGCGCCGGTCTTGACAGAGCGAGCACCACACGCCCAATCTGATCTGCAAATAGGAATGCCGTTTCACCGGGATGACCGTTATGCGCCTCGTTGCCGACCGTAATATGTTGTTGCGCGCTCTTGGCCACGTCACGGGCATCGTGGAGCGGCGAAATACCATCCCGATTCTCAGCAATGTACTTGTTTCAGCAGAGAAATCTGGGGTCTTAACGTTAAGGGCAACGGATCTCGACATGGAAGCCATCGAGACGATTGCCGCCAAGGTGGAGGCAGCCGGTGCAATAACGATACCGGCGCATACCCTGCACGATATCGTTCGCAAGCTTCCCGAAGGCGCCGAGATCCACGTCAGCCGGAACGAGCCGGAAGGCCGGCTCAAAGTCATGGCTGGCCGGGCGAGTTTCGAGCTTGCCATTCTGCCCGCAGACGAATTCCCAGATATGGGACAGGCCGAGCTTCCTCATCGCTTCACGCTGCAAGCCGCCGAACTGAAGCGCCTATTTGAAAAAGCCCGCTTTGCAATCTCTACCGAAGAAACGCGCTACTATCTAAATGGTATTTACCTGCATCGCATGGATGGTCCCGAGCCGAAACTCCGTGCCGTCGCGACAGATGGTCACCGGCTGGCTCAATTGGAGACAGAAGCGCCGAAAGGCACCGAAGGCATGCCCGGGGTCATCGTGCCTCGGAAAGCCGTCGCCGAAATTATAAAGCTCCTCGATGATGGCGACGCAAGCGTGGAGGTCTCGTTGTCGCAGGCTAAAATCCGGTTTTCGGTGGGGGATGTGGCGCTCACTTCCAAGCTGATCGACGGTTCCTTTCCCGACTACGCGCGGGTCATTCCCACAGGCAATAAGAAGACCCTCGTTGTCGAGAATGCCGATCTCGTTAAGGCGGTCGACCGGGTCTCGACCCTTTCCTCGGAAAAGGGCCGCGCCGTCAAGCTCGACATTGCCGAGGGACGCCTTGTCGTATCGGCAAACAATCCCGATTCAGGATCGGCGACAGAGGAGATCGCGGCCGATTACAGAAATGAACCCATCGAAATCGGGTTCAACGCGCGATATCTAATGGATATTGCAGCGCAAATTGATGGCACCGAGACGCTGTTGAAACTTGCCGATGGCTCCTCGCCCACACTTATATCCGATCAGAGCGACGCGTCGGCCCTTTATGTTCTGATGCCTATGCGCGTCTAACTCAGGGGACGCGTGAACGAAATTGAAGGCGCAAAAGCCCGCAAAGAGAGTGCGGCACAGTCTCGCACCTGGATTGCCAAGCTGACACTGACCGACTTCCGCAACTACCGGACTGCCACGCTTGAGACCGCACCAGAACCTGTTGTTCTCGCTGGCGCCAATGGTGCCGGCAAGACGAACTGCCTTGAAGCCATATCTTTGCTGACAGCGGGCCGGGGATTGCGCTCTTTGCCTTTTTCGGAGCTTTTGCGGCAGGATGGGGGCGGTGGTTGGGCAGTTTCCGCCCGCGTGTTCGCAGGCGGGGAAGAGATGCATATCGGGACGGGCGTTCAAGTTCCCCTGGACGGTAAGTTCAGCACCCGAACCCCGCGCATCGTCAGAATCAATGACAACACCGCCAGAGGGTCAGGCGCCCTGGCATGCGTCCGTATCCTATGGCTCACTCCGGCAATGGATAGCCTCTTTACTGGGCCGGCAAGTGAGCGGCGCCGCTTCCTGGACCGGCTCGCGCTGACCGTGGACTCAGATTATGCGGCATACGCGGCAATCTATGATCGGGCTATGCGCCAGCGCAACAGAGCCCTCGAAGCCTTCAGCCCGCCACAACTTCTTGATAGCATTGAAGTTCAAATGGCTGATGCCGGTGTGGCCATGGCGTTGGCCAGGACGCGAGCCATAGCGTCTCTTGGTTCAGAAATCGTCGAGGAAAGGGATCGCGCTTTAGACATGGTGTTTCCCTGGGCGCAGCTCTCGCTACAAGGTCATCTTGAAAACCAGTTGGGCCTCCTTGCACCGGGCAGTGTTCGAGACGCCTATAAAACTGAGCTTGCGAAGTCCCGCGACCGCGATCGCGCCGCGGGGCGAACGTTGACAGGGCCTCACCGAAGCGATCTCGAAGTATTGCATGGACCAAAGAACATGCCTGCCAAGATGTGCTCGACCGGTGAGCAGAAGGCGCTTCTCGTGGGCCTTGTGCTCGCGCAGGCGAGGCTGGTAAAAAGGCTGTCTGGTGGAGAGTCGCCTTCGATATTGCTCGATGAAATAGCTGCTCACCTGGATTTGGACCGCCGCCTCGCTCTTTTCCGGTCAATTGCATCGCTTGGCGCACAAGTGTGGATGACTGGAACGGATCTTGCTACTTTCTTACCTCTGCAGGAAGCCACGCCGGCACAGTATTTTGCTGTGTCCAACGGGGCTTTTAGGCCTGCAGGCTGATGCAGAAAGCGACTTAAAACACTATATAATAGTATGTCCAAGTGCCGCGGTCCTGGCGGCAAAATCAGGTGCATTAATGGAAGCAGCAAGGCGCATTGACGCGGCGGTAGAAGCCTATGGCGCGGAGAGCATCAAGGTCTTGAAAGGCCTCGATGCTGTTCGCAAACGGCCGGGCATGTATATCGGCGACACCGACGATGGCTCGGGCCTGCATCACATGGTCTACGAGGTCGTGGACAACGCGATTGACGAAGCCCTTGCCGGTTATGCCGACCTTGTCTCCGTTTACCTTAACGCTGACGGTTCAGTTACCGTCGAGGATAATGGCCGCGGTATCCCCACGGAGATCCATTCAGAGGAAGGCGTTTCCGCTGCGGAAGTGATCATGACCCAGCTTCATGCCGGAGGCAAATTCGACCAAAATTCTTACAAGGTCTCTGGTGGCTTGCATGGTGTTGGCGTGTCGGTTGTAAATGCGCTCTCGACCCGTCTTGAGCTAACCATCTGGCGGGGCGGGAAGGAGTACTTCATGGCCTTCGCGGACGGGGTTCCAGAGAGCCCGCTCGCGGTTGCCGGCGATACACCTGGAAAAACCGGCACTCGAGTTACGTTCACCCCAAGTCCATCGACCTTCACCATGGTCGAGTTCGATTATCCCACACTGGAGCATCGGCTTCGCGAACTCGCATTCCTCAATTCCGGCGTCAACATTCTCCTTTGCGATTTGCGGGGCGTAGAACCGGTTAAGAGCGAATTCAAATTTGAAGGCGGGCTGAAGGCCTTCGTCAGATATCTCGACCGCGCGCGGACACCGCTTCTGCCGGAGCCGATTTTCATCAAGACCGAGAGGGAAGGCATTACCGTGGAAGCCGCCCTATGGTGGAACGACGGCTACCATGAAGGAGTCTTCTGCTTTACCAACAACATCCCCCAGCGCGATGGAGGCACGCATCTTGCCGGATTCCGCGCTGCGCTAACGCGGACCATCAACAATTATGCAGCTTCCTCTGGCGTTACGAAAAAGGAGAAGGTGCAGCTTATTGGCGACGACGCGCGGGAAGGCTTAACCTGCGTTCTCTCGGTTAAGGTTCCGGACCCCAAATTTTCGAGCCAAACCAAGGAGAAGCTTGTCTCGTCCGAGGTGCGGCCTATCGTTGAAAGCGTCATGGCAGACGCCCTTGGAACATGGTTCGAAGAGCATCCGGTTGAAGGCAAGCTTATCCTGCTCAAGGTCGCGGAAGCGGCAGCGGCCCGCGAGGCGGCCCGAAAGGCCCGCGAACTGACCCGCCGCAAGGGTGTCCTCGATGTCGCGAACTTGCCGGGCAAGCTCGCGGACTGCCAGGAACGCGACCCCGCGAAATCGGAGGTTTTTCTTGTCGAGGGCGATAGCGCCGGCGGCTCCGCCAAGCAAGGGCGGGATAGATCGAACCAAGCTGTGCTCCCGCTGCGCGGCAAAATCTTGAATGTGGAGCGCGCCCGCTTCGACAAAATGCTTTCAAGCCAGGAGATTGGCACGCTCATCACTGCTCTGGGCACTGGCATCGGCCGCGATGATTTTGACATTTCGAAACTGCGCTATCACCGCATCATCATCATGACCGACGCCGACGTCGATGGTGCCCACATTCGAACGCTGCTGTTGACGTTCTTCTACCGTCAGATGCCGGCGCTGATTGAAGCCGGGCACCTCTATATCGCGCAACCTCCGCTCTATAAGGTAAAGCGGGGAAGCTCCGAGAACTATCTGAAAGATGAGCGTGCCTTTGAAGACTTCCTTATGGACGGCGGCCTTGACGGCGCGGTGCTCACCCTGGCGAGCGGCGAGCGCCGGACAGGACGAGACTTGCGGTCCGCCGTGGAGCAGGCCCGCGCATTCTCGCATGTGCTTGATGGGCTTCACATGCGCTATTCGCGAACTATTGTAGAGCAGGCGGCTCTTTGTGGACTCTTAAATCCCAAGCTGCTTGATAACGAGCCGGAGGCTAAAGTACTGGCCGCAAGTACGGTCGAGCGCCTGAAAGCACTTTCCGAGGAAACCGAGCAGGGCTGGGATTGGAGCCGTAATCCCGACGGTGGTTTCGTGTTCTTCCGGGAGGTGCGTGGGGTGAAGGAAGCTCATAATATCGACAGGGCGCTCATTCTCTCCGCCGATGCCCGGAAACTTCATCGTTATCACGCGGAATTTTCGGGGCTCTTTGCCGGGCAGCCGGTTCTTGACAGGAAGGGTACGCAGACACCCATCTTTGGCCCGCGCAGCCTCCTCGAAGCCGTCCTGGCCGCCGGACGGGCAGGACTTACCCTGCAGCGTTATAAAGGCCTCGGCGAAATGAATCCCGAGCAGCTTCGTGAGACGACACTCGATCCCAATGTTCGTACGCTAATGCAGGTGAAACTTGGGGAGCTAAACGACGCCGACGAGATTTTTTCGAAACTAATGGGAGATGTTGTGGAGCCCCGGCGCGAGTTCATTCAGCAAAATGCACTCTCGGTAGCTAACCTAGATATCTAAGTTTCTGTTGCAGACCGACTATGTTGCAGTGCGATATAAAGCAGAATGAAAAGTCGTTCCTGGGCGCTATCGAGCGTTGACAAATAGCAATAGCACCCAGAATCGCAGATCAAATGCAGTGCTTACTTTGACTTGGGTGCCTTAGAGCACTTGCCTTTCTTGGCGGTGCCCGTAGGAGCTTTCCAGACGCAATCCGGAGCCTTACAATCGGCCTCCGCGCGTTTACTGCAGGCGACGGTCTTGGGCTTCGCGGCTGGAGCGGTTGCGGTCTGCGCATACGCAGACACTGATCCTACCGCGAACATTGCCGCAATCGCGGCAGCAGACAGAATGCGCATGAATAATCTCCCTACAAAGACATAACGATCCTTTCGGACCGTCTCTACCCTAGAGCAGTTTTATTAGACTTCAAGCGAAGTGATTGGGATATCTGCGACTCGATTCGAGGGCGTGCTCAAGGCGATCGTCTCCCCAGAACAGCTCACCGCTTGCGGTTGTAAAACTAGGCGCGCCAAAGATGCCGAGTGCGATAGCTTCTTCCGTGTTCGCCCTTAATTTTTCTTTGATCTCTGTAGATTGCGCGGACTCCAGGGCTTTGTTCGGCGAAGCGCCTGCGGCTATAAGCATGCCTGCGAGCATTTCGGCATTTGAGATGTCCTGCCCACTGGCGAACTCGGCTTTATATACCTCTTTTATAAAGATGGGACCCCAGCCTTCGCCCAACCCCAGAAGTGAAAGCCTCGCCGCGTGAAGGCTGTTCTGCGGAAATGACTCAGGGAGGCGGAAGGGCATGCCGCGACCCTGCGCTATGCGTTCGACGTCCCGCACCATATATTTGCCTTTCGCGGGATACAGATTGAATGGGGAGGTATTCCACCCTTGCGATTTGAAAATCGGGCCGAGCAAGAATGGCTTCCACACAAGCCCAACGTCAGCCTTGTCCGCCATTTCCTCGATTCGCATTGCTGAGAGATAGCTGTAAGTGGAGGCGAAATCGAACCAGAACGTAACCTGTGTCATTGCGTTGCTCTTGCTCTTCGGCGGCACCTTCGCTATGCGAGCGTAAATCATCTCCCAAAGAGCCGGTCATGTCTGAGAAAAAAAACATAAAAAAAGCGGTGCTCGCTTATTCTGGCGGTCTAGACACCTCCATCATTCTAAAGTGGCTACAGGTCCATTACGGATGCGAGGTCGTTACTTTCACCGCCGACCTCGGGCAGGGAGAGGAACTTGAGCCTGCGCGCCGCAAAGCGGAGCTGCTCGGTATCAAGCAAATCTATATCGAGGATCTGCGCGAGGATTTCGTTCGCGACTATGTTTTCCCGATGTTCCGGGCGAACGCAGTTTACGAGGGGCTTTACCTGCTTGGCACGTCCATTGCCCGCCCCTTGATCGCTAAACGGCAGATCGAGATAGCGCGCGAGACGGGCGCCGATGCAGTTTGTCACGGCGCAACCGGCAAGGGAAACGATCAAGTCCGTTTCGAGCTCAGCTATTATGCGCTCGAGCCCAACATAACGGTGATCGCACCCTGGCGCGAATGGGAGTTCAAATCCAGGCAAGCGTTATTGGATTTCGCAGAGAAGAATCAAATCCTGGTAACGAAGGACAAACGGGGCGACGCACCCTTCTCGGTCGATGCTAACCTCCTGCATACCTCGTCGGAAGGAAAGCTGCTCGAGGACCCGGCGGTCGAAGCTCCGGACTACGTGTATCAAAGAACGGTGGCGCCCGAGGATGCGCCCGACCAGCCCGAGATCATCGAGATCGGTTTCGAGCGAGGTGACGCTGCATCTATCAATGAAGAGCTGCTGTCCCCCGCAGCGCTACTGACCAAGCTGAATGAGTATGGCCGCAAGCACGGCATTGGCCGGCTGGATCTGGTTGAAAATCGGTTCGTCGGCATGAAGTCACGCGGCATATACGAAACCCCCGGCGGTGCCATTCTGCTTGCTGCGCACCGGGGCATCGAAAGCATCACCCTCGACCGGGGCGCGGCTCATCTTAAGGATGAGCTAATGCCGCGATATGCGGAGCTGATTTATAACGGCTTCTGGTTCTCCCCCGAGCGGGACATGTTGCAGGCTCTCATCGACAAAAGCCAGGAGTTCGTTACCGGGGCCGTGCGCGTGAAGCTTTATAAGGGAGCTGCGCACGTGATCGGGCGGGAAAGCCCCAATTCGCTCTATAATCAGGACTTGGTGACATTCGAGGAAGGCGCGGTCGCGTATGATCAGCGTGACGCCGCTGGGTTCATCAAGCTGAACGCGTTGCGCCTGCGCCTGGTTGGTGCACGCGGTCAGCACCACCTTTCAAAGCCTAAAGCCTGACCTCCGCCATGCGCGCCAAGATTGCTGCTTGGCTCTGAATGCCGTTCATGAGACACCTAAGTTCGAATTTCTCATTGGGGCTGTGAATGCGGTCATCGGATAATCCGAAACCAACGAGGATGGAATCGAGGCCAAGCTGCTTCTGCATAAGTCCCACGACAGGGATGGAGCCTCCGCTGCCGACCATCGCGGCAGGTTTCTTGTAGATATCCTGCAGTCCTGCACGCGCAGCTTGCATGAACGGACCTTCAGCTGGCACAAGAATTCCACCCGATGCCCCCATGTGCTCAATGGTCCATTTGCAATCCGGAGGTGTCCGCTCTTTGAGGAAACTATCAAGCGCATTCAGGATCTTTTCCGGGTTTTGGTTCGGCACGGTCCGGAAGCTGAGCTTTGCCGAAGCGCGGCTGGCAATAACCGTCTTCGAGCCCGGCCCCGTGTAACCACCCCAAATCCCATGCAGATCGCAGGTTGGCCTGGCCCATAGACGCTCAAGCACGCTATATCCCGCCTCGCCCAAAGACTGCGTTAGGCCTGCCTCACGAAGAAAACCGGTCTCGTCAAAGCTGAGCCCAGCCCAAGCTCGCCTTTCGCTTTCAGAAAGTGGGGCGACATCGTCATAGAAACCCTCAAGCTGAATCCGGCGCGAAGCATCGTGGAGTTCGCCTAAAATGCTCGTCAGCGCGTTGAGGGGATTGACCACAGCACCCCCATAAAGGCCCGAATGCAGATCGCGTGAGGGGCCTTCAAGGGTTACTTGCACATAGACGTTGCCGCGCAGACGGTAGGTTATCGCGGGCGTATCGATATCCCACGAATTTGTGTCCGTGATGATGGCGGCGCTGGCTGTTCTTAGCACATCTGCCTGTCCGGTTAGGAACGCAGGCAGAGAATTGCTGCCGCTTTCTTCTTCGCCCTCTATTAATACGGTTATGTTGACAGGCAATTTTCCGTGAACGGCCTTCCAAGCGCGGAACGCTTCTAGAAAGGTCATGACCTGGCCCTTATCGTCGACGGCGCCGCGCGCGATAACTCGTTTGCCGTAAGGGCCATCGACGATGGCGGGTTGGAAAGGCGGATGCTCCCAAAGCTCCAAAGGCTCCGGCGGCTGCACATCGTAGTGCCCGTAATAAAGAAGATGCGGTACTTTAACGCCTGCCCCCGGGTTGCGGGCCAGGAGGATCGGGTGTCCAGGAGTCTCGTGTAACGTCGCCTCGAAACCAAGTGCCGAGAGATCCTTGGCAAGCCATTCGCCAGCCCGATTTACCTCATCCTTGTAGGCGGGATCGGTCGATATCGAGCGGATGCGAAGAAAGTCGAGGTAGCGCGAAACCGATGAGTCGAAGTCCCGCTTAATGCAGTCCAGAACAGGCTCCAGAATCGTCATGCCCATCTCCCACGGCGAGCCTCAAATTTGTAAAGTCCACGCATCACTGTGGACCTTGGGAAAAAGTCATAGTAAAGCGAGCAGGACAAGCGAATGCGTCGCCGTTCACATTCGCGGATAAACAATATGGAGACGGTATGCCAAAAATCAGGTCGATCGAGTTCTGGCTATTTGCACTCCCCGCGGTTGCGATCGCCGTATGGGCGGCGGGAATTGAACAAGAAATCATTAGGCAATACCTCATCCCAGTACTTTTGGTGATGTGGATGGTGCTTGCAATTGCTTGGATGTTAAGAGAGGCATTCCGCAGGATTCGCGACTGAATCCTCCCCTCGTTCAAACGAAGCTGGCCGCCAAGATTGCAGCCAAGCTTTCAGGTCTGAGGCTGCGGCTCCATTCCGAGATCGGGGTCTTTCCTTGGCTGGCGGCTCCCGGTCGTCGGTACAGCCGTCCGGCGCTTCGGCTGATCCTCCTTCATGGTGAACTCGCGGATTGGCGGCTTGCCATTCAGGAGGTCTCTGACCTCTTGGCCTGATAAGGTTTCGTATTCGAGAAGCCCTTTGGCGAGCGTATGCAGGTCGTCAAGATGCTTGGTCAAGATGCGGCGAGCGGTCTGCTCGCCTTCGTCAATGAGACGGCGGATCTCGGAGTCGATAAGCTGAGCCGTTTCGGGCGACATATTCTGCGAGCGGGTGACGGAATGTCCGAGGAAAACTTCCTCCTGATTATCGCGGTAACGAATCCGTCCAAGCTTATCGCTCATGCCGTATTCCATAACCATCGCGCGGGCCATATTCGTGGCCTGCCGAATGTCGTCTGAGGCGCCTGTCGTGACGTTATCTTCGCCCAAGATTAGCTCCTCGGCGACGCGGCCGCCAAATGTCATGGCGATCCTGGCTTCCATCTCGCGCTTCTTCATCTTCAATAGATCCTGCTCGGGCAGGAAGAAGGCGACGCCAAGCGCGCGTCCACGCGGAATAATAGTGACCTTGTGCAGCGGGTAATTACCCGGAGTAAATAGCCCGACAAGGGCATGTCCGGCCTCGTGGTAGGCTGTTTCGCGCTTGTCCTCCTCCGTCATAGCCATGGACCGGCGTTCGGCGCCCATCATGACCCGGTCCTTCGCATCTTCGAATTCATGTTGGGTCACGACCCGCTTTGAGCGGCGCGCGGCAAGCAAGGCAGCCTCGTTCACGAGGTTGGCGAGATCAGCGCCAGAGAAGCCAGGGGTGCCGCGGGCAATGACTTTTAGATCCACATCAGGCGCAAGGGGAACCTTGCGCACATGGACCTTCAAGATCTTTTCGCGGCCGACGATATCTGGCGCCGGCACTACAACCTGCCGGTCGAACCGGCCGGGCCGCAGAAGTGCAGGATCGAGCACGTCGGGGCGGTTCGTAGCCGCAATCAGAATAATGCCCTCATTGGCTTCGAAGCCATCCATTTCAACCAAAAGCTGATTGAGCGTCTGCTCGCGCTCATCATTTCCGCCGCCAAGGCCTGCACCACGATGACGCCCAACCGCATCGATTTCATCGATGAAGATTATGCAAGGCGCGTTCTTCTTGGCTTGCTCGAACATATCGCGAACGCGGCTGGCACCAACGCCGACGAACATTTCCACGAAGTCCGATCCCGAAATCGTGAAGAACGGGACGTTCGCCTCACCGGCGATTGCGCGAGCGAGCAGAGTTTTGCCCGTGCCCGGAGGGCCAACAAGAAGCGCGCCGCGCGGGATCCGGCCTCCCAGGCGCTGGAATTTTTGCGGATCGCGCAGGAACTCGACGATTTCCTGAAGGTCTTCCTTCGCCTCGTCAACGCCGGCTACATCATCAAAGGTGATGCGACCCTGCTTTTCTGTCAAAAGCTTGGCCTTCGATTTCCCAAACCCGAGCGCCCGGCCGCCACCCGACTGCATCTGCCGCATGAAAAATACCCATACGGCGATCAGAAGAAGCATTGGGAACCAATTGACGAGCACCCCCAGGAGAGAAGGCACATCCTCAGTCGACGGCTTCACCGTGATGCTCGCGCCCTTGGAATAAAGGCGATCGACAAGCGTCGGGTCGTTCGGGGCGACAGTCTGAAAGGTCTGCCCGTTATTGAGAGTTCCGCTGACCTGATTTCCCGAAAGCGTCACCGACCGGACGTTCCGGCTCTCAACATCGTTCAGGAATTGAGAATAATTAATCTCATTTGCGCGTGAGCTCCGGGGATTGTTTTGAACCAAGTTGAACAGCGCTACGAGAAGAAGAGCGATAATGATCCAGATCGCTAAATTACGAAAGTTCGAGTTCATGGAGGCTGATTTTTCCCCTGATGCCTCTCGGGAGGCGCGAAGGCAGAGCTCAAAACAGGCTTTGGCCTTCCAGCTTGCGACGCAAGATAAGTGAGCCAGCCGCTTCAAACATAGGATATGGCTGTCTCTTTGCCAAGCTCAGTTCCCTCGCTCCCCCGGAGCCCTAAGAAAATATACAAGCCGGGGCACCAGCTTGGACGAAACCGGAGGTGTAATCGCTTCGCCTGCTACTGAACTAGAAAAGGGCAAAGCGAGGGGGCTGAGCAGCTTACCGGCCCTCCAGAGGGCAGGCGTCGTCAATGCCGCGAGGCGGTTCGTGGAGAGATCCCGCTCAGGTTCGTTCGTTTTTCTCCATAGCGCCCAGCCTTTCTCACCAAGAGGAGCCACAGAAATCTTCTCGTCAATTCCTTCCGGGAAGCTCACAAGGAATCTGCCATCCCAAACAAGAGTGCTTCCGGGGTTGCAGGCTGTAGGGGCACCATTGAGACGGCCAAACTCACGATAGACCTGCAGTTTTTTCCTCGCCGAAATTAGAAGGCAGCCGCCAAGCACGGTCTGGCGCTTGCCGGAGGCAAGCACTTCCATCAAATGTTCGAGCTTGGCCATTCGCGGTGGTTCTTCCTTACCGCCTATCAGCATCAGAATGTTCGCAAGCACACGCAGACAAGTTTCGCCGGCTACGTTGCGCAATGCATCAAGGCTGACCTCTCCCTGGCCCAGCTTCGTGACATGGAAATGATGTACGAGGAAATCTTCTTTGGCATTTGATAGCGCCCTGCGCGAACGCCCGAGGCGTGCAACACTTCTTGAAATTGCCTTTCTCGAAATGCCAGCGGAGGCTAACTCCTTCGCGGCGAGCCGCATGCGAATGCGCTCGAAAGCCCTATTGCTGTTGCTTGGATCGCAAACAAAGGCAATGGACTGGGACCTAAGATAAGCCGCTAGCCTTGCCTTCGAGAATTGCAGAAGCGGCCGGATCAATGGCAGCTCACCCAGTTCCGAAACTGGCGCAATAGCTGCAAGTCCATCCAATCCGCTTCCGCGTGCCAGCCGCATCAGAAATGTTTCAACCTGGTCATCTTCGGTATGGCCCGTGGCGAGGCAATCAAGACCGTTGTCGCTGCAGTATGCTGCAATGAGCCCGTATCGCGCCCGGCGGCTTGCCGCCTGGACCGCTGCCTTTGGCTTCTCTCCTGTCCAAGTGAGCGTTGCATGGGTGAAACCGAATTCTTTTGCATGGACGGCCACAAACGCGGCCTCCTCTATGCTTTCTGGTCTCAGTCCATGATCGACGGTAAGAACACTAAAAAATGAAGCGCCGCGCCCAGTGGTGCGCGCCCAACGATGGGCCAAAGCCATCAAAGCCGTGCTATCGGGCCCGCCGGAAACGGCGAGTGCCGCGGAAGAATATGGCTCAAAGACCGAAAATGCGCTCCTGAGAGCGGCATCGCTTACAATAGGTTGCACTCTAAGAACCTGGCGGCCGCAGCCTTCAGCTGCAGCTTGCTCTTTTCTTTTCCGTCGCTGCCCGCTGCATCACCGTTTTCGGAGCTTGCGGGTAGCGCTTCTCCAACTCCGAGAAAGTAGCGCATGCATCGGTATCTTGTCCAAGCCGATGCAGAGAAATTGCAAGCTTCAAAAGCGCTTCAGGTGCGCGTTCATTCGAGGGGAAATTCGTAAACGTCTTCAGGAAGCGGTCCGCGGCGCTCTTGTATTCACCGCTGACGAAGGCTGTCTCCCCAAGCCAATACTGTGCAGTGCCTGCCATGGCATCTGAGGGGTACTGATCGAGATATTGCTGGAAATATGTCTCAGCCGCCGAATATTCGCGCCTGTTCAAGGCGCCCATACCCTGATCGAAGAGAGCCTTGGCGCCTGAAGAAATTGAAGTAGGCTGAGCGGCGCCGGCGGGCCGGGCGGTTGGAAACTGCGCAGCCGCGATATCGGTCCCATATGGCCGCGGTGGCGCCCCGGCGGGCGGTTGCCCTGCGGCTGCAATCTGTGGAGGCCTCTGCGCATAGCTTCCCGCCGGCCCTTGCGGCGCGTTCAAAGGTGGCAGCGCTTCCTTGTCTTGAAAGCCAGGTGCTGGTGTGGTGCCATAGCCCATCTCTTGCCTTGGCGCGGGCTGGAATCCTCCCGCACCAAGCTTTGCCTCCAATCTTTCGATACGTTGCGTAAGATCGGCTATTTGCTCGGATAGTTGGCGGATTTGTTCAGGGCTTGCGCCTCCACCCGCTGCGGCCGCGTAGCCGCTTCCGCCACCCGCATTGCTTTTTGCGAGCGTCTCGACCGCGGCAACAACGCCTTGCAAGTTCGCAATCTGTTCCTGAAGGCGCTGCAGGCGCCAATCAAGAGAGGCGCCCCCAGATGCGCTTCCTTCAGCCGGGCCCCTGGGTCCATAGCCTTGAGCGTGAACAGGGAAAGGCGAACCGGCCGCGGCCAGTAAAATCACAGCTGCAGCAGCGATGCTTCTCATGATTGCGTCCAACCTGAAATGTTTCGCCCCTTCTCCAATGCCGGCGGCCAGGTGTCAACCGCAGTAATCCCCGAGATGCGCCGTGAACTAGTTAGACGCCATAGCGCCAGCACCGCCAAGGACGGTAACTGCCCTCCTGTTCTGGGACCAGCAGCTGATGTTATCGCAGATCGCCACAGGGCGCTCCTTCCCATAGGAGACGGTCCGGAACCGGCGCGGGTCTAGCCCCTGGGAGATCAAGAAGCTTTTGGCGGTCTCCGCGCGCCGGGCCCCAAGAGCGATGTTATATTCGCGGGTACCACGCTCGTCGGCATGGCCTTCGAGTGTAATGGGGTAATTCGCGTATTGCCTCAGCCATACGGCCTGCCCGGTCAGAATCGAACGTGCCTCCGGGGTGAGTTCTGGGCTGTCTGTCTCGAAGTGTACAGTGTCGCCGATCTTACCGCTAAACTCTTGGGCGCTACCCGGAGGGAAATTGCCTGCGCCGCTGCCGAGGCCGAAGCCTGCCCCAGGGGCATTTTTTTCACAGCCCGCCAGGCAGATCGTCATAAGGCCGGCGAGCAGAATCAGAAAGCTCCTCGGTGAGCGCATTCAGAATTCCCTCCTCTTCTGAAACAACCCTAGCGTGTATTTGGCTAGGAAATCGTAACGGAATACCTACCAACAAGCCGATTTCCCGGGCCGATTTGTGGCGCTTAGCGGCAACGTGGCAAAGCTGCAACGGAAAAATCGAAACGCTTTGTATCTTAGCCTGATTCGAGGAGATGCCTTGAATGGCCTAAAAGGGGGTCGCTTCACTTCAGCAATGACGACCATGATGGGTCCGACGCAAATGAAGGCGTAGCAAGTTGCCGCTCATTATATCCGGTAAGGTCAATGCTGTAGAGCTTGGGACCGCCATTCTCGCCTTGGCTGTCGCGGAAGAACAGAATGACCCTGCCGTTCGGCGACCAAGTCGGCCCCTCATTATGAAAGCCCTCCGTCAGCAGCCGCTCTCCTGATCCATCCGGACGAATGACACCGATGGCGAACCCGCCATGTACCTGTTTGGTGAAGGCGATCAGATCGCCTCGCGGAGACCAGACGGGAGTCGAGTAGCTGCCTTCCCCAAAGGAAATGCGCCTTGGGGCGGATCCATCAGCATTCATGATGAAGAGCTGCTGGTGGCCTCCTTCGCGATCGGATTCAAATACGATGGCGCGGCCATCGGGAGAGTAGCAAGGCGCGGTGTCGATGGCCTGCGTCTGAGTAAGCCTGTTCATTCGGCGGCTTCTCAAATCCAGCTCGAAGATGTTTGAGTTGCCGCCTTCCTGAAGGCTCATCACCACTTTAGCGCCATCAGGCGAGAATCGCGGCGCGAATGACATGTTCGGGAAGTTCCCGAGAAGTTCCTCCTCACCCGTCAAGATATTTCTCAGCACGACCCGGGGCTCGCCTTCGCGATAAGCCGTGTAGGTGATTTGCTGTGAAAGGGGGTGAAAGCGCGGCGTCAGCACCAGCTCCCGGCCTTGAGTGAGAAGCCTGAGGTTGGCGCCATCCTGATCCATGATTGCCAGCCGCTTGATGCGCTTGTTTTTTGGTCCGGTCTCGTCGACAAAGACAATCCGGCTGTCGAAATATCCACTCTCGCCGGTGAGCTTCTGATAGACGGCGTCTGCGATGATATGCGCCAGGCGGCGTGACGTGTTCGCGGGGATAGAGAATTGTTCTCCAGAGATCTGACGGGCGGAGAGGACATCCCAGAGCCGATACTCGCCTCTAAGCCGGCCGTCTCCGTTATCAGTGACGCGGCCCACAACAAGCGCCTGTGCGTTTATAACTTTCCAATCCGAAAAGTGAGGCGGGTAGTCGATACTGGCGGCGCGCTCGAGGAAGGCAGTTGGGTCGATTGGACGGAAAAGGCCGGAGCGTTCGAGATCCGCGGAAATGATTTGAGTTATGTCGTGGGCAATTGCGTTGCCGGAGAACTCGGCGATGGCAATTGGAATGGCACGAACCTGCCCGCGGCGAATCTCGACTTCGACTTGCGCTTGGGCGGGCATGAGCGCTGCCAGCAGAACAGCCGAGCAGAAAACGGCAATGGCGGCCAGAAGCCGGATTCTCATATCAGCCGCCATACATATCGCGTGGATTGAAGCGCAGGATCATGTCCCGGCATTGTTCGTATTGCTGTGGCGGGATGCTGTAAGGCTGGCCGCTTTCAGCAGCACGGATGGCAGCACCGGCCATGGCGTCATAGGCTGGCGAGGCCGATTGATCCAGGACGGTTGGGGGTCTAAGCAATGTTCCGTTCGGCCTAAGCTCGATCCGGAGCCTTATGATGATGTTCTCCGCCGACCGGGCCCCGATCGGAAGAATCCAATTCTGTTCGATGCGGCTTTGAACCGCATCCGCGCATGATCCCGCATTCATTGCACCGTGTGCTTGCGGTAGACCCATCGCCTGATCCTGAAGAGAACTCGAAGGCCGCCAAGGCCGCGAGGGGTCGTAGTCCCCGGAGGGGGCGCCAGCATTAGGATCTCTGTTCAAAACAGCGGTTTGCCGGTCCGAATACAACTTCGAAGGCCTCGCCTCCATATTGGATTGAGAGCTTGGCGGCGCCGACGACTGCGCTTCGTTCTGATGCAGCTTGGCTTCAATCTCGCTTGGATCAAACTTGTAATCCGGCCGCGTTTCGGTCCGGCGAGGCCCCTCCTCCCTCTTCGGTATCTCCTGTTTTACCCTTGTCACCGGTTTGGGCGGGGGTTCTTTTTTGACTACATGCTTTGGAGCTGATTTTTCGGCAGGCTTCTCCACCGGCGGCTCTGCCTTTGCCGCGGGAGGCGGCGGAAGAAGCGCTTCCTTTTCAGTAGGTTTCGGCGTTGGCTTCTGCTCAACTTCTTTCTTCGCACTCGCGGCGGTATCGGGAGCCTTCACCTCCGCTTGCGGAGCAGGCTTTTCCGCCTTGCCATCCACTTTGCCGGCTTGCCGCTCACTATAATCTTTTGGTGACATAATCTCGACGGAGACGGGTACAGGAGGCGGCGCGCTATCGTTGCTGCGGCTCGCAAAGTTGAATATCACGAGACCGAAAATAACGATGTGAAGAATGATCGAGCCTATGAGGCCGTAACGCACGTCCTGTCCCCGTCTGCGCTCAGTGCTTGTCGTCGAGCTCCGTCACCAATGAGAGATGCTTATAGCCTGCATTTGAGATTCGTCCCATCACTTGCATAAGTTCCCCATAATTCGTCGCCTTGTCGCCGCGTACGAATATGGCCTCATCCAAGCCTTTTCGAGCTTCGGTAATAGCCGATAATTTTGGCTGAAGATCGCCAAGCGGAATTTCACTATCCTGAATGTAAATCTTCCCGTCGGGCCCGACAGTTACAACCAACGGCTGACTTTCGCTTTTCAGATCGGAACCTTCGCTTTTTGGGAGGTCAACGGGAACGCCAACCGTTAGAAGCGGCGCCGCAACCATAAATATGATGAGCAGCACCAGCATCACGTCCACGAATGGCGTGACGTTGATTTCCGCCATCGGCCGGTGACGCCGCCCCTTCCGGCGTCTTGCGCCGCCCGGGCCGCCGGTCCCAGCTTGAAGAGTTGCGCCCATATAAGCTGCCTCCGTCTGCGCTTAGGTTTTCAGATCGAGCTGGCGCGAAACTATCGCCGAAAACTCGTCTGCAAAAGCTTCCAACCGCTGCGCCAGCCTAGTCGCCGATTGTGTGAAGTTGTTGTAGAAAATAACCGCCGGTATGGCGGCAAGGAGACCAAGAGCGGTTGCGAAAAGGGCTTCCGCAATGCCGGGGGCGACAACGGCAAGGCTCGTGTTTTTGCTTGCCGCAATGCCTTGGAAGGCGGTCATGATGCCCCAAACCGTGCCAAACAGTCCGATAAAAGGCGACACCGAACCCACGGTTGCGAGGAAGAGAAGCCGCCGCTCAAGCCGCTCCATTTCACGGGTTATTGTCACCTCCATCACGCGCTCAATCCGCATTTGGACACCAGCAAGAGGTTTCGTGGTGTTCTCGATTGAGCGGCGCCACTCCCGCATTGCATTTACGAACAACGCGCCCATCGCGCTCGGCTGCTTTTGGGACATTGCCAGATAAAGCTCATCGAGGGAGCGGCCAGACCAGAAGACGCGTTCGAACTCGTCCGTTTCCTTACGTGCTTTAGAGAAAGCAAGCGTTTTTTCGATGACAATGGACCAGGACCACACGGAGGCTAACATCAGCCCTATCATCACGACCTTAACGACCGGATGCGCTTGGAGAAATAAACCAAGGAATGAAAAATCAGCTGTCGACGTCATTATCCGCCAGATCTGTGCAGGGAGCCATGCCGCTACTTAGGGGGGAAGGCTAATTGGTCCAGCCGCGCGTACGAACAAGGCAAACTGGAGCCAGTTGATACTGTCCGGGGAAGCGTTTACGCCGAAGAATGTCCAAAGTGAGGTTTTGCGGCTGAAAAATGGCGCGCATGCCCCGGGTTTAATGCAGGTTCGCTTTTGCGACCCGGATCCACTCCTTGTCCGCGGGGGTGATTACAACCGGGCGGGCCGCTGATGAGCGCACCACTTCCTGAAAAACTTCGCGTGCCTGACTAACTTTGCCTTGCTTCAGCAGCAGGAGCCCGTAACGGGAACGTGCTTCAAAGCCCGCATAGTAACGAGACACAGCCTCGTATTCCTCAAGGGCGTGGTCCACATTTCCGGTCGCTTCGAGGGCACGAGCCCGGAGAAGGTGTGCTTCCTGGTTCCGCAGATTGGGCTGCAGATCGTCGAGGCGGGTTAAAGTATCCAGGCAAGCAGCCGCATCCCCGCTTCCAAGTTGTGCTCGGGCTAGGCCCACAAGAACGGTAGGGTCGTCAGCGAAAATGCCAGTGCCGGCTGCCTTGTAAAGACGAATGGCATCGTCCCAGAGACCCTTGCGCTCGCACTCCTCGGCAAGTGCTCGCTTGGCGTCAACCGAGTCGACCAGCTCGGCCTGTCTCATGCGCTCACGCCATTCTTTGTCGGGATCGAGTATCTCACCGATATCACCGCGCATTTTGCGTGCGCTGCGCGTCTGAAACATCGCTGGAATGAGCTCGATCGCGATGTAAGCAAGCGAGCCGATCCAGGGTAATGGCGTCCAGGTTGGAAAGAACAGGATGAACAGCCACCACTGTGAGCGGCCAGTTTTCATCGCATGAACTGCCAGACCAACGGCCAGGAATAGGAAGAGAAGACCGGATCCAAACATGCGAACTCTCTTAAGAGGATAGAAACGCAAAGGGGCTGACCGCGTATATAGGAGCGGCAGGCACGACCTTAAATCGGGTTGCTGCGACATACAAAAAAGGCGGTGCAAGCTGCACCGCCTTTTTTGTATGTTTCATAGCTTCTGCTACCGGAAGAGAATGATGGCCTTTTCCACTGTGGTCCATATCCCCCACACCAGAGGTCCGCCGACAATGGTCCAAGCCAAAATGGCGCCAGGACGCAGGATCGATCCCGTGCCGATGGCCCTGTATCCGCTTCCGGCCATCGCACCGGCACCTTTTGCTTGCATGGCCGCCACTTCGGCGTCGCTCATATATCGCTTTGCCGAAACATGATGGACGGCAAGATTGCAGAAAAACCCTACAACCAACATCCCTGCCAGAATGTACATCGTGAAGTCATAGATGTGATCGCGAGGCACGCCCGCTTGTATTTGAGCTTCCCTGATGTAGTTGACGACAACGGGTCCGATGATGCCGGCCGTTGACCAGGCTGTGAGCAGAAGCCCGTGTATGGCACCCACGTAAAGCGTTCCGAAAATATCGGCGAGGTAGGCCGGCACAGTCGCGAAGCCGCCGCCGTACATGGAGAGGATTATGCAGAAGCAGAGCACGAAGAGCGGGATGCTGCCTATACGCGCTGCCCAAGGCGCCGCGGTGTAGAGCGCTATGCCAAGTAGGAAGAAGATGGCATAGGTTCCCTTCCGGCCGACGAAATCGGAGAGAGATGCCCAGAAGATCCGGCCCCCGATGTTGAACAGGGAGAGAAGGCCAACGAAGCCTGCCGCAACAGCCGCAGCCGCGGCTTTAAGCTGCGGATCGGCCTGAACCTGGGCGAAGCCGAGGTCATGCTTTCCGATTAACGACCCCCCGAAGACTTCCTGCAGCATTGGCGAGGCGATGCCGATCACGCCGATCCCCGCCGAAACGTTCAAGGTGAGAACAAGCCAGATAAGCCAAAAGGAAACAGTCTTATAGGAATCCTTCACGTGGACATGGCGGGTCGTAATGAGCGACTTCTTGCTCACCGGCGGTGTCCAGCCTTCAGGAACCCATCCATCCGGGGGAACCCGGTAAGCAAACGCACCGCCTATCATGAAAACGAAGTAGATGGCGCCTAAGGTGAGGAACGTCTGCCATACGCCAACCGAAGTCGCGGTTTTGAAACCGGCGAAGGTGTAGTTGCCTAGATAAGGAAGGTCAGCTGAAAAGCCATTCATGAGGTAAACCGCGAGCGGCGAGCCGATCATGGCCCCTCCGCCAAATCCCATTATGGCCATGCCCGTGGCCATGCCGCGCCGATCGGGGAACCATTTGATCAGGGTCGAGACCGGGGAAATATAGCCAAGGCCAAGCCCAATGCCACCAATGACGCCCGATCCAAGCCACATCAGCCAAAGCTGATGATAGCGGATCCCAATTGCCGATATTGCCAAGCCGCCGCCCCAGCAAAAGGCGGCAACGATAGCGGCCTTGCGCGGACCCGCGCGCTCCAGCCAACCACCAAAGATTGCCGCTGAAGTGCCGAGAAATACGAAGAATATCGTGAACATCCAGCCGAGGTCCGCCACCGTCCAATCGCAGCTTGTCGTCACAAGCGCTTCAGGAAGGGTCATATTCGGGCAAGCAATCGGTGCCGTGATTCCAATGGCCTTCGAGAGGGGAAGCCAGAACACGCTGAAGCCATAGGCCATGCCGATGCAAAGATGAATTGCCAAGGCCGCGGGCGGCACAAGCCAGCGATTGAATCCAGACTTCGCCACAATTCTATTGCGGCTGAGCAATCCGTCACCTGCGGCGAGCTCCGCACGAGCGACCGCGTCTAGCGTTGCCATTCATCGTCCTCCTCTTTCTTTCCTGCTTTCGGGCACCCGGCATCGCGGGCGCATTTGAAGCGTCAGTTCACCGTGGCCATTTGGCCGCTCGCGAGACAGATTTTTGGCTTTGAGACTGCGGATCGAGCGCTGACAACGGCCTCCGCTAAACGCATTGACGGTCTGCGGCGTAGTCCCGATTATTGTGGTCTCATGATCCCTCAACTCTAACGCACCGAGCCGCATAAAGCAGTAACTCGGCAGCAGATCAATAATCCAATCGAATGTGGCGATAGAAAATATCTATGATGATAATGAGGCATACTTCAAAGCAATGTGGTATCTAGATATCTACTACGTGAAACAACCTTGATGTGACTGTAATATTTCCCTCAACGTGGAATTTATATTTTCTTATTTTTGAGAGTAGTTGAATATTCTGCATCCCCTTCGCAAGCGGGGGACCTTCCAGAAAGGCGCAACATGAATTGCGAATCCGGATCACCGCAAATGTCTCCTTGTTTGTTATCTGTTATGAACCGGTTCGCGAAAGCGAATGGCACAGGGGCTCGTCATGCCTCAGACCATGCAACGCTAAGGTAAGGCACATGACGCAACAGGCGGATGACAAACCATTCTGGCTAAGAGGGAATCTGGCCCCGGTCCATGACGAAGCCACGATTTTCGATTTGCCGGTTGAAGGAAGCATACCGCCTGAGTTGTGCGGGCTATACGCGCGCAACGGCGCGAACCCTCGCGATGGCCATTCGGGTCATTGGTTTTTTGGGGATGGCATGGTCCACGGCGTCTCTTTAAAGAATGGAAAGGCGGAGTGGTACCGCAATCGCTGGGTGCGGACGCCGGTTTTCGAAGGCGAGAAACGCCCTCCCTTCGATATCAGGAACAGCGTAGCCAACACCAGTGTGATCAAGCATGCAGGACGTATCTTGGCGCTCGTCGAGAATGCCCTGCCGATGGAGCTCACGCCGGAGCTCGGCACGGAAGGCTTCTTAGACTTTGATGGCGAATTGCACACACCTTTCACTGCGCATCCAAAGGTGTGTCCGCTGACCGGAGAGCTGCATTTTTTCGGCTATTCGCTTCAGCCACCGTACTTAACTTGTCACATGGCCGATGCGAGCGGGAAACTCGTACAAAGCACCGAAATCCCGATCAAAGCACCGGTTATGATGCACGACTTCGCGCTAACATCGGGTCACGTCATCTTCATGGATCTGCCACTGGTCTTCGACGTTGACGCGGCAAAGAAGGGAACGATGCCTTTCGCCTGGAGCGAGGAGCATGGTGCGCGCCTCGGCATCCTTCCGCGAGGAAAGGGCGCTGAATCCTTGCGCTGGGCCGAGATCGAGCCCTGTTTCGTGTATCACGTGGCGAATGCTTACGAAGAAGAGGATGGGACCATCGTCGCCGATACCGCTTGGTACAAGGAGCATTGGCGAGACGGTCCATCAAATACGAATTTCGAGACTGCCGCACTGCGGCGCTGGAGAATTCCGCCGCACGCGTCGAAAGCGTCAGAGGAGCCTATCGACGATCTTGCGGTGGAGTTCCCCCGCATCAATGACGGGCATGCGGGCTTGCCGCATTCCGTTGTGTATGCCATCGGAGACGCCGCAGATATCGTGACCGGGCGCAACAAGAGCCTGGTCAGATATAACATGCGGAGCGGTAAGCGCTCCGTGAAGGAGTTTCCAAGCGGCTCGCCGAGCGAATTCACTTTCGTTTCCGCGGGAGACGGCGCCGCCGAAGACGAGGGATGGCTTCTCGGCTTTGTTTATGACTGGGGCCGGAATGCGAGCGATTTGATGATTCTGGACGCGCAAGATATTGCCGGAAAGGCGGTGGCGCGCGTTGCGCTCCCCCGCCGTGTGCCACAAGGCTTTCATGGGAATTGGCTCCCCGATGCGAACGAGACAGCTAAGGCCTGATACACGGCACTACCCGCCCGTGCCGGCTACTGTGCTGCGACAAGCCTTGGTTGTCGATGCGGGACTTCAAGCCGCGCATCTGCTGCCGTCAGCGCGCCCTCGTCCACCATCTCCGCCAGCCGGCGCCGCGCCTCTTCGGCCTCTCTTTGGCGCGCCCAAAGCCCAGCATAGAGCCCACCGGCGGCCAGCAAGGACATATGCGTGCCGCGCTCGACAATCTGCCCCTTGTCCATCACGAGGATCGTATCGGCATGGATCACCGTCGAAAGTCGGTGCGCGATGACAAGCGTGGTCCTGTTCTTCGCGATCTGATCCAGCGCCGCCTGAATTTCCTTTTCCGTGAAGCTATCGAGCGCGGATGTCGCCTCGTCGAGCATCAGGATTGGCGGCGCTTTCAAAATCGTCCGCGCTATGGCAACTCGCTGCTTCTCCCCGCCTGAAAGTTTTAATCCACGTTCGCCCACCATGGAATTATAGCCAAGCGGCAGCTGCCGGATGAAGCCGTCGATTTGCGCGAGGCGGGCCGCTTCCCGCACCTCTTCTTTGGTCGCGGTGACCCGTCCATAGCGGATGTTGTACTCGATGGTATCGTTGAAGAGCACCGTATCCTGCGGCACAATCCCAATGGCGGCGCGCAGCGAGTCCTGCGCCACCTCCCTTATATCCTGGCCATCGATCAGAATGCGGCCGGCTTTGACATCGTAAAAGCGGTAAAGAAGCCTTGAGATTGTGGATTTGCCGGCACCCGAAGGGCCGACCAGGGCGACCATTTCTCCTGCGGGAACTTCGAAGTCGACGCCGCGCAAGATGAGCCGGGCTTCCTCATACGAAAAATATACATTCTCAAACTTGATCGCGCCTTTGGTCACGATAAGGGGTTTCGCACCGGGCTTGTCCTTTACCTCTGGCTTCTCGCCCAAGAGGTTGAACATCGCCTCGATGTCAACCAGTGCCTGTTTGAGTTCGCGGTAAATCATGCCCATGAAGTTGAGTGGCTGATAAAGCTGAATGAAAACGGCGTTGACCAGAACGAAATCGCCGAGCGTCATGGTCCCCCGGCTTATGCCGCGCGCCGCGAACAGCATCGAGAGCACCATGCCGGCTGTGAAAATTAACGTCTGGCCGGAGTTCAGCACCGCGAGCGAATTGTAGGTTTTGATGCTGGCCCGCTCATACTTGGCCATCGAATGATCGAAGCGCTCCGCCTCCCAACGCTCATTTCCGAAATACTTCACGGTTTCGTAGTTGAGGAGGCTATCGACCGCCTTGGTGCTCGCCTCCGTGTCCGCTTCGATATATTCGCGCCGGATTGCGATCCGCTTTTCGCTGAAAAAAAGGCTGAACCAAGCGTAGAGAACAATCATGACGAGGACGATGGCGACGAGCTGCCAGCCGAATTAAAAGCCAAAAAGCAACGACACGAAAACAACC
>JBAUNL010000424.1:0-11679 GCA_049579205.1 Rhodomicrobium sp. | reverse complement strand
GAAGGCGGCGCAGTAAGCCCTGCCGGAATGAGAACCTTGAGTTATATCGACGAGACACTTGGAAGGAATGAGAAGGTGCTCTACCGGGCACGCATTCATCCTTTGTTCTATATCCGCATCTGGGTGTTATTCGCAATCATGACTGCAGCCGCGTGCTGGCTTGCATACGCTTATCGCGGCCAAATTGGCGTGCTAACTTCTATAATCTTGTTCGCTGCCTCCGTCATTTTTTGCTTAGACTTGATTGTGCCCTTATGGACGCTCGAGATCGCTCTGACAAATTTGCGGGTAGTCAGGAAACAGGGCTTCTTAGCTCGGCGCACCCATGATTTGGCGGTTAGCGCGATCGAAGAGGTCAACCTCCGCCAAAGCCTTCTTGGCCGCATTCTCAATTACGGGACCATCATTGTGCGTGGAATTGGAGATGCTGAGGACCTGGTTCTTGCCCGGGTCTCGGAACCTCTCGCGTTTCGCAAGGAAATCGCTTCTGCGATGCAGACTTCAGGTGGTGCAGCTGCCAAGTCCCCGACAAATACGCGACTTTAGCGCAGTACCCGCCTTCGCCCAGAGAAGGTTAGCATAATTGGTTTGGATTTTCCCAAGCAGGTTTCCAGGTTCATGGGGCAGGCGTTGCGTTCTTGCAAGCAGCTCAGACCGATGACGCCAGTGCCGCCAGCAATATTGGCGGCTGTATCAGTAATCGGCGCAGACTTCACAGCGGATCTCGCGCATGCATTCGGATGTTTAGACGGAAGACGGTCCTTCGATCCTTGAGAAATCCGCGATCTCAAGCGTCGATTCGCGGATTTGTGCGAGCAGCTTTAAACGGTTCTCTCTGATTTCGGGCGGATCTGCGTTAACCGTGACCTTGTCGAAAAAGGCATCCACGGGCCCGCGCAGCTTCGCCAAAGAACTCATAGCCTCTTCGAAATCCTCCGAGTCAAGCGCGGTCCGTACTTCCTTACCGACGGCCTTGATGGAGGCGGCAAGCGCCTTCTCCTCCTTCTCCTTCAAAAGCTTGGCTGCGGGTTGGCCTTCAAAGCTTTGCGCGTCCCTTTTCTCCTCAATCCTCAAGATGTTGAGTGCGCGCCGGACAAGCGTTAGAAGGCTTGCGCCATCTTCCGTTTCAAGAAAGCGGCCGAGAGCTTCGACTCGCCTTACGATCATGAGAAGGTCGTCCTGCCCGGGCAACGCGAAAACCGAGTCGATAAGATCGTGCCGCGCGCCTCTGTCGCGGAGATAAACTTTCAGCCGATCCGCGAAAAAACCAAGCAGGCTATCAGCTTGCGCTTGCTCCCATTCCTGTGGCGGAACTTCAAGGCTCGCGGGCGAAGACAGCAACTCCGCTGCCTGCCCCGATAGATTCACTATCCCGGCCAGGTCCTCGATCGAGCCAAGGTGGCGTATGTTCTCTAACGGAAGCGTCACCCGCCGATGGCCGACCTCCCGAAGCATCGCGCTCATAGCGCGCCGGCCTAGCACAATAGAACATGCCCAAAGCGGAAGCCTGATTTCGTTCTCAAGGAGAATACGAATGACGCCAAGGGCTGCGCGGCGTAGCGCGAAAGGGTCTTTGGAGCCAGTCGGCTTTTCATCGATCGCCCAGAAGCCCGCGAGAATATCAAGCTTGTCGGCCAGGGCAACCGCGACTGAAACAGGATTGGAAGGCACCGCATCCGAGGGGCCGAGCGGCTTGTAGTGCTCCGCGATCGCATCGGCGACAGCAGGAACCTCGCCCTGATCGAGCGCAATGTATCGTCCTATGACGCCTTGCAGCTCTGGAAATTCACCGACTGTCTCGGACATCAGATCGGCTTTTGCGAGGTGCGCAGCGCGCGCTGCTTCATCCGGTTCCGCTCCCACAATTGGAGAGAGTTCCTTGGCAAGGCGTTCTATCCTTAAGACGCGCTCCAGTTGTGAACCGAGTTTTTCATGAAAGGTCACCTGCGCCAGAAGGCTGGTGAATTCACTCAATGGCCGCTTGCGGTCATTCTCCCAAAAGAATTTGGCATCGCTGAGTCGCGCACGAATGACGCGCTCATTGCCGGCAATGATGGCTTTGCCGCCGTCCTCCGCCTCAATATTGGCCACCAGCACGAACCGGTTAGCCAATTTTCCGGATGCATTGCGAAGCGAGAAGCACTTCTGATGCGTCTTCATAGACGTCATCAGAACTTCCTCCGGCACCTTAAGGAAGCTCTCGTCAAATTGGCCGGAAAGGACCACGGGCCACTCGACGAGCCCCGCATTCTCGGTTAGCAACCCGTGGTCTTCAACAAGAGAGAGCCCGGCCTCCATAGCGGCTTTTCGCGCGCCATCCAAGATCGCCTTTGCCCGTTGTTCTCCTGCAGTCACAACCTTAACGTGCAGCAACGCCGTTGAATAGTCTGCAGTTTTCGAAATCCTAATTGATTTTTGTTCTGTGGCCTTTTGGTCACTCAAGAAGCGGTGTCCGTGGGTGATGTTACTGCTCTTGATCCCATCCACCTCGAATTCGACCGGCTCGCCGCCGAACAAGCAGAGAATGGAATGAAGGGGTCTGACCCAACGGATCCGGCCCGTTCCCCAACGCATTGATTTGGGCCATGGGAATTTCCGTACGATTTCGGGAACGGCTTCTGCTACGATCTCGCGCGTAGAACGGCCAGGTTTTTCCAAGCGTGCTAGATAATAATCGCCCTTTAGGTCTTTAACTGTCTGGCATTCATCGAGGCTTTTAAGCCCTGCCGCCTTGAGGAATCCATCAACCGCCTTGCTCGGGGCGCCCACGCGCGGACCTTTCCGCTCCTCTACTGTTGGCGCCGAGCGCGGCGGCAACTCTTCCGCGATGAAGGTCAATCTCCTCGGTCCGGCGAACGAATGCGTCGTGGGTGACTGCAAACCGGCTTGCGCCAGAGATTCCTTCATCAGGCGCGCTAAGTCTTCCGCAGCTCGCGCTTGCATCCGCGCGGGGATTTCTTCGGAAAGAAATTCGAGAAGCAGGTCAGGCATGGCGATGACTATGGCGATTAACGGGTGAGGTTTGGCAAGGTAAATTTCAAAAACGAGAGCTGGGTTCGTGTGCCCGAGTAACGCGGCTTACGACATCAGACCGGATAGACGGCGACACTGCTGGCAACGGAATCCGCCACATGCTCCTTGGAGATTATGCCAGCCACCTTTTCAGGCCGGACAACCCCAGGTCCCCGCGCGACTAAAGCCATTGAAGCCTGCTTCCGCCAAATGCGCTGAATGACATCGAAGACCACGTCGTCCTCGCGCACAATCGTGAACTTGTGACTGGCAAGATCACCCAAGGTCATAGCGGGCGAGGATGTTTCCGACGCCTGCCTCAGTGCGGTGTTTACCCGAAGCACGCCAGCGATGCGGTTGCCGTCATAGACGACGACGTGCCGGATGCGCCCGCCATGCTGCGGGGACGAAAGGAAGGTGTCGAATCTCATGCTGGAGGGGGCCATAACCACATCTGTATCCATGACCTCCTTCGCCTTGCGGACGAGAAACATATTTGCATGGAGTGCCTTCGGAACGGCATGCCCGCGCCGCACGAGTTTCAAAGTGTAGATGTTCTCGCGTGACAGTAGCCGCCGAACCCCGACGCTGAATGCGACCGCAAGGATCATGGGCAGCACGATGTCGTAATCGCGGGTCATTTCGAAGATCATCGTGACCGCGGTCATCACAGCGCCTGTGGCCCCGCCGACCATTGCTCCCATGCCTACCATGGCGAATGAGGGGATATTGATTGGAAAGGGCAGCGGCAGCGCCGAAAGCGCGGTGGCAAAAGCGCCTCCGATTGTCGCCCCCATGAAAAGGGACGGGGAGAAGATTCCGCCGGAGGAGCCGGACCCTAGGCTGAGCGACGTCGCCAGCAGCTTGCATACGAAAAGCAGAAAAAGCAGTGCCGCCCCTGTAAGCTGCCCCAGCAGGATGGCTTGGACCGTCGAGTAGCCGACGCCTTCCACAAAGTAATGTCCGAAACGCTGCTGTAGGGCATAAATAAGAATGCCGACGAGAAACATTCCGAGGACGTGGCGGATGTATCGTCCCCGGATCTTGTCGAACAAGTCCTCGAAAATGTGGAGACCTCGTATGAAGCCGGCTGCGGCGGCGCCGGTAATGACTCCGAGGATGCAATAAAGGAAGAGCGAAAGCGCTGAGGTTGGATCCACGCTGAACGGGGAAAGATGCGGTACCGTGAAGGCAGGCTCTGGCCCGAAGAAGTACCTGCCGAGATAGGTTGCCGTGCCCGTCGCTATCGCGACCGGCAGGAATGTGCGGGAACTGACCTCCGGCATCATGAGTTCGATGGCGAACATGACGCCACCGATCGGGGTGTTGAAGGTGGCGGCAATGCCGGCCCCAGCCCCCGCGGCCACCAGGATGATCCGCTCTCCCGGCTGCATCCGCACAATCTGACCAAGTGTCGAGCCAAGTGCCGATCCGATCTGAATGATCGGCCCTTCGCGGCCGACGGCGGCGCCGCTGCCGATGGCTATGGCGGAGGCCAAGGACTTAACCACCGCGACAATCGGCCGGATAATGCCCCCGCCATAATAGATGGCGTCCATTACCTCCGGCACGCCATGTCCTTTTGCTTCCGGGGCGAAATTGCTTACGAGGAAAGTGACGGCCAAGGCGCCCACGACCGGCACCAGAATGACAAATGCGCCCCAGGGGCTTGCGGGAGTGAAAAGGGAAGCGTCATAGGCGAAGGAAAATTTGCCGAGGAATAGAATGTTATGGATGAGACCGATGAGGTCGCGGAAAGCAACCGCACCGTATCCGGTCACAACTCCAACCGCCAGCGCCAGAAGACTTAGATAGACAAGGCCGATGCGCTGGGGCTCCTCGCCTTCCGGGCGCTTCCCTAGCCGGACGATGCCGCCGCCAAAACCAAAGGGAATTGGAGGCATACGCATCCTGTTCCACAAGAGGCTAGCCCCTTTACTTTCCCTCATCCTGCCACTCTTCAAAACACAAACGGACTCCGTGGATACAGTGGAGCTGCTCTTAAAGGTTGAACAATCAAGCCGCTCAGCCGGCCGAAGTCCCTTGTCTCCGAAATCGCTTTAATACGTGATTAATCGCCCAGCGTCTCACAACCGCGTGAGCGAGGGGCGGTTTAAAGCCGCAAGCTTCGCAGCGAAGTGGGTTCTTTGGGCGGTGCTGTTCTTATTCCGCTGCGTGGGGTAGTGGTTCGGAATAAGTCAGGACGGGTTCACGAGCCGCGCGGGTTTCGTCGAGACGCTTGCGCGGTGCAAAGAGGGGGGCATTCGCAAAGCGGGCAGTCTCGCCCGCCTTGGCGGCTTCAGCCAGACCCCGGATGGCGGCGATAAATTGATCCAGGCGTTGCTTAGATTCCGACTCGGTCGGCTCCACGAGCATTGCACCCGATGCAACAAGGGGGAAATAAACCGTCATGGGGTGAAAGCCCTCGTCGATGAGAGCCTTGGCGAAATCGAGGGTCGAGATGCCGGTCCCCTTGAGGAATTGATCGTCGAAAAGCACCTCGTGCATGCAGGGTTTATCCCCGAAAGGCTGCGACAGCACATCCCGCAAGCGCGCTCTCACATAGTTCGCATTCAGAACCGCATCTTCTGAAGCCTGGCGAATTCCGTCCGCGCCATGGCTCATCATATAGGCGAGCGCACGAACGAACATGCCCATCTGGCCGTGGAAGGCCGTCAGCCTGCCGAATGCTTTTTCTTGCGTGCCTGTGCCTGACGAGTGCTCGACCAAGCGATAGGACTGGCCTTCCTTTGCGACATAGGGCAAAGGCGCGAAGGGCGCCAATGCCTCAGAGAGCACAACCGGGCCCGCGCCTGGGCCACCGCCCCCATGCGGCGCGGAGAAGGTTTTATGCAGGTTGATGTGCATGGCGTCCACGCCGAGATCGCCAGGACGCACCTTGCCGGCAATGGCGTTGAAATTCGCGCCGTCGCAGTAAAGATAGGCACCAGCCTCGTGCAGGGCGGCGGCGATCTCCACGATGTCGCGCTCGAAGAGCCCGCATGTGTTCGGATTTGTCAGCATCAAGGCCGCCACATCCGGCCCAAGCTTTTCGCGCACCGCTTCAACGCTGACCGTGCCGTCTTCGCTGGCTTCGACTGGCCTGACGTTGAAACCGAGAAGCGCGGCCGTTGCCGGATTGGTTCCATGCGCGGAATCGGGGACAAGCACCGTCCGCCTGGCAGCTCCCTCGCCGCGGGCCTCGAGGGCAGCCCGGATGGCCACCATACCGCAAAGCTCGCCATGCGCTCCCGCTTTCGGCGATAAAGCGACGGCTTGCATCCCCGTCAGCTCAAGGAGCCAGCGGCTCAGCTCATTCATAAGCGCAAGTGCGCCCTGCACCGTCTTTTCCGGCTGCAAGGGATGAATGTCCGCAAAGCCTGGAAGCCGCGCCACTTTTTCATTCAGGCGCGGATTATGCTTCATGGTGCACGAGCCCAGCGGAAAGATGCCGGTGTCGATGGAGTAGTTCTTCTGGCTCAGGCGAACGTAATGGCGCATGGCTTCCGGTTCAGAAAGGCCGGGCAGGCCAATGGGATCGGACTTTTCCAATCCACCGAGGCGATTTGCGCGTAAATCCCCCCTCATCTTATCCTTCTCCCCTAGGGGAGAAGGAACGCTTGAAGTACCCTCTGCCCCGTCGACAGGGCCGCGACCTGCTCCCTCTCCCCCTGGGGAGAGGGGTGGGGTGAGGGGGTCTCCAAAATCCACGCCACTCGTTTCAGTTGACCCAATTTCGAAAATCAGGGGCTCTTCTATGGCAAGGCCCCGGTTGCCGGTAAAAGTCTGGCCCGGAGCCTCATTGGCCCTGACAGCTGGAAAGTTTATCGGCATCTCACCCATGAAGAACCTCGCTTAGGGCCGCGCCATAGGCGGCGATATCGTCTTCACTTGTGACTTCGGTCGCGGCAACGATGATAAGCTTTGTCAAAGCCTTATCATCAGGCCAAAGCCGGTCCGCTGGCACGCCACCGATGATGCCGCGATCGGCAAGCCGATCGATGACCTCCTCGCCCGGCATCGGCGTCTTGATCGTGAACTCGTTGAAGAAGTGCGGGGTGACAACCTCAACACCCGGAATCTCGGCCAGCGCATCGGCAAGCGCCACGGCCGCGGCATGGTTGAGCGCGGCAAGCTTCCGCAAACCTGCTTCCCCGAGAAGCGTCATGTGCGCTGTGAACGCGAGCGCGCAAAGCCCTGAGTTCGTGCAGATATTGCTGGTGGCCTTCTCGCGGCGGATATGCTGCTCGCGCGTCGAAAGCGTGAGGACGAAGCCGCGACGGCCGTGACGGTCTACGGTTTGTCCGCAGAGCCGGCCGGGCATTTGGCGAACGAATTTGTGGCGTGTAGCAAAGAGCCCCACGTAAGGGCCGCCAAAATTCAGGCCGTTTCCAATCGACTGACCTTCGGCAACCACGATGTCAGCGCCCATGGCACCCGGCGATTTCAGCGCGCCGAATGAGACGGCTTCGGTGACAGCGACAACCAGCAAGGCGCCGGCCTCGTGTACCTTCGCGGCGAGCTCCCCCAGGTCGTGAATGCGCCCGAAGACGTCGGGCATTTGCACGACAACGCAGGAAGTATCGCCATCGCATTCCGCTTCGAATGTGTTCCCAGGGTCCGCCGGAAGCGCGGCGACCTCATGGCCCGAATAGCGGGAAATCGTTTCGATGACCGCCCGGTAATGCGGGTGCAGCCCGCCCGCGAGCACGGCCTTTTTTCGCTTTGTCAGGCGGTGTGCCATCAGCACCGCTTCTGCTGCCGCTGTCGAGCCGTCATACATGGAGGCGTTCGCCACCTCCATCCCGGTCAGCGCCGCGACCTGGCTCTGAAACTCGAAAAGATATTGCAACGTGCCCTGCGCGATTTCCGGCTGGTAGGGCGTATAGGCGGTCATGAATTCCGATCGCTGGATGACATGGTCTACCGTAGCCGGAACATGATGTTTGTAAGCGCCGCATCCGGCGAAAAATGGCACGCTAGACGCCGGGACATTCTTGGAAGCCAGTGCTGAAAGCGCCCGCTCCACCGCCATCTCGCTTTGATGCCCGGGAAGAGCTGGGAGATCCTGCAAAAGCTTGCCAGCCGGAACATCCGCGAAAAGCGCATCCATGTCTGGCACGCCGATTTCAGCCAGCATCGCGCGTCTGTCGCCGTTCGTATGAGGAAGGTAACGCATCAGCCTTGCTCCCCGGCATAGGTGAGATAGGCATCGCGATCCATCAGGCCATCCAGTTCGGAGGCATCCGAGAGGGTGATCTTGAACAGCCACGCGCTGCCCTCCGCATCCTGGTTTATGAGCTCGGGTTTATCGGGAAGGGCGGTATTTACTTCGATAATTGTGCCGCTGACCGGGCTGTAAACGTCGCTCGCCGCCTTTACAGACTCGACAACGCCGACTGCATCGCCCTTTTTCACTGTCTTGCCGTTCGCAGGAACCTCCACGAACGTGACATCGCCGAGCTTATCCTGCGCGTAGTTCGTAATTCCAACCGTGCCGGCGCCATCCTGCACGATGATGTATTCGTGATCCTTGGTGTATTTGACTTGGGCCATGAGGTCTTACTCCACCTTCCGGAAATAGCGATGGGGAACGAAGGGCATCGGGACCACGCGCGCGGGCACGGCCGTACCTCGGATTTCGACACTGAGCTGCGTTCCAGGCTCACTCAACGCGGGCGGCACATATGCCATGGCAATTGAGGCCGCAGCCGTTGGCGTGTAAGCCCCACTCGTAACCATGCCGATGGCGTCGCCGGCCATATTCTTTACAGCCATGCCGGTGCGTGCTGCCGCCCGGCCTTCTAGCTTGAGCCCAACCCGAATGCGCGCCGGGCCCTCCGCAATCTCCCGAACGACGCGCGCGGCTCCGGGGAAACCGCCTTGAAGCCTTCGGCGCTTGCCAATCGAAAAAGTAAGGGCTGCTTCAACCGGTGAGTGCGTCTCGTCCATATCCTGCCCGTAAAGGCAAAGCCCAGCCTCCAGGCGCAGCGTATCGCGGGCCCCTAGCCCGATAGGCAGGACATGGGGCTCCGCCAAGATCTGCTTCGCCAGCGCTTCGGCGCTTTCGGCTCCGATGGAGATCTCGAAGCCGTCTTCTCCTGTGTAGCCGGATCGCGAGACAAGCACGGGAGCGGAGCCTGCGAAAAACATGCCGCTTGCCATGAAGCCAAGCTTTTCGGCTTCGGGAATCAGGCCGGAAATTACCTGCCCCGATTTTGGCCCCTGAAGAGCGAGCAGGGCCTTATCATCCCGCCGGGTAAGCCTCACCCCCGCAGGAAGCAGTGCAGAAATGTGCGCGAAGTCGATGTCCTTGCGAGACGCGTTGAGCACGAGCGACACGCCTGAGCCATCGCCGTCCCGCCCGATCATAAGATCGTCGATAATGCCGCCAGCCTCGTTCAAAAGCTGCGAGTAACGCAGTGCGCCTGGTTTCAGCCCCGCTATGTTTCCTGGCACCAGCTTTTCGAGCGCCGCTGCTACCGTGTCAAAGCCAGGCCCATCGAGCCGGGCCTGCCCCATGTGCGAAACATCGAATAAGCCAGCCGCAGTTCGAACGTGATTGTGTTCTTTGACGATGCCTGCGGCATATTGAAGAGGCATTTCGTAGCCGGCGAAAGGCACGAGCTTACCGCCAAGATCGCGGTGAAGCGCATTCAGTGGTGTAAGGCGCAACGCGCCCGCTGCCGTGCCTGCTGAGGTCTTCCTGGGTGCTTCAAGCTCGCTCATCGGCGTCCATGACAAAGGGCGATCCGCATCTGCGGAACCATGCCCCCTCTGTCACGGGACCTGAGAGATTTCGCCCGCCTTGGCAGGCCTACCCCTTCGGTGAGCCGCTCGAAAGGCGGCTGCTTTCCAGAGTGCTGTCTGCGTGCGGTCCTTTTTGCCTGAGAGTTTCCGGGGCGGTTGCTCCTTCGGCGCCGGCAATGCCGGTCTCTCCCGCTTGCGTCGATCAGCATACTTTAAGTCGCCCGCCGCGGGTAAGGTGTCAACCTCCTTAAATACACAATTAATTGGCTGCCGATTTGTGCAAACGGTGCCTACGCGCTGGGCGGTGGGCTCGCTTCAAGCCTTGCCCCCTGTTCAATTTCTTTCGCGTGCGGCGGACAAAGTATGTTTTTACCGGCGGGGAACACGCTAGAAAAATAATATCTAACAGCAGCCATAGCCTGCGTTGTTTTAGACTTATTTTCTAACCTGATTGGCTTTTGTCTTGTTCATTTTGCCGGATTAAACGATTTTCATCTTCGAATTCAGCTCCCGAAGCACGGGATGTTTGAAGGAATTGAGCCATGGCAGACGCGCATTACGCATCATCGCAACAGGTTAGGGAGAAACGTTCCTTAGGCTGGAACGAACTTTGGCTGAAGGAAGATTGGTGGGCCATATGGCTGGGCCTGGGCCTGGTTCTAGTGGCCTACATACTGTTCGCCCAGGGCGCGAGCTTGAAATGGCTTACCGTGACCCCGGCCAAATGGTCGAACTTCTCACAGCTTACCACCGATCTTTCAGCCAATGCGTTGCGCTATGTAGCGCAGTTCGCGTTCTGGCTCGCGGCCTTTTCTATCGCGCTGACTTCGCTCGGCCACAAGGCGCGGAACTTCATTCCGGCATTCACAATCCTTTACGTTCTCTCGCTTGCGATCTTCGCGGCGGGACAATGGGATCAGGCGGCAAAGTATAATCTGGAGCCGCCGCTCGTGGCACTCGCTTTGGGACTGTTGATTTCCAATGTCATTGGCCTGCCGCGATGGGCCGATGCCGGCTTCCGCGTTGAGTTTTACGTGAAAACCGGCGTCGTCCTTTTGGGTGCCACCTTGCCGTTCTCCTTGATCGCCTGGGCGGGTCCGGTTGCTATCTTGCAAGCCTCCATCGTCGCCGTCGTCACTTTTCTGGTTATATTCTTTGCGGCGCGGTTGCTAGGATTGGATAGACCTTTGGCGGCAACCCTTGGCGCGGGCGGCGCCGTTTGCGGAGTGTCGGCCGCGATCGCTGTCTCAAGCGCCGTCGGCGCCAAGAGGCAGGATTCCTCTATCGCGATCTCGACGGTGATCCTCTGGGCCATCGTTATGATCTTCGTTCTGCCCCTAGCTGCGCGGGCCCTGCATTTGAACGCGGGCGTCGCCGGAGCCTGGATCGGCACATCGGAATTTGCCGACGCTGCAGGCTTTGCCGCGGCGCAGGCTTACGGCAATCTCGCCGGGAAGGTCGAGGGCATCACAGGCACCAGCGATCAGGCTATCTGGTCGTTCACCTTGATGAAGGTTGTGGGCCGCGACGTGTGGATCGGCATCTGGGCCTTTATCCTGGCTATAATCGCTACGACACGATGGGAAGCGGCGAGCACGGGGCGCAAAGCCAATGCCGGTGAGATCTGGCGGCGCTTTCCAAAATTCGTAATCGGCTTCATCCTGGCGTCACTGATCGTCACCTATGCTACCAGAGGCTTCAGCCTTGCCGATTATAACAAAATTGCGGTCCCCGCTTTGGTCGCTCCCCTGAAGGATCTGCGCACTTGGGCCTTTATTTTCTGCTTCTTGAGCATCGGTTTGACGACCCGGTTCCGGGAGCTTGCCACTGCTGGCATCAGGCCATTTCTCGCTTTCACGGCCGGCGTGATCGTCAACGTGGCTCTAGGTTTTGTCCATTCGACCATGGTCTTTGGCG
>JBAUNL010000423.1:0-26410 GCA_049579205.1 Rhodomicrobium sp. | reverse complement strand
CCAGCATTTGCCTCGGGCAGCCTGGACCAGGGTGCTTCTGTTGTCGTTATCGCCGGCACGCCTCCGGCCAGCGCTTCTGCCGCCGCCATGCCGAAATTCTCCTGCAAGCTGGGAAGGACAAAAAGATCGGCACCAAGAATGAGATTGGTTTTGGTGTCGCCACTTACTGGCCCCCAAAAGACGATGCTTTTTTGCAATTGCCTTGCCGCCACCATGTTCGCCAGGTGAGTGCGATAGTTGTCCTCGTCAGGACCAGCGAGAACAAGCTGCCAATTTTGCGGCCTCAGGTTCGCCCACGCCTCTATCAGATTGGGCAACCCTTTCACAGGGTGCAGCCTGCCAAGAAATAACGCCTTCCGGCGCCCGGAAAAAGCGCGCGCCTCCTTCCAGCGCCATGCCTCCTCAACTTTCATCCTTGGGAGGGCATCGGCGCCAAACGGAATGGTGACAATGGGAGCGGTGATGCCGATGCGGCTTAAGTTCTCAGCCTCCTCCTTACACGCTGCGTGTAGGGCGCCAGCTATTTGCAGATCCCGCCTCTGATAAAGATGCCAAGCCAAGCCCTTCTTGAATCGCTTGAATTTCCTTGCCCAGGGTTCAAGCATGCCGTGAAGACTTACGATACGCGGTATTGCACGCTCGCGCGCATAGTGGGCTATCTCATGATTATGCAGCAGCCAGAGCCCATTGTCGTGGATGATGTCGGGGCGGCCAAATTTTGCGATTGATTGTTGGAAATTTTCGCCGGTGCTAATGCGGACCCCTTCGGAACCGAAGGTTTTGCTGTGCTTCCCATTCGCGGACCAGACTGAAACATCGGCCCCTGCCTCCGCCAGTGCCCTCGCCAACCGGGGCACACATATTGCAGGCCCACCGTAAGAGAGCGCCAGGCTCGTTGCAGTCATAAATATCTTCATACGCGAGCCATCCTCTTTCCTGAAAGCCATGGCGTCCATCGGGGCAGAATGACAGCCGCCAATACCCAGCCCACGACCAGCGCTGCGGCGACCGAACCAAAAGTCTTGGTGAAGCTGCTTTCCAAGGCGCTCGCGCCGATCAGCACGGCAGTGGCGAGTGCGCCGCCAAGAAGGCCGCGTGTGGCACGCCATTGGAGAAACATTCGATAGATTCCGCCGAAGAGCAGTCCCACAGCAAAGCATGCCGGAAACAGGCCGAAGCGGCCGAAATCGATATACATCTCGGCAATCCAGCCGAGGCTGAAGGAAACACCTTTGTCCGAACCCGCCAGTTCCAGCCCCGTGTAAAAGTTCGTGCGCTGCGAGTCGTCGATTACCGCCTTGTCCGGGAAGAACAGGCGGGGCATGAAGGGCCTTGAAATGGAATCCCATAAGAGGCTGCCTTGCTGGTAGGGCACCTCGGCAGGAACATACGAAATGGCGGCTCCAAAGAACTCGACATAGGCTATGCGTAACAAGAGGGCATTGGTAGCCGAGCTAAGTTGAGTGGCATCCAGCCTCTCGATAAGCTCGGCGAGTTTGTTCGACCGGTCTGCATAGTCGACCGTGATGATTTGAGCGGCTTGTCCGCCAGAAACATAGTTGCGGTATTCGCCCTTGATGGCCGTCCAAACGAGTGCCAGGGAAAGCAAAACAGCAGCCATCAGGCTCAGTCCTATCAACGCTCTCGGCGAAAACCGGACTCCTGAAGCAAATGCGGCAAAGGCGGTAACAAAGAATACAGCTTTGAAATCGGCGAAGTACGTTCCAATGCCCGAGCCAAGTTCGAGCAGAAAAACCAGGATGAGCCAACGCTTCCCGCCCGGGGCACCTGCGAAGGCTGCGTAGGCTACCAGGAAGAAGAAAGCCCATTTCATTGCCGCGAGGGCAAACATCAGCTCCGTTAGTCCCGGAATTGACCAGGCGGTGGTCAGGGCGCTGACACTGACCACCCAGGCTACGAAATAGAGCCGAAGCCACCTGCCAAAGGGTTGAGCGCGCGCCTGTTTGAGGAGCCCATGCGAATCTTGCCAGCGCCACCGGCCAGCACCTAATCGCATTCCGATGGCGTAGCAGGTCAGGCCGGCAAGTGACAGGAGAATAGCGGAGTGAACGTCGCCGGGAGTTTCGGTAAGGTTGCCGGCATCGGTATTGAGCCAGTTGGCGTGAAAGATGGCCGTCGAAGCTTGCACCCAGGAATAAAAAAACATGAACAATAGGATGGGTGACTCACGTGGCCGCCACAGCAATGCGCATCCCGCAATGAGGACACCGACGGAGAAGAGGGCGAGGTCCGTTTGCGGGCCGATGCCCGCCACAAGAAACAGGATGAACGCTGCCGGCAGCAACCCGGGCGGCAGTCCAGGACGCGGAACTGCGAGACTCCTGGCGGTCATTTGGTAGGAGGGAGCTTGCATCGCTGGCCGGTTAACCGCGACCCACTGTATCGAAAGCGGTCAGAACCCCCTCCGCAGTAGCGTCGAGGCTATATGCGGACGCAAGCCTTTGGATTTGGTCGCGAACCGGAGGCGCGGAGGCCACGCCGCAAATCGCCTTAGCAAGTGCAGGGATGTTCCCGGCCGGGAAGGTGCGGCCCACATGCCCATCCGTTGCAAGGTCCGGGGCACAACCACATTCATCAGACACAATGATGGGCAGCCCGCAGGCGACGGCCTCGTTTGCGACGAGCCCCCACGTTTCCCGCTCTGAGGGAAGCACGAGGCAGTCAGACGCCGCGTACGCACCAGGCATTTTCGTCTGATTGCAAAAGCCGAGGAAATGAATAGGCACACCCTGAGCGGAGGCCGATACAGCCAGGCTTTCCCGCAGGGCACCATCTCCCGCCATCATCAGTTCGATCTTTAGTCCGTTTGCCCTGCACACAGCCGCGGCAGCAATCAAATCTTGCGGCCGCTTGAATGAGACAAATTTACCAGCGAAAAGAAACAGGCGCTTCTCTGGCGCGATACCGAGGCGGGACCGGAGCGCATGGCGCTCTTCTCCTGTGGCGCGCTCCGCAAACCATTTTGTATCCACCGAATGGGGAGAAAAGAACAGGCGCCTCGAGGGGTACCTGTAGTGCTCATAATAGGCGCGGGATCGGTTACCGACGTAAAGTGCAGCATCGAAAAGCTTGAGAAATCGGGGATAAGCAAATGCTTTGGCCGCCTTCTTAATAAGGCCCCTAGGGGTATCGAGATGGCTATCCCCTCTCACCATCACGGGGATGCCCTGCTTCTTTGCAGCAAATAGACCTTGCAAGTTAGATTTGAGCTGCCAGCCCGATACAAGCAGAGCGTCAAAACGGCCCAGCCTCAAACGCTCGCCGATTGCCGGAGTATCGCAGCCCATGAAATGATCTGCGCCGGGTGCTTTCGAGACATTCTCCAAAAATTCATGACTATAGCCGGAGGTGAGGTCGATGTCCCAATCGAAGGAGGCACCGAATCCGGCGCGGGCCTGTTCGTCAGGCGTGGCACGGTGGGCAAAATAGACGTGCACGTCCAATCTTCGCGCAAGCTCGCGGAATAACGGCGCGTGATATTGGATCGGATGGGATGCGAGGATCGCTAGGCGCAAGCTGATTTGGCGGTGTGCTGCTTCGAGAGAAAAGCTACTAAGCGTGGCGGAGAGCGAACATCTGCGAAAAATGATCTTTCATTGCATAGAACATGCATTCGGGAATGCTGTGCACCTTTGAAAGATCACTGCATCCGCTCCAACAGCTCTTAAGCTTGAGGCGCAAAGCCAAATGGAGAAGATGGCGGGCGTGATCCTTTCCCCTATGGCGGGCGCGCCATTTCAGCATCTCCGCATATCCTTCAGGCCCCAGATGGCGTTCGTAGAAGGGCAGCAGAAGCAATTCTTCTTTGATGAACTTCAGCGGTGTGTTGCTTCGCGCCGTTACACTTCCTCTGTGAACGCGAACGTCGAGGCGCAGATGTCTATTGCGTGCGAGGAGGTAGTTTTCCGCGACACGGTTATAGAACTCCAAGTCACCGGCAACCTCAAATCGCTCATCAAATGGTCCCGCTTTGTCGAGGACCTGCCTTGCGATCATGACGCAAGACACCGAAGGCGGCAACGAGCCATGCTTGGACGAAATTGACAAGTAAGCGGGCAAGTCGATGATTTCCGGTGTGCCGTCATCATCCAACACAATCAACAAGGCTCCGTTAGGATCGATGACATTGCAACTTGCGTAAACGAGTCCGACGCCAGGTGCACGGTTGAGCGCAGCGAGTTGATCATCCAGAAAGCCGGCCCCAGCCAGGTCGTCATGCGAGAAGAATTGGATCACCTCGCCGGTTGCCGCGCGCAAGGCGCGGTTGAAGTTGACGAACTGGCCTCCGTTCCTTTCGTTAAGGAGCAACTTAACCTGCCCCGTCCTTGTGAAAGGCCGGACAATCTCGACGGTCCTATCGGTGGAGCAGTCGTCAGATACCACAATCTCCACACCTTCTCCCTGCGCGAGAAGGGAAGCCAGGGCCTCGCCGATAAAATCGTCGCCATTGAACACCGGAAGGACGACGGAAATTCTAGGCTTGTTCACGCGGCCTTCGCAGGTGAATTAAGGAGCTTCCCCGAAAGACAGCGGCGCTGGAATAGGGCGGTTGCCTCATTCATCGCGAGAGCCATCTTCCGCGCACTTTCCCTTGCGGAATAGGCTTCGAATGCTTCCCAGCTCACAGTGCCAGGGTTGTAGGGAAGGTTTAAGAACTCCTTGAACGCCTCGGCGATACACTGCGGGCTAGGAAGAGCCTGTTCCGTAAGCGTGATTGCCATGCCCGCGCCGCTTCTTCTGAGCACCTCGACCGCAGTGCTCCCTTCATGCAGGATCGCGAGCACCGGCCGCTTCGACTGTACCGCCTGAAACACTTTCGAGGGCGTATAATGCGGCTCGGTGGATCCAATGATCAGCACGCCATAAGAGCGATTGAGGTGGGCCAAAACCTCAAGGTACGCCATCCTGTGCGGATGTTCGGTAACGAGACTGGCGATGCCGATCCGCTCCGCAATGGGCTGCACATTATGACCGGCTTCGTCATTGGGAGATTTTCCGGTTCCAATGAAATGGACGCGAACGCGATCAGCCAGGGATTCATTATCTCGCCGGAAAATTAGTAGCCCCTCGAGAAAGCGCTCCAAGATGCCGAATGCCTTGGGCAGCAGCGCCCCTGCATAGACGATGTGCAGCCTTCCGTCTGAAGCATCGAATTGGCTCGGTTCCTTCGCCAATACGGCGGGCGCGTCAAAGTCCCAGCTTGAAGAGCCATAGGGCATGCTGGCCGTGACGCAATTGTCATGCAAGTGCGGGTTGCGTTGGAGGACGCCTTCGAAATAACCGTCCGCGACACCTGTGATCAGGGACGCATTTTTGACCGCCCGAGGCTCAAGAAATTTCGCGGCCTTGAGCGAAGCCCAAGCCTTTGAATATTTGATTTCAGTTGCGGGCCAGCTGTTCACCCACGGGTCGATGTAGTCTATGCCAAAAGGCAATGGGCTTCTTCGATAGAGAAGCTCACCGAGCAAAGCCGAGTAGTAGGACGGAATCGTAATCAGCAGGAAATCAAGCCTTCCCGCCTTGCGAAGCTTCTGCAACGCGGCAAGGTGCCAAGGCATCGCGCGGAGTCCGATGTCGCCAACCGCGCGCACCGGTCTCGTCGGAGCAGCGCCTGTGTAGATGACTTCGAGAGAGCCATCCACCAGTGATGCCAAATCCCAGTCCAGTGCCTCTTCATAGTGACGCCAATGCGTCGTTACCACGACGGGATGCCACCCAAATTCGTGGAGATGCTGGCAAAGCAAGCGCGCTCTGTGCACGCCCGCAAGGTTGCTCGGCGGGAAATGCCCGGCCACGATCGCGACTTTTGGTTTCGGTACAGTCATTGAGCGGTCGCCGCAGTAAGCTTCGTCAAATTTCGGGCAACGCGTCGCTTTTCGAAAACGATCTCTTCAAAGTCCGGCACGTCAACAGGGCGGCCATCGAGATGCCTCCCCTCATAGCCAAGACGGTCCATGTGCCGGACAAGTTCCTCTGGTGAAGTTCCAAGCGCCGGCATCAGCCTCGGGTGGACCGCCACAAGCAGGACAGGCGCGTGGGCCCTTAAGGTCTTCTCTCCTCCTCGAATCGCAAGAAGCTCAGCCCCTTCCACATCGATCTTGATGACATCTGGAACGAGTTCCCGGCAAAGATCGTCAATGGTGGTAACCCGAACCTGGGTCCTGCTCCCTCCTACATCGTAGGCGAGGGTATTCGCAAAGCCACCGGGATCCATCGCATCGGGGCGAAAAACGAACTCAGTCTGCCCCCTGCTCTCGCCAATTGCAGACTCAATCACGGTTGTGTTGCCTAAACCGTTCCATTCGAGATGCTTCCGGAGCTGTGCCGCATTGGCTGGTGATGGTTCCACTGCGAGAACACATCCATCAGCGCCAACGCGTTGGCCGAAACGCAGCGTATGCAAACCCACATGCGCGCCAATATCCAACACCGTCATACCTGGGTGCAGATAGCTGTCGAGGATACCGCTGACTTCCGGCTCATAGCGATAGGGCATCATGCCAAGAAACCGCGGGTGGAGGCGCACCTGACATCCATGGGCGAGACTGGTCTGTACGCCATGGGGAAATAACATCTCAAGGCACCGATAGTAAGGTTCGCGGCAGCCTGCATGCAGGGCACGCGCGCCAGGGACGTGCTCACCCAGCCAGCGAAAACTATTGAGAATTGCGGTCACCTGGGGAACTCCAACAACTATCGCCATCCCTGAAGCAAAGCGGCACGCACAGCGCTGGGCGTTACGTGCCCGGAATGGGCTTCACCCTGACGGCCGTCCGCCTTTGGCAGCAATGCCTCAAGCTCCTGCCGTAGGATGGACGCAATTTCATCGGTCGTAGGCGCTGTTTCCGCAGCCTTAATGGATTGCTTACGCGCAGCCTCGGCTTGGCCTGGGCCCAACAGACCAAGGCACTCGCTCACGAAATTTTCTGGAGACGACGCCTCGCATAGGCTGCCTTCCCGCCAAGTGTAGCCACGGCGGCCGATCGGCGTGGTCACGATGGGAATGCGCCAGCTTAACGCCGTGGCGAGCTTTGTGCTGCAACCCCTGGCCCGGCAGAAAATCGGATTGAGAAAGGCAGTCCATGTCGAAGCCTCGCCTGCCAGAGCCTCGTCGCTCAGGGGCCCAAGATAGTCCACGAATGGATAGGTGAGCGAGAGCCATTCGCCGGTGTCCCGCGGTCCCCCGGCAACGCGGATTCTTACTCTTGGATCGGACTGAAAGGCCTGCACATCAAGAATTTGAATGAGTCCTTCTAAGTTAGGAGGATGATCCAGTGTACCGACCCAGCCGAAGCGTCCCCAATCAGGCACCCAATGAAGGGGGCGTTGGGCTATGCAGCGCGGCAAAAAACAAGTGCGGGCTGCTCCGAGCCACTCCTCCAATTCCGCATCGAAGGGAGAAAGCACGCAGACCATGTCGATCCACGCCCGGCTCTGCATTTCATGGAGTAGCGACTGGCCTAGCAGCATCGCCGGCGATGGTAGCAGGCGGGTGCGGATGGGCAGGCTTTTGCGGAGCCGGATTAAATGAAGAAGATCGGTGCTCTCAAGGCCATGGGAGAGGAGAACGATTTTAACGGCATTTCCCAGGCACTTTTTGAGTTCGATGGCAAGGGGTGCCAGCGAGACCTGGTTTAGGAAGATGAGGTCCGGCGCGGTTTCGCTAACTATTTCGGCGATATATCCCACGAGACCTGCATCAGCTGGCCTGAAATAAGATGAAGCATAAAACCGGCGCACGAGCCGGGTTAGGGGACGGCGGTCATATTCGAATGGAACGATCCGGAGGCCGATGCCTGTTGCCTCAACAATTTCGACATACTCGCGAGTGCAGATCTGCACTCCCCCGCCGCCAGGCTTCAAGAAATCTTTGTAGCTGATGAAAAGACCCTGCATCATCCCGCCATTTTTAACGAAGAGTCACGCATGCGGCGGGCCAGCATTTGCCCGTAAATTTCCAGGTAGCGCTCGGTCACCGAGGCGTCGCTATAGAACTTTTCAACCCTTGTCCGGCAGGCCGCTCTGTCGATTTCACCAAGACGGCTTACTGCCGCGGCCATTTCGTCCGCACTTTCGCACACGAAGCCGGTTAGGCCGTCGTCAACAACCTCTGGAACCGCGCCGCGTCGAAGCCCGATGACCGGTGTCCCGCAGGCCATTGCTTCGGCCATGACCATGCCGAAAGGCTCCTCCCAGAGGATGGGCATTAAGAGAGCCGAAGCTTGCCCCAGCAGTTCATTCTTCTGCTGGTCATCAACGGGCCCTGCATAGCGAATGTCGTCGCTGCGGAGGTGGGGAGCGACGTGCGCTTCGAACCAGCTTCGATGCTCCTGCGGCACATTCCCGGCAATGATGAGAGGCCGCCCGCTCGCTCGTGCAACTTCGATTGCTAGATGTGGTCCTTTAATTTCCTCGATCCGGCCTAAGAAGATGAGCGGAGCATCAGAGAAAACATGCTGGCGGAAGGTATAAGTCTCAATCGGCACACAATTCGGGACAAGATGCCAAATGCCAGGAAGCTTATTCCGCTCGAGCATCGACTTGCTAACGGCCGTAAATTCTAGGGTTCCACCTGAGAGGTGGAATGCCATCCCCGTTGTGCGCGGGCTGATTTCCCGGCCGTAGCTCATAAGTTTCGCGATTCGTAGGGGGAGAAACGGCGCGAGGTATGCAAGGCGGGAAAAGCTATGAACGATGTCAAAACCCTTGCGACCGAGATGCGACGCGAGAGTACTGGCATTGCGGATTGTATCGGTGTAGGCAACACTGCTTCTGCCTGGCCAGCCGACTACCTCCACGGGACAGGCCGAGTCTGGATTTGCGAAGAGCGTAACCTCGTGCCCTCTTTGCTGGAGGTTTCGCGCCAGCATATCGGCGATGCGTTCGATCCCACCGTAGTGGATAGGCGGAACCTCAATCTCCGGGTCGACTGTCAGCGCTATGCGCATCTAATGTACTGGCGCAAGTTCACGATAGACTTCTATCATATCGGCGGCGGCCGCTTCCATGGTTCTTGGTGGCTTGGAGGGGCGCGGCAATCCGTGAGTTGAATATTCCGTCCAGAGTTCTTTAATGGCCTTTGCCCATGCGCCGGCATCGCCGGGCTCAACAAGCATTCCAGCGTCTGAGCCGGTGACGAGTTCGGCGATACCCCCCAGCCTTGAACCAAGGACATATAGCCCAGCCGCCTGCGCCTCCAGCACAACAAGCGGTCCCGTTTCCATGCACACCGACGGGACAATGAGCACATGGTGCCGTGCGGCGACACGGGTGATTTCTGAACGGCTCACGGGCAGCTCAAAAACTATTCGCGGGTCCTTGCCGGCAATGGAGCGCACACGTGCTTCGTGATCCCGTTCCCAGGCGCTGGCGGTTAAGGCGTAAATCGAGAGGCGCACGGGAATATCCTCGGGAAGTGCTTTCACGGCACGCACCGCGATTTCGATGCCTTTTATGCGGTCCCATCTGCCGAGATATAGCAACCGGAGGGGACCAGGCCCCTTCAGTCTTTCACGCGCACCGGCGTGCGGTTCTTGTTCAAGACGAGCTATGCCCTGCCTGCTCAACACGAGCTTGTTGCGCGGCGCGCCGTTTGCCAGAAGCGCCTCATAAAGCCATTGGCTGACGCATATAATCCGATCGGCATTGCCGATCATTTCACGCAATCGGAACTCTTGCTCCTCACCGAGCGCCCTTGCGCCAACCGCCGTGCCAACCCGCGATGGGCTTCGCCTTGCCTTTCGCGCCCACTCGATTGGCAGGTTGGAAACAAAGTTCGCGGCGGCGGAAGGTATCCCCCTTCCATGCGCCCAACAAGCGCCGCAAACGCGCTGATCGGCCACGCCATTGCACAGAGCTTTGCCGAACTTGAGCATCGTCCCCCGCAGGCAGATGTTGCCCGCCACATGAATTGTAAGCGCGGTTGGAAAGCCCATCTCGCGCGCGGCCCTTAGATGATGCGGGCCACAGCCGCGCGTCCAGGCGTGCTGGTGGTAAATCGCCCCTTTGTTCGCGCGCAGACATTCCTTGAATTCTCCAAAACCCAAATGAGGCCGGCCTTCCCTCATCTCCGCCGGCAGCGGAGGCTCATTAAAGGCGTAGGTTTCGACGAATGCCGAACCATGACCATAGGTTTGCGGGACCCCTAAACGGCGCGGTGCCAACACGGTGCTGTGAACGCCTTTGCGGTCGAGTTCGGCAATAAGGCTTTCCAGGTAAACCTCGGTCCCACCGGAATGATAGGGTGGATACCAAGCAGTCGCCTGGAGCACGTGAGGATTCGGTCCGTTCATGCTTGCTGAATTGCGCCCAATAACGAACTCGCTGCCCGCAAACCGAGAAGGCGGGACAGCGGCATCGTGAAGCGGCTATGCAGTGGAGAAGGAAGGCCGAGGCTCTTCCGTGCTGCATAAGCCTCGAAGTAGAGCGGATGAGAAGCTCCGAAAAAATTTCGCTCGCAGCAATGGAACGCCTCCGCCAAAGCGGAGCGTCTTTCTGCTGTCAATTTTCCCTCTGATTGCCATCGGCACGTAATCTCATTCAGATTCACAAATGCGTTTGAGAAAAATCGGCTTTTACTTGCACGGGATTGGCTCCCAGGCACAAAATTATAGCGGACGCCCAAGTGGTCTGAATGGGCAAAGATGGCGCCGGCTCTCACACAATCCCAGTTGAGCCGGGCATCTTCGGCGACATGAATATTGGTGCGGAACCCTCCAATCTCCTGGATCAAGCTGGTCCTATACAGAGTCGACCCGATTTGAGCCCAAGCGATGATCCCCGTAGCTAATTCGGGATCGGCATCAAATGCAGCCCAATCAAAATGGCCGATGGTGGTGACGATTTTCCCATCTGCTTCCTCGCGCTCTTCCTCCCAATCCGCGATGACGACATCAGCTCCAGTCCTGGCGGCTGTCTCCAAGCGCTTCTCGATTGTACCCGGTAATAGTTCGTCATCAGCGTCGAGAAAAATTGTCCAATCCCCCGCTGCTTCGGCTAGACCCCGGTTGCGTGCGGCGGCGGGACCTTGGTTGGGGCCGGAAAGAACAGTGATAGCGGAGCAAAAAGAACGTGCTAATGCAGCGGTTCCATCGTTCGAGCCATCGTCAACGATAATGATCTGAGTGATGCCGCTTTCGTGGGCTGCGCTTTCCCATGCGCGTTGCAGCGTTCGCACCGCGTTAAATGCTGGTATGACTATGGAGACTGTCAAGAGTCCCGTAAGAACTACGTGTGATGCACAGTTCGAAAACTAAATCTAGACAGGAGAGTTAAGCATCATTTTCTACCACAACGGCTCTTCGCGATGTCAACCCGTTCAACATTTTCGATTTAGCGATAGGTAGTATCTCGATCAGTCCCTCTGGGTATTGAATTAGAAACTGAGCTACTCCTATGAATCCCTCACAATAATTTCTCTTCTCACACGATAGCCTAAATTCACCATAGGCGTCCCTTATTCGCCTCCGCATAGCTGCGCGCTTGATCCGCCTAGCGAACAATTTATCAGCTCTTCTCAATAAAATTGCCTCAACTTCTTCAGTCAGAAGGTTTCCGCCGCTGAATGTCTTGGCATTCTCATGGACCCTGGTCCAACTACAGATAGCGTCAACAGTACGGCCGGGACCGAAAGACGCGAGCTTCAGCCAGAGATCGAGGTCCATGGCATAGTGTAGAGTTTCGTCTAATTTGCCGGCCTTACGGTACAGTTCAAGCTCAAAAAAGCATGACGGCTGGGGAATATAGACCCCGAGAAAATAATCGAGCAGATCATGGGTGTGCAGTGGCAAAACTTCAACTTTATGCCAAACAGCCTCACCTGTGGGATTTCGATGTTCTGAACGCCCAACAATAAATCCGCAGCCGCCACCTTGGCGATAGGAGTTTGCTATCGCCTTCAGGGCGCCCCGCAACAAAACATCGTCGGAATTCAGCCAGTTTCCGAGTAGCGCAGTACTCCGTGCAAACCCTTTGTTTATTGCATGGCTCTGTCCGCGATCTGCCTCGCTCACCCAATAGGTCAGCCACTTTTCGTACTTCTTGATGATCTCAACCGAGTTGTCGGTGCTACCGCCATCGATGATGATGTATTCAAGGTTAGGATAACCTTGAAGGAGCACAGAGCGTATCGTCTCCTCGATGTATTGGCCCTGGTTGAAGCTCGGCGTGACGATCGAGATGCGCGGCCATGGGCTGCCTTCCGGCATTGTAGCCGGTAGCTGCGGGCTTTCCTCCGCCCACGGCCATCCTATCCTTACCGCGGGTGGCGGGGGTAGTTCAGAAAGTGCGGGACAGCGCATGTGTGGCGATAAATTTTTGTGGATTAGAGCGGCGGGCGCTGCGTATGCGATTAGAAGCTTCGATCAGGTCTTCGTATACCGCCGCGTACCGAGCGGCTTGAACATGAAGGGAGTACTCATTAACGGCGATCTGTCTGCATTCGAGAGACATGCGTTCGCGCAGCTCATCATCCTTGAGCACAGTCTCGATGGCAGCTGCCAAAGCGCGAACGTCTTCGGGAGGGGCAAGCAGGCCCGTTACCCCTGGACGAACCATATCGGGAATGCCTCCCACATCGAAAGCCACGACCGGCGTTCCGCAAGCCATGGCTTCAAAGACGACCATCCCAAAATTTTCGGCGCGAGAGGGCATAACGAAAACATCTGCGGCCGAATAAGCGAGAGACATCAAACGTTCATCATCCATGCGGCCGAGATCGATCATACGTTGAGCCATTCTTTCTGAAGCTCTATCACCGATCGCGGCAAGGCTTACCGGCATATCCTTGGGTAGCAATTCTAAGGCTGAAAGGAGAAGATCAAAGCCTTTTCGATGGTTGGAGATGGCATCCGATACGAAGAGGACAATTTTCGCGTTCTGCGGAAGGCCAAGGACTTCCCGCGCGACTGCAAGGGAGCGCGGGGCGTAGACATCGGTATCCAATCCGTAAGGAATGCGTTCAACCTTGAACCTGCCGAGCAAAGAACTACTCAATGCCTGACCCTCGAACCATTTGCTCGGCGTCACTATCAGCGTTGTCTCAGCTTTGCACGCAGAAAGCGCCATGTACTTGCGGCGATGGATGCGCGCACTCAAATCACGCTCATCTTCAGATCCAAGGAGGGGACAGGCACCGCAATTCTCCATAAACCGCATGCACCCCAAGGAGTAGTGACACCCTCCCGTGAAGGGGTTCATGTCATGAAGGGTCCACACCAGCGGTGTATATGGCTCCATTCTCGAAAAGAAGCGCTGGTAGTGCAGAAAGCCCGCAACCCAATGGAGATTATAGACATCGGCCGGTGAGACAGATTCGGATAGCCAATCGCGGCCCGCTACGCGGTCGCTGGAGAAAAGCTCCAAATGGGGAGATTGCTCCGGAGCATTTCTCTTAAGCTCACTCGCATGATGCTGGGCGGCGACCCTTCTGCGAAGGCGGTCAGTTAGAGGGATGACGCTGGGTCTTGCCTTCTTCACCGCCCGGTCAGTAGTAACCTTCACATCAACCAGCATCTCCGACGAAAGTCCGTATCTCAGCAAACCAGAGTGGAGGCGGTAGGCGGCGATACATGCGCCCCCTTGGCGGTCAGCCGAAGCCAGATGCAGGATTTTCATATTTTGAACTTCAAGACGTCTGAAGAAGCGGAGCGCAAGCGCCGTGTTGAAGAGCCTGACATTCTGCGCGCCACTGGATTAGTGGCCCGATCCTGCTATTCGTTCGTGCGTCATAAAGGTTGGCACCCTCGCGGCGACCGACCTCGAATTGAATTCGAGGCCCTGCCCCGGGTGGGATTATCCAGAACTGGTTATGGCAAAAGACGGTCGTTTCGACCTCGTAAATGCCGGGCCGCAATACTTCCACCGGGAGCTTGATCCTAAAGGTGACGCGCTGATGTGGCTGCGGGCGCTTGGTTTCTCGATGATCGAGGCTAGTAGTTTCGAACAATTCCTCGTTGCCGTCTGCCAATATGCGAAGCCCTACGGCAAGGTTTTCTCTTTGGGAGTGATAGGTACACTCAACGCAGATCTCATCGGGTGGCGCGAAACTGAGCGCGTGCATTGTGAAATAGTCGCTCACCCAGTTCCCAGTCCATTCCTTCGCAATATTCGTTCGCGTCAGCGAATGGTATTCGGAGATCGCTTCCCCACTTGGCATCGGCCCATGCAACTGGCCGGATGCCATGAGCAAGGTCTGAGTACAGAGCTTTGCGATAACCGCCATATTGTGGCTCACGAGCAGGACCGTACGCCCGCCCCCCGCCACATCCCGCATTTTGCCCAGGCATTTTTTCTGGAATTCCGCATCCCCGACCGCAAGCACCTCATCGATGATGAGGATTTCCGGCTCGAGATGCGCCGCCACCGCAAAAGCCAGCCGTACATACATTCCGCTTGAGTAGCGCTTGACCGGCGTATCGAGAAATTTCTCGATTTCTGCGAAGGCGACAATCTCGTCGAACTTGCGCGAGATCTCGGCGCGGGTCATGCCGAGGATAGCCCCATTCAGATAGATGTTCTCGCGTCCGGTCAGCTCAGGGTGAAAGCCGGTGCCAACCTCAAGCAAGCTTGCCACACGACCCTTGATCTGGACGCGCCCCTGGCTCGGTTCGGTGATTCGTGACAGGATCTTCAGCAGCGTGGATTTGCCAGCGCCATTGCGTCCGATGACGCCTATCACTTCCCCGCGTCTGACCTCGAAGGAGACATCCTTGAGTGCCCAGAACTCTTCAACCGCCCTGCCAGAAACAAGCTGTTGCCCCCGCACAAGGTCAGCGGCTGATCGCAAGAAGCCTTTCGCAGCCCGCGCGATTACATCCCTAAGCGCCGTATAGGGTTCGTGACCTGTCTCATGCCCGATCAGGTACTTCTTGCTCAAGCCTTGCGCGCAGATGGCTACATCACTCATCACGAAGCGACCTTTGCCTGGGAAGGAAATAGTTTCATAGAGGCAGATTGGGGTGACTTTAGCGATGGGAGGCTTGCCACAGGTACTACAAGTACCTGCGGCTTAAACTAGATCTGCGAATGTGCGCTCGGTCTTCCTGAAGACGCGGATGCCGAACCAAAGGAAGAAAGCGACGACGCTTAAACTGGCTAGGAAGCCGGGGATATAGAGCTGGCTCGCCCCACGAAGAAGGCACCAGCGAAAGCCGTCGATCACGCCAACCACCGGGTTCAAGCTGTACCAGAATCGCCACTGTTCAGGGATGACTGAACTCGAAAAGCCGACTGGCGAAACATAAAGACCGAACTGCACCAGGAAAGGAATAATATAGCGGAAGTCACGGTATTTGACGTTCAGAGACGTGATCCACAAAGCAGGGCCGAGGCTAGCCAGGACCGCTAGCAGGATGAACACCGGCAAGAGCGTCGCCCGCCAATCCGGCATGAAGCCGTACCAGGCCATGATCATGAACAGAATAAAGAGGTTGATCGCGAAGTCCGCCAGCGCGACAACGCCCGCAGAAGCCGGGATGATCAGCCGCGGAAAATAAACCTTCGTGATGAGGTTGGCATTGCCGGCAACGCTGCTCGAGGCTTCGCTGAGAATGCTTGAGAATAGGAACCAAGGCAGCATTCCGGCAAACACGAGAATGGGATAGGGCACGCCGCCGTCACTTGGAAGCCTTGCCAGCTTTCCGAATACCACTGTGAAGATCACCATCGTCAAAAAAGGGCGAACCACTGCCCATGCGACACCGATCGCCGTTTGCTTGTAACGCACGGCGACATCGCGCCAGGCCAGGATCAGAAACAATTCGCGGTAGTGCCACAGATCCTGCCAATAATTCTTTTCGGTACGGCCGGGCTCAATGATGAGCAGCCGCTCGCGTGCGTTCGTGGAAGGCACAGATGGCCGGCCTTGGGCCTCCCATAAGCCCTCTATCGCTTCAGCGCCGTCAGCAGGCAAGGAGTGAGAGGAGCTCATCGGCGTGGTTTGCGAAGTTACGGAACTCGAAGCGATCGGCATTTCTGGGGTTTGTCTCCTGACGGCCTTCAAGTGCATCGATAAGGGCTTGCGCGAGCTCATCCGGTGAGTTGGGATCAACCGCGCGGCCGATCTTGCCATCCGCCAAGGCGTCCATGCTGCCGTCGGCATTACCCCCTATCACGGGCAAGCCACATGCAGCGGCCTCAAGAAAGACGATGCCGAAACCTTCGCCTGTGCTCGGCATTGCAAAAACGTCAGCCAATGCGAACAGGTCCGGCAAATCCTCATTCGCCACGTGGCCAGCGAAAATCACGCGGTCGCCGGCGGGGCTCTTTCGCGCGAGCTCTTCGACCCATGGCCGGTCGTCGCCGGAGCCGGCGATCAAATAGACCACATCCGGAATTTGGGCCGCGACACGAGGGAGAACGGCGATAATCCTGTCATGCCCCTTGTAACGATCTTCGGCAGAAATGCGGGCAACCGTGAGGATTGTGCGCTTTCCGGCGATGCCATACCGTTCTGCAAGGTCCTTCCGGCGTTCGCGCGGGATATAGCCGGCATCGAGTGTGTTAGGCAGCACGCGGACCTGTGCCGGGTGGAGACCGGACCAGGAAAGCAGCCGGCTGCGCGTATAGCGACTCACCGCGGTCACAAGCCGCACCTGAGATAGGCTCCGTGGAAGAAGACTGCCGCGCTCATTCCAAGCTTCTACGCCATGCACCTGAAGCCATAACCGTGCTCCAGTAAGCCTCGCGGTTGCTGCAGCCAGAGGTAACGAATAGATGTGGCCGCAGAATACCGCGTCAAACTTGGACCCGGCGGCTAGTGCCGCGCCGCGCAGGCTCCAAACTATCCGGTGAGGACTTGGCTTCAACTGTTGCACTTTGGATGGGGTAGCAGCCTCATAAGAAGTATAGCGTGGTAGCACAACAACCTCGGAGACGCGTGGCGACAAAGAGAGTGCGGTCAATAGATCGCAATTGTAGCGCGCTATACCACCGCCGTTGCCAAACGCGTCCGTTACCAAAGCAAGTATTCTCACGCGGGAGCAAGCCTCGCGAAGAGCTCGGCATAGTGCCAGCCGCTTTGATTGACGTGCTCCCGCATTTCTTCTGCCGGAACCCAATTTGAGAGCTCAAGCTTCATAGGCGGCTCCGTGACTGCGGCGTTGAACCGGTAAAGACCGGACAAGCTATGAAGCTTCTCGATGCTACGGTTAAGAGCGCCGGCGAATTCCGGCAGATTGAACTCAAGGCTGATGAGCGGCACCGGAGTTTCAAGCGACGAAACAATCTCATACTCATACCCTTCGGCATCGATCTTGACATATTTTATTGGCCCATACTCTTGCACGAGCTCAGCGAGAGTGCATGTTTGGACCCTGATTTTTTCTGGCGAAGTGAGTGCCAGCCCGAAGCGGTTTGTGTGCGGCACCCGCAATGCAGATGCCCATTCCGGCGCCAGCGTGTTGTAGGAATCGTCTCCCTCGAAAACGTGAAGTAACGACGTTCCATTCGTGCTGGAGACTGCACAATCGAGAATCTTGATATTGCGGCAGTACTGAAAGCGATTTTTGAGAGCGTGAACCAAACGCGGGGTCGGTTCGATTGCCACAACGAAATCCGACATCGACCGGAATATTTCGGTTTTTGAACCGCTATTCGCGCCAACATCGAGGACTGCTCCGCGCGGAAGTCCCTCCAGCAATTGCCTATAGAAATCGGTTTCCCGTTTCATGGAGTGACGCGCGGCTTCGTCGTAGCGCAGGTTCTGCCAAAGAGGCAAGCGGCGCATCTCCCACACGGCTGGATGGTTTTTCAGGCCAGCTAACATGCAGAGGCCTTGGGCTGACTTCCTAGACCAGGAGCTGGCATGCCCAGTGCCTTGTCCAAGGCTGTGCCGCAGATGGCGGCATAATCGGCATCCCATGCTTCAAAGACGGCAATTCCAAGCTACTCAGCCAAGTACCAATAGGCGTTGGAATCCCCGCTCCCGGCCCTGTCAAGACTGCACCGGGATAGCTGGGCAACGTCGCGACTAGGGCATCTTTTTTGGCCCGATTCCGCTTTCGAGAGGGTGATGATGCTTGAAGGACCGCGACTTTCTTTAGCAGGACGCTGTCCGCTAATGGAAAGCGTACCTCGACCGAATGCGCCATGCTGGCCCAGTCCGCGTCTCTTAGGAGTTGGTTCCTGAGATACAGCGATGACTCAAGAGTTGCGACTCGTGCAAAACCCGAGAGTGGGACGGGTTCGAGAGCTTCCTCGATCAGGCGCAGGGGCGCGAGTCGCCTCAAGCCTTCGGCAGCTATGTCCCTGCCTAAAATCTTATGCAGTTCCCACGGCATGAAGAGGCCGCGCCGGAGCAAGTAAGCACCCGAATAATTGCCGCCGAATTCAAGCATTCCGGCCGCCTTCGGGCTAACGCCGAGGAGCGCCGGCAGTGGCTGGCCAAGGGTCCGCGCCGCCTTGCCAAGGAAGGGGATGCGGGCAGGCATGGAGAGGAGCCGGACCCAATTGGGGATGTCTCGGAAGGAAGGATGTCCTCCCAACAGTTCTTGGGCGCCGTCCCACGAAATAACGGCTTTGATCCCCAGCTCCCTAGCCGTCTTCGACAAAAACCACATCGTGATTCCATCCACGGACGGCTGATCCATCACTTCCAGAATTCGTGGCAGGTCTGTAGCGAATTCGCTTGCGGTGACGGCTTTGGTTACGTGTTGAATGCCTTCGAGCGAGGCTTCCCTGACCGGCGCTGTCTTCTCGCCCGGTGCATCTTCGAAGGTCACTGAAACTGCCTGGATTTCGCGCGAAGACGCATCACGCAGCAGCTCAGTGAGTTGACCCGGTCCGTCGCCCCGCATGTTGAAAACACCGGCAGCGCCACCATTGGAAACGTGCTGAGCCAAACTATCGAACAGTGCTTCATGAAGTTTGAGCGAGTATGCCCTGCTTTCGTAAACCCGATTGTTGCGGAAAGCATCCAGCTCGGCATCGCGGAAGACCTGCGCGATGGAATGATAGCGTTCAGGTTTTCCCGCGCCCAGCCGGTTCACAAATAGGGACGTACCCGCGGGCAAGGCCCGAATGTCTCTGTATGTGGTGTATGGTTCCGGCACGCTTCCAAAAAGGTAGAAGCCAACCTGCCCTGCCGGCTCCAAATCCCGCGAGAGCGCCCCCCCTGCCAGCAGCGACTTCACTTGGCTCGCGAAGCGAAATGTCCACCCATCATCGGAGTAGTAAAGTGGCTTGACGCCGTAGGGATCGCGAGCAAGAAAGACCTGCCCCCGGTCCGCATCCCAGATTGCCAAGGCGAACATCCCGCGCAGGTCCTTCAGCATCGCCGGGCCTTTTGCGGCGTAGAGATGCAGTAGCAATTCCGCGTCGGACGCCTGCTCGAACTTGTAGCCCCTGCCCTCCAGATCCCGGCGCAGTTCGCGGCTATTATAGATTCTTCCATCGAGCGTAACGGCTAGTTTCTCCGTGGCATGGAGCCCCGGGGAAGACTCCCCGTCCATTGCCAAACAGCGATAGCCAAAGCCAACGCGTTCTGCTTCGCCTATCCACTCACCCTCGCCGTCAGGTCCCCGCAGGTGCATATGATCGCGCGTCCGCAGCAGTTCACCCCGATCTATGGAGTTGGCAGCGTAGTGATATGCAAAAATTCCGTTAATCGAGCCCATGGTGTTCCGTGAAATTGGGTTCGTTTCGTAAAAATGCCGAGAAGCGGCCCGGGGAAGCTGGTTACCGCCGCGTTTGAAAGCGTGGGAACGCTGGCGGTTGAAATTTCATATTCTCAACACTTAAATAAAGGGGCTAGACAAAGCTACCGCACTTCGGGTGAAACTCACCCGAGCTACAAGTATTCTCCAACTCGTTGATTACTGTTTAGGCAATCTTGCCTAAATACGTACGCAATGCAATACGACACTTGTTTCTGCTAAACTTAAGATTGTATTTTTATATACTATAATCTCAGACAAACAAGTCATTTTATACTAGTGCATTAACTGCGCCTTAACTACTCCACAGGCTGTCAAATCCCGCCAAGCTTCTTCGATCAAGGGCAGTGAAATCCGCTCTCCGATCAGCACCATTGGTATTGTTCGGACAGCGATCTTCAGGTCCAGAAAGAGGCTGGCATTGCGTACATACCAAACGTCGAGAGCGGCTTTGTCCTCGGGTGAGATCTCACGCCCTCCGACAACCTGGGCCCAGCCCGACAAGCCCGGCCGCACCATAAGCCGCGCGGCGCAATCTTGAGGCTGATCCCGCAAGAGAAGCGGCCTCGGGCCCACGAAAGACATGTCGCCCAGCAAAATGTTGAAGAGCTGAGGGAGTTCATCGAGCCGGAGCCGCCGCAGAATAGTACCTAGCCGGGAGATGCGCTGTGCATCGGGGATGCGGCCCCCATTGGCATCGTGAGCTGCCCTCATCGTCCGGAACTTATAAAGGCGGAAGGACCTCCCACCGAGTCCGGGACGCCGCTGCCAAAACACAACAGGGAAGCCGACGCTGGCGGCGACAAAAATAGCGACTAGCGCGAAAACCGGCGTTGAGACTACCAGCAGGCAAAGCGCAGCCAGGGCGTCGAAACCTCTTTTCACTTTCCAAAACTGGCGCTCAGAGAGCGACTGCAGTTCGGCTGCCTCGATTTCGAAGCTTGGATGAGCCGCCGAGGTAGGAGGGCCACTCCTACCCTTCCTCTTACGCTCGTCATCGGCGCCGCCCGCAGCCAAAAACTCGGTCAAAAATTGAAGTGTAATGCTTCTCGAGCGCTCAACGCGCAAAAGTGCATCTTGAGCTTCCTGCGCCAAGTCATCGAAAGGAACCGCAACAACAATGCGCTCCACGCTTGTTCCGCAGATCTCCAAACTGTCGAGGATGCTTTCGATCTCCTCGGGTACACCAAGAACCGGATAGTTGGCCGCGTTACGCCCGACCTGACGGCCGGTGCGTCCAACCAAACCCGCAATCCCTATGCGCCCGCGATCGAACTCCGCAAGGGCCTGAATATATATCTCGGTGAGCCTGTTGAGCCCGACGATGAGAACGTGGGTTTCGCGTTCAAGGACGGGTACGCGGAGGAGGGCAGCGGAAGCCTTGCGCCGCTCGCGTACCGAATGGACCACGCGATGGAAAACGCGCACCCCGATCAAGACTAATATGCCGACGATACCCTGCAGAAAGGGCAGAGACCGGGCCACGCCATCGAGACGATTATAGGCGAATGAAAGTGCGACCGCTCCTGCGCTCACCCCGGTCACGACGCAAGCTGCCCTCAGATAATCGGGAAGGCCGCTGAAACGCCAGATCGCTTTATGAATGCCCGCGACCGGAACCAGGATAAGAGCCGTAAAGGCTGTCGCCGCGAGGTAGGGAAGGAATGCCTGAAAGCGGGCTTCCGAGATATCGAAATTCTCGCGTAAGGCCAAAGCTATCAATGTTGCAGTAAGAATAAGGACAACATCGACCGCCAACAACATGCGCGGACGCATCAGAGCTCCAGTCCCCACCGACAGCGAAAATCGTCTTCAGATCCCGGAACTTACTTACCTCGGAATGCCCGGAAAACGCAATAAACAGGGTGCTACTGTAGGTTGTAAAATGTTTTATTTGCAATCAAGAAAGGGACTGCTGTCAGCCGGATGTTCTTTGCCATCCTTCCGGCCACTGCTTGTCGGGACCCCATCTTTCAATTACGGGTATGCCCTGCGATGGCGCGTTGTTTTTTTGGGGCTTACGCACCGGTTTTGCAGGCGCTTCCTGGGGCGCGCGGGCATCTAATGCCAGTATTGCGCAAAAGAAGGCAAAGATGGCACTCATTGCACAAGTCCTGAGTGGATAATCGACGGCGGAGTGCAAAAGCAGCAGTAAAATGATGAGAGTTGCTGCTCGCTGGTGGAGAAGCAGTGGATCACTGTTTTTAAAAGCGGCCCTCAGCCAAAACTTATAACAGCGGTAGAAAAACCATGCAGCGAAACCGAGCATCAGGAGCACGCCAATGACTCCGGCTTCAAGAAAAAATTCGACAAAGTCGTTATGGGCACGATTGGCGTAACCGGGAAAAGCATCTTTCTCTTTTTCAACCGTGGCATAGACCGGCACGAATGATCCAAGTCCGGTTCCGAACGGCAACGCCTTGAAGGCGGCCTCAGTTGTTGTTTTGGCGAGAGGGACGCGCAGGTCCTCTGCAGGGTCCCCCTGGAAGCGCGAAAGAATGCTGCCGAGGCCGAACTGAGCTGCAAAAACGGCAGCGAATAGTATCGTGAGGATCGACATCCGCCCCCCTGAAAAACGGCGTCCGCGGCTGTGTCCCTCCTCCTTTCCACGTTGCGTGAACACAAGAAGGATGATGCCGCCCAAAGCCGCAATAGCAAGGAAGTCCCCCGCCCGGGAGCGCGCCATTGCCAAGCCAGCCATCACCGAAACGAGGAAGACGCCGGCCGCGGTTACCAGCAAAGTGGACCGGCCATATAAGGCGCGAGTTTTCATGAATTTGTGCGTCTCACCAAGGAACCAAAGCGATCCAAGCACCAAGGCCACGTAAAGATGCGCCGCGAAATGATTGCGGTTGGCAAAGAAGCCTACGGCCTCCGATGGGTTTGTTACCTCATAGAATCGAAGCCCGCTGGCCGGTCCTTGCGCCACCTGCAAAAACCCGAGTACAAGTGCCGCACCCCCGAGAAAGAGCATGAGCCAGGTGAGGATGAGCCGGTCCTTGAATTCAAGTTGGCCGGCAGCGGAGAATATAGCCGCGGGAACGATCAGAGAGGCAGCCGCCGCCCAAGTGGCTTGCGGCGAGATTGAAAGCGTCGCCCAATTGCGGCTGGGAAGGATAAGAGGTGACTCGGAGTCATTGGGGAAAAAAGACGCCCCTCCAGCCCAGACATCAAAAGGCAGAGGAAGAACCTGGATTCCAACCAGTACAATCGCCGCCAAAATTGGGATGAAAATTACTCTGATCTTCTGGAAGTCTCTGCGTGCCGGCTCCAATAGTCGCCAGAGTGCCATCATCAGCAGCGGTATAGACAGTATCTGGACGAAGACATCGCCGATGAACCCGGCATGCGTCCCGCCACCAAGAATCACGGCGAAACTCAGAACGGCGCCGCACAACCATACCATCATCTGCTGGAGCCTATAAAAACTCTCAAACGGTTCCGCTTAGGGGCTAGCCGGACTTTCCCTGAAGGACTCATTATTTTGGCTGAGTGCAATCGCAGTCCCAATTCCTATGCCACCCAGAACGATTCCACCCGCGGTCAGCCAATCGTCACCAGTGCCAGCCGGTTCATAAACTGGTGTATCCTTTAGGGAGCCGCCACCAGGCGCCGGTTGAGGCGGATCGGAAAAAACCACAGCCAGCTGACCCTTGCAGATTTTATTCAGATAGCCGTTATCGTAGATAACTTGCGCGCAGCCGGCAGTGACGCGAATACGGTCGCCCGGCTTGACTAGCATGTTACCAACGGCTGGGATGAATCCAGACCCATTGTCGACGCTTGCCGCTCCCTGGAGTTGCAGAAATGCCGCCTCGGCCTGCGTGCCAAGTAGCGCGAGCATAGTAAGGCTCGCGATCACCTTTCGAACCATTTCTTCCTCCAGCGGACACTTTCACTTTCCCGCATAGCATCGGGACCTTTTCCACGCAATGAGCCGGGGTGCGGCTTGGATACATCCTTCGGCGTTTGTGGCAGAACAGCTACAAGTAGCAAGCTATAGTAAAGGCAACCAGTAATAATAGCTTTACACCTTCTCTGTATACGATTAAGCCGGGATCTATAAAACTTATAGTTGTGTTTTACTCTTTAAATTCTCTGTAGGTTGTATTCAGAACAGCAATCGAGCGACCGGTGATAGATCTTCACAGCCATTTACTTCCAAGCATCGACGATGGCGCCGAGGATGTCCACACCGCGCTGGCCATGGCTCGCGCTTACGTCAACCAGGGCGTTAAATACGTCGCCTGCACGCCTCACATTTTGCCGGGCGTTTATCATAATTCTGGCCCCCGCATCAGGGCCGCAATCGCCCTGATGCAAAGCCGGCTCAACGAAGCCGGCATAGCGCTCAGGCTGCTCGCCGGCTCCGATAATCACATGGTCCCAAACTTCGCAGAGGGTTTGAGAAGCGGGCATCTTTTGACACTGGCGGGCTCGCGCTACGTGCTTGTCGAGCCGCCTCATCACGTCGCGCCAGCACGTATCGCAGAGTTCTTTTTCGACCTCATCCTCACCGGCTATGCCCCTATTTTGACGCATCCGGAAAGGCTCTCATGGATCGAGAGCAAATATGAAGTCCTCAAGCAATTGGCGGCGCGTGGAGTCTGGATGCAGATCACCTGCGGGTCGCTCAGGGGATCGTTCGGGAGGCGCGCCCGCTACTGGAGTGAGCGTCTTTTGGCGGATGGCCTCGTTCATGTCCTAGCCACCGATGCCCACAACATGACAACGCGCCGCCCCGACCTGCTGGAAGGTTACCGCGAAGCCGAGCGTCATGTAGGCGAGGAGGAGGCGCGACATCTGGTTTTGACCCGGCCCTCGGCTGTCTTTTCGAGGCATTTGCCGGACGATTTGCCGATGCCCAAGGGCAGCAGAACAATTGAGGGATGTGGTGAACGCTATGACTTTGCAGAAGTTTCTTATGCCCGCGGCAGCAGCGGTTTTGCTCACCGCATGCGGCGCATCCTCGGTCAATGATTTCTCTAGCACAAATCAGCAGCTTGCCCCGGCCTCTTCTGCTGCCACTCCCAAGGTGACAGACACTTCAAATTTACAGAAAGAGGAGAGTGTTTCAGGTGCACAATCCCCAGCTGGGCAAAAGACGGCCCTCTCGTTGCTCGCTGTCTCCGACCCTAATAACGCCGCCTACAAGGTAGGCCCTCGCGACGTGTTGGAAGTCACGGTCTTCAAAGTTCCCGAACTGTCCAAGGTTGTCCAGGTGTCTGAGGCCGGCACCATCAGCTATCCGCTTGTGGGCGAGGTTCGCGCAGGAGGCAGAACAGCGAGGGAGGTTGAGCAAGATCTTACAAAGTCGCTCGGCGCTAAATATCTGCAAAACCCGCAGGTCAGCGTCTTCGTCAAGGAATATAACAGTCAGCGCATTACCATTGAGGGCGCCGTCAAAAAGCCCGGCGTTTATCCCATCCCAGGCGGACTGACCCTTCTGCAGGCCACTGCGACTGCGGGCGGTTTTGATCCAAACGCCGATGAGACCATACTGCTCATCCGGCAAACGGACGGAAAGCGCTACGCCGGGCACTACGACGTTGCTCGCATAAGAGACGGCAGCATGCCGGATCCGCACTTGGAAGCCGGCGATGTTCTCATCGCTTCGACATCAGACCTCAAGGAAGGAATGAACACCTTTCTAAGGCTCGTTCCTCTCGCAACCATCGTGCCCTTGCTCTGACGGTAAGCCTGCGGACGTTTTCATTGGGGCATCAATTTAGACAGTGAGTGGCCGAGATGCATAACGCTCAAGATAATGACGCTCGCGAGTACCTTCCTCATGGGCACGCGCTTATTGCAGCGAGGAACTCCGCTGTAAGTACGTTGAGGCGGGATCCGCTTGTAGAACTCGCGCCGCTGGAAAGCGAGGAAAACAGCCTCGCGGTCACATTCCGGCAATACTTGCACATGGTCATCAAGCGGAAGTGGCTCATTCTGAGCGCGTGCCTTGTGTTCGTCGTACTCGGAGGCGTCCGGACGCTTTTGAAGACCCCGCTCTATTCCGCGACCGTGCGCATTCAGATTGACCGCGAACCGGGCAAGGTCGTCGAAGGCGGCACCACGGCTCCAACCGAAACTGGCGGCAGCGATTTCCTCAGAACACAATACGAACTGCTGAAAAGCCGTGCGATGGCGGACCGCGTGGTATCGAAGCTGAAAATCTATGATGATCAGGAGTTCTTTAAACCGCATGAGTTGTCGCCGGTTGCGCTTGTCTTGAGCGCCTTTTCCTCTGGCGCGAAGAAGCAGCGCAATTCTCTCACAGATCTTCAAGACGTCGCGGCCTCGGTTGTGATGTCGAACGTGACGGTCTCACCCGTGCCCGGGTCGCGCCTCGTCGACGTAAGCTATTTGGACGCCAGCCCAGCGCGCGCGGAGCAGATCGCCAACACCTACGCCGACGCTTATGTCTCCTCGACACTCGACAAGCGCTTCCAAGCGAATGCATACGCCAAGACATTCCTCGATGATCAGCTGAAGCAGCTGAAGATTCGCCTTGAAGACTCCGAAAAGAAACTCCTCGCCTTCGCCGAGCGGGAGAAGATGGTAGAGCTCAGCGAAAAATCTTCCATCGCCGAGAACAACCTCTCCGCAGCAAATGTCGCTGTAGGGCAGCTGATTTCGGAGCGCATCAAGAACGAGCAGCTCTGGCGTCAGGTAGAGAGCGCCTCGGCAATCAACCTACCTCAGCTTTTGTCGAACAATGTGATCGAGGTTCTGAGGGG
>JBAUNL010000422.1:0-2224 GCA_049579205.1 Rhodomicrobium sp. | reverse complement strand
GAAAGACCGCTCATGTCGCGCGCGCGATGTCACCACATGAAGATCGCCACCTTCAACGTCAACGGCGTCAATGGCCGCCTTCCTGACCTGCTCCGCTGGCTGGACGAGTCGAAGCCCGATGTGGTTTGCCTGCAGGAACTCAAGGCGCCGCAGGAAATTTCCGGAAGCTGCTATCGCCATGGCCGGCTATGGCGCGATCTGGCAGGGACAAAAGAGCTGGAACGGCGTGGCCATTCTCGCGCGCGGCGCTCAGCCCACCGAAACAAGGCGCGGTCTACCCGGCGATCCGGATGACAGCCATAGCCGCTACATCGAGGCGGCGATCGATGGTCTGCTCACCGGCTGTCTTTATCTCCCCAACGGCAATCCTGCCCCCGGCCCGAAATTCGACTACAAGCTGCGGTGGTCCGAGCGGCTGATCGCTCACGCGTCCGAGCTGCTAGCCTCGGGCGCACCTGTCATTCTTGCCGGCGACTTCAATGTGATGCCGGCCGATCTCGATGTGTACAAGCCGGAACGCTGGGTTGATGACGCGCTGTTTCGCCCCAAGGTGCGGAGTGCTTTTCACAAGCTCATCGCACAGGGCTGGACCGATGCGCTGCGCACGCTGCATCCGGGCTCCTCAGCCCCTCGGTCGCCGGCCGCCTGGCCGCGTCCAATGTCGACCGCCAGGTCCGGGGCTGGGACAAGGCCAGCGATCACGCTCCCGTCTGGATCGAACTTGCCGATGAGAGACGGGCGGCAGCGCCAAGACCATTGCGGCGCAGGAAGGTCACGTGAAGCCGGTCGTCAGCGCACGCTCGCCGCGACCCAGATCACTGTATCCCAGGCTCCTTTGGCAGAACCCAGGAGGAGAACCAGGCAGCTTAGCGCCAAGACGTCAACCGCCCAGGGTTCGCCCGACAGGAACCCAACTCCCGCGGCAATGAGGCCGAAATAGACAGCAGTTGGGATCAGCACGATCGTCACCCAATCCGAATGATCGATATCGGCGCCATCTTTTTGCGCCAGAGTATGCACGACCGAGAAGGCTTTCGGCATGCTCATCAAGCGCCAAACCGCGCTTAGGATCGTGGCCCCCGCCAGAAGTTGGGGACTCGCGGCAGGAATGGCCGTTATGCAGCACAGAAAAAAGACATGGAGAAAATGAAAGCAGATCGGAGAGAAGAACACATTCACCTTATCCATATTCTCTTTCTTTATCATCGTCACCCCCAAGGTGATGGCAACGAAGGTCAACCCCGTCAATGTAACAGCCGCTGAACCGCACAAATAGAAAAAATTCCACCATTGCTCGATCGGCATAGTCCGTTCTCGCTCCTCAATTCATCAGGGGCTGTCCAAACTTCATAGAGCCGATCAAATGGCGCGGTTTTCGGATCGAGTACCCAACCCGCCACGCTCAGATGGAAAGCGGCGCGGCGATCCTGCGGCTCCCCAAGGTCCAACCTAAAAGGCCCGCACCCCTTCATAATAATTCCGCTTGCACCGATCGCAACCTCAGCGGAACTTGTTCCTGAGATGTCCGGGCATCAGCAAACCATCTCTGCCATGCAAGCGGAGATGCCAAGTCTACGGCGATTTGCCCGCTTCATGGCAGGCGACGCGGACCGTGGCGACGATCTTGTGCAGGAATGCTTGACGCGCGATAGCGAACATCGACTCCCGTCCGCCAGAGACCAGAGCCCGCACCTGGCTTTTTGTCATTCTTAAGAATGTTTTGCGCAACGATAGCCGTCCCGCCTGCGATCACATCGCCGATCGTTCCAACCAATCGGGACTTTCAGATGGCCCTGCGGTCGATTTGCTTGTGACGGGCTGAACCCCCGGGGCTTTGCCATTTGCAGGCTTGGTACCCCATCATGCACGCGCGCGCGTTTTTTAGGGCGCGGCAGAACAGATGAAAAATGGCTCTTTCGAGGGACTCGCAATCGCCGCTGCCGGGAAAACGATCAACGGTTTGTTTGCCAACTTCCTTTAGGCGAATAGACCCGCCATCTCGCTCCAGACAGGGCCATGGAGCGTCATCGGCTTCCATGGTGTCCGACACGCACTCGGGAGCCAGCCGGGCCATTCGCGCTCGAATGAGGTGACCTCATACCGAATCCGACTGATTGAGTCGCCGCGCGCATGGGATTCCGCTCGGGATTCGAAGCAGTTATATGGAATGGTCATGATTCGTTTGCGGGGGCAAGATCATGACGGCGATAGCGTCGCATTTGAG
>JBAUNL010000421.1:0-7221 GCA_049579205.1 Rhodomicrobium sp. | reverse complement strand
TTGAGCACGGTTTGGTAGGGTGCTATGTTCGCATCGTAATAAGCGCTTGCATCTAGGTAAGTCTTTTCGAAGTCGCTGCGGGTTTTATCGAGAGCGGCAGGCCCGCTGTTCGAGCTATAAAGCGCGTCTGAAGCCTTGCATTGGGTAAGAGCTGCTTTGTGCTATGTCACCTCGATATAGAGATCGGCGGTTATGAGGTCTTTGTAGAGTAGCTCAAAGGCGCGATCCACGCAGGGGTCGGATAGCGCCCTTGTCGCCCGCCAGTATAAATTAATCTTTTGCCTGTCAGAATAGGTGCAGCCAGGCCTGTGGAGTTCAAAGCAAATGAGTGCCTGTAAGTCGGAAACTAGCTTCTTGTCCGGCACAGCCTGTTTTCTGGCATTCGATAGGAGCTCGCCGTTGGGCAGTGGTGAAAAGGCGGACCTGATCCACTCCTGCAACCCGAGCCCTCCCCTAATACCGGCGGTCGTCTTGTCGCAATCCTGAACATGCCTTGCCAAAGCCCTTTTCGAGTTTATGAGGCTTCCGAAAGGTAGGGTGAAGGTTATGGTTTCGGTTCGCGTAGCTGATTCAGAAAGCGTCGCTGAAAACCCCGCTGTGAATTTTTGCTGGACCGCATTTAATGCGTTAGATGCTTTGAGCTGGGCCTGCGCCTGTGGGGTCAGCGCAACATAAAGTGCACTTTTGAGGGGATCGACCAAAGCGACGTTTGGCGTGAGGCCATCAGTATTGACGATTGTCAAAGTGAGCACGGTCTTGGCGGTCCAATCGGACGCCCATTCGAGGTTCCGATACGCCCCGACTGATTCAGCTGCATCGTATACTTCGCATTTGACCCGGTCGATGACGTCGCGAATGAAAACCGCCGGTGGGTCGGCAGAGCCAGTTGCCTCGTAAATACTCGGCAATCTAGAACAGCCGACTAAGAAAAAGCAGTAGATTAAGGATGAAACAAAAATGACACCTCGCATAAATACGCCCCACCACACGTCATTGGGCTCTTACACTCAGATTATGCTCCGCTATTTAAAATATAGATGCAATGAGACGTCATAAAACCTATATTAGAAGCTCGAATAGTCGCATTTATTGAATGCTAACCGCCGACGAACGGATCCGCAAGGTCAAGGTTTAGATAGGTTGGCGGCTGTTGCTGCAGGGACACGCATGCAACGCCAATAAGGAAACATGAAGCCTGAGTTTATTTGGTATCTTTTGCTGAAGACCGCGCTGGGATCCATTTGCCGACGTCGCTTGAGGATCGCTACCAAGCCTGCACTTCCGCTTGGGACCCACTTGAGACGATTACGAAGTGAGTATCTTTTTAGATTTGATGACCGCTTTCTGATCGCTTTGCTGACGGATCGGAAGATGGGCTCGAACAGCGAGGTGCGGAGCAGCAAAAGCGCCGCCAGGCGGGCGGGCAGCTCCTCTTCCATCTGGTAAGCCGCCTCGATAAGGCCTTTGAAGATTTCCTGGCTGAGGCCTCCGGCCATCGGCGTAATCACCGAGGAAGACAACGATAGTGCGCGCACAATCGCGCCCAGCGCTATCGCCTGCGATGAGATCCATTAATCTGTCGAGGAGATCGAGGCGCCCATGGATGTCCCCGACCGCGTAAATGCGAACGCCGTCTGGTGCTTTCGGGCCTGTCCCGACCCGCAAAGAAGACATTCCTCACTCACTCCAGCTTTCGCCATATGGAAATAACCTGGCCGCGCCAAAAAGCGGTTTAGCTCTTCCATCCTTTCGAGGTTGGCATTCAGATGGGCTTCCTACGATTGTTGCACAAATGGCGCAATGACATCAACCGACGCGATGGCTGAGATACCTTTTCGCTTTCTTGTACCCTGAAGTTACGCCGCCGGCAGCAAATAGACTGTGAGATTCATCACAGCCCGCAACGTTGGTTTCGGTGTTTTATTCCGGTGCACACTCGCGTGATGCAAAAGAAGCAACTTGGGTTGAGCTTCTCGAGCCTGCAGAGGGTGTAAGCGGCGCAGGGGTTACGGGCCCCCGCAATGCTTAGCCGAACAAGCAACGTGACGGTGAAGGCGGGCATTGGAATGCCTTCGGCAGTGACTTCCCGCTTAAGCAATGGTCACACCGCATAGTTACAGCCTCGCGCACCGTGTCGCTCCTTGAGTTCACTCAGAGGTTCGCTTTGGTACAGGCGAATATCGAGCTCAAGGGGTGTATCCCATGTGAGCGGGACTTGCCGCTTCGACCCCGTCAATTTTGGCAAGTTTGCCAGCGGCTTGTTGGGGCGGATTGCAGTTCGTTCTGCTCTTATTGCAGAATACCTGTCCCTTGGCTGGAACCTGTGAATTCACCGAAAGCTAATGACCGCGCTCGCTTGGTCAAAATGACCGGTTAGGGTCAAAACGAGAAAGTCTCTACTTGAGCATATGTGGTCCGCTTTCGATAGGTTAAGCGGAACAAAGATTTAGAAAGATCGAGGACTGGTTGTGACCCACTCCGGAACTCGATGCAGGAGGCAGAGACATGTATCGGCTTTCTAACCAGCGCGTGCATGCGGCGTCTTCCATCATCCGCCTCCAGCGCAGCCCTACCGCGCCGGAAACCAGCTTCTAGGCGGACGAGGTTGAGCTGTTGCCTTCCATGACTTCCACGGCCGGGCATTCGAGCTGCCAGGAAAACCCGGTGGCCGGGAAGCCAAGCTCGACGTGGGCATCGAGGCTCTCCACGGCCATACGCGAGATGACGGTCGAGCCGAAGCCCTGCTTGGAAGGAGCTCTAACGGGCGGCCCGCCACACTCGCGCCAGCACATGAGAAAGGTCTCCTTCCCCGCGGCGACGCACTTGACGCTCCATTCGATGTCCACGCGGCCATCTCCGGTGGAGAGCGCACCGTACTTCCCCGCATTCGTGGCGAGCTCGTGCATCACCAGGCCAATGGTCTGAGCCGCAGGCGCAGAAATCACAAGAGAAGGCCCGCGCAAGTCAATCCGTTTGCCGATTAGATCGTTGAAATGGGCAAGCTGCAATCGAACGAGCTCATCGAGGCCTACGCCCCTCCAGTCATTTTTGATAAGCAAATCCTGGCTCGCAGCCAACGCCCGAATCCGCTCTTCAAATCGTTCGACAAACTCCTCGGGCTTCGTCGCAGCGGTTTGCCGGGCAATCGACTGGACAACGGCGAGCATGTTTTTGGAGCGGTGGTTGACCTCGCGCATGAGGAGAGTGATGTGTTCCTCATGGCGCTTGCGCTCGGTCATGTCGGTCACGAGTGAGATGATCCTGGCCGGCGTTCCCGCGGCATTGCGGAGAAGCGAGACGTGCTTGTAACGCCATATGACCGTGCCGTCTTTCCGGACTAGACGGTTCGAGATCCCGAATGAGGGTATCTCCTGGGCCAGAAGCCGGCGGTTTTCGGCCAGATTGAACTCTCGATCATCCGGATGGAGGACTTCCCGGAAATTGAGCCCGCGAAGCTCTTCCTCTGTGTACCCCACCATGGCGGAATAGGCTGGATTACAGGACTCGAACCGCCCTTCAAGGTCCAGTATGGCGATGCCAGTGGCCGCATACTCGAATATGCCGCGGAATCGCTCTTCGCTCGCCCGCACAGCTTCCTCCGCCTTCATCCGCTCGGTGCTATCCACGCAGGCCCCAACAACGCGGAACGGTATGCGGCCCGCAGGTCCGTCGCGAAAATCCACGCGGCCGGCCCGGGTGAACCAACGGATTTCACCGCCGGGACGCACGAAACGGAAATCTACCTTAAACTTGCCGGCACCCTCGCCGCGAAGAGCCGCTTCATACTGCGCGTGGACCCGCGCCACATCGTCCCGGTGCACGCGCGCGAAGGCTTCTTCGATCGTCACCGTAACCTTGGAAACTCCAAGCATGGCAGCCAATTCCGGAGAGTTTTGGATGAGGCCGCTTTCGAGATCGGTGGTGAAAGTACCAATGCCCGCGGCCTCGTTCGACAAGCGCAGCCGCTCCTCGCTCTCGCGGAGCTGCTCCTCGGCCTCTTTCTTATCGGATATGTCCTGCACGGTGCCGAATGTGGAGAGAAGCCTGCCTCGGCCATCGAACTGAAGCTCGGCCCTGACGTGGACCCAGGTCGTCTTCCCACCCACGATCAGGCGGCACTCGATGTCGTAAGGGGCGCCTTTGAGAGCTGCTTTCCAGTTCCGCCCGATGCGCTCCCGATCGCCAGGATGGGTGGCCGCGAGAAACTTCTTGTAAGTAGGCGGGCCTTTCATCTCCCCAAACAGACGGCGCAACTCCCCAGACATGGTGATCTCGCCGCGGCCGACATCGAGCCGCCAGCTGCCCGTGCGGGCAAGGGCCTGTGCGTGCTCCAAATCCTGGCGGCTTTCGCGCAGGGCCAATTCTGCGCGTTTCCGCTCTGAAATGTCCTCCACCACCGAGACGAAATATTCGAGGGTACGGTCCGCATCGCGCACGCAGCCAACGGTCAGTCTTGCCCAGGTGACTGAGCCGTCCTTTCGCAAATAGCGCTTTTCCATGCTGTAGCAGTCGACTTCTCCATCCAGCGCGCGCTGGAGGTGGGCTAGGTTAGCTTCGCGGTCTTCGGGATGGGTGATCTCCTGGAAGGTTTTGGTGACGAGTTCTCCCGCCGGATAGCCGATGATCTCGCATAGCCGGTTGTTGACCCTGAGAAACGACCCGTCTGGCGCGACATGGGCGATTCCGACCGCCGCATTTTCGAACGTCGCCCGGAAAAGCGCCTCACTTTCCATGAGCTCGGTGCGGCGTGAGATTAGCCCTTCAGGGCAGTGGTTCGTGCCAGAGTTTGTTGCGGTAAACATGTCTGAACTTAAGCACTAAGTGCTTCCCCTTGAATGCAATCTGAAATTGTTGGTAAACATTGGCTGCCGAGGAGCTGCTCTCGCGCACTCGGCGCGCCCATCCCGGCCGGCGGCGCTGAGAGAAGTTTTGCCTCGGAAAGTTGTAATTTGATCACCATATGCTCTTTAAAGTAGCACTCTTGTGGCTTTTCAATTGTTGCGAGCAAACGAATCGCTACCCTCGGCGTGAACGTTCCGTCGGAGGAGTCTTACAGCTTGTGCGTCGCGTATCTGCCAATCGAACGAGGAATACGCATATGCACGCTGCTTTATCGAGGCGTTGGAGAATAGCCCTTGCTACCATCGTCCTTATCGGTGCCACCATAGGCCTGAAGATTCCTGTGTTTGCCGGAACTATCTGGGACACCGAGACTTACGCTGGTGACGTAAACGCTCTCGCGTTGCCCGAAGGAACATTTATCGTTCTCGACTACAACAGCTACCGGCATGCTGACGCTTTCATCAACACGGGCGATACTTTTCTCACCAGATTAGGGAACCCGCGCGACTTACCTGCAGACGTTGGGGCATATGTCGGGATTACACGGATTGTCTATTTTGCCAGCCTTTGGGACCACCCCTTGGTTCTCGAAGCGGCTGTCCAATACGATGCAATTCAGGATGCAAATATTGGAAATATGCCAGTCTACAACGTGAACAATAACGGGCTTGGTCCACAGCCAAGAACAAACGGTCTTATTGATCCCGTCCTGTTCTTTACCTATGGCCTGATCGTTGAACCAAAGACCGAGCGCTTTCTCGGTTTCACCAACTATTTCTTTCTCCCTCTTGGGACCTTTAACAAGTTTAACACCATAAATCTTGCGTCACCGAATCAATTTACGTGGATACCTCAGATCGAATATGCTGAGGGGCTTGAAAAGTTCGTGCCGGAATTGAAAGGCTTCTGGTTTACCTTGATTCCGCATGCTGCAGTCCATAGCGATGGTGACGCCAATTTTGCAGTCGCCGGCGTAGGTGAGTTCAGCAAACTCGAACAAGATACCCAGTACGATATCGAGGCATTTCTTAGCTACCGCTTCTCAGAGGCTGGTTACGTTGCCGTTGGCGTCGAAAAATCCTGGGGCGGCGAACAGAAGATGTATGGAGCTACAGGCGAACTTGCCCTCCTATTCCCCGGAACTACGTTATGGCTCAAGGACGACTTCCTGAAGGGCCATGTCCAGGCAGTCTATCCTGTCTCTACTGATTTCCATGTGGGCTTCGATATCACCCACGATTTCGAGCGGGAGGGCAATTTCAGGGAAGACTTTACCGCCGAAGTCAGGTTCACCAAATTTTTCATACCGGCTCAGTCCTTGAAGTAGAGGAGGCACGCCTAGATAGGATTGAACCACTTCACGGTGCCGTTCGGCATCTGTCTCTCCAATTGTGAGGTTTCCTTAGCTTATTGACTCTTTGCTGGTGCACCCGGAAGCACGGCCGACACACCTTCCGGACTGATATTGAAAGCAAGAAAGATCAGCGGTTCGTTGCCGGGGTTCCCCCATTGATGCACCAAGCCGAACGGTTCGTAAATCAGGGAACCCGGTCCCTTGGCCGCGATCTTGCCGTCAACCGTGTTCGCGCCCGTGCCGGATATGATGTAATAGAGGGCCGCACCTGAGCGATGGTGTGGCGGGTTTGAGGGCATCCCGGCCGGGAATGTGACCCTTGTCAGATTGAGATCGTATCCGCCTGGCTTCAGGTCAGGAATTGGCGACCCAGTTGCAGGTGCAGTCTCCGCGGGCCGGTCCAAATCCATAGCACAGGCAAGCAAGAAGTGGAGAAAGGTCGATGGCTCTCCGCTGCCAGTCTTTAACACCGTTGTCTTCCGACCGGGGATAAACAGCCCCTCTCCGGCGCCGAGCATCTTGGACTCGCCATCGACAAAGACCTCGCTCGATCCGGAGATCTGGTAGAGGATGCCGTTGGCCGTCGAGACGCCGCTCTTCTCGCCCGGCGGCAGAGTGACACTCACAGCTTTGAAATAGAGCGGCAGGTCCGTCACGCTCGGCAGTTTTGTTGAGGCGATCACCGTTCGGGTAATAGCCAGCGGAGCTGGTGTTGTTTGTGCAGCGGCTGAGGCGGCAACTGCCATCCCACCGAGCAACATTATTCCGGTTGTTCTAAATCGCATGATGGCCTCCCATTCACCGGATAGAGCACCATACGCGCTTCCAGCCCCTTTTGAAATGGCAAGTCGGCTTGGAGCGGTTGTACGTACGAGACCGGGCATCGGCAATCACCTGATTCCTGTCGAAATCAGTATCACCGAGCACAGATTGCTGTGCTCAGAGAGTCTGGTTATGGCCGTGCGCCCCGAGGGCGCGAACCATCAGTGAGGGAGGGTCTCACCTAGATAATTGTCGATAGGTCT
>JBAUNL010000420.1:0-4518 GCA_049579205.1 Rhodomicrobium sp. | reverse complement strand
AATGATATCCGGGAGGGTGCCGCTTTGTGGGAGGCCAGGCGATTGCGCGAAGAGGCTCAGAGAAGCGCCTTCCGACAAAGAGTGATTGCTGAATAGTAAGGCGCCTTCGCTTGCCTCATCCGCCGTTTGGCAACCTCCAAATCAGTGCCGTTGTTTCTTTCCATTGCGCATGATCTTTCCTCGCACTTCTTGCATTTGGATGGAATGGATAAGCTGCCAGCCTATGGCGCGGGCTAGAACCTTGTCGTTCACATCAAGGCCCTTCGCTTTCATCAAATGAAGCGCGATCTCCGTCGCAGCTCGCGGAACAGCTAACCGCGTGCAGGCTCCCATCTTTGACCTATCGAATCCCCTTACCTTGAGGATGCCTGCGATAGAGTTCTCAAGCGCAACTTTCTGGGTAACCTAACTCTGACGCAGTGTCAGGAGAACGCGGTCTTCTTGGCTGGTGACGTTGCGGACGGTGACTGCGCGTATGAGTTCGCCCCCGATGCGAATGAACTGGGCCAGGCTGCGGGGGTCGTTCTTATCGGTCTTGTTGCGCTGCGTCTTTTAGGCGGCTGTGGTCCGAACCGCCATCGCAGCAGTTTCGAGGCGATCGAAGGTGTGTGTGTCTCGAAGCTGGAGCCATGAGCAGCTGGCTGCACAGGGAACTGACCAAGCTCGGTCTACCGATGATTTGCGTTGAAACTCACCCAACAATAAGAATAATCCCCAAAGCGCCCACGTTGTCGCTGCCTAGTCATGCGTTGCCAGACATGCAGCCTGGGAGCTGCCCCCTCCCAAGAAGAGCAGTTCTTCGGTTTTCGCGCGCTATGGCAGCGTTTAGGTGACGAACACGTAGACGATCCCGATCAATATTGTGGCGAGCACCAACGATAGCGGGATAATAAGTATCTGCGTCCAGGCCTGGGCGCCTGTAAGCCTTTCCGTGGCTGTGTCTACCTCTGAAGAAAGAAAGTCCTTAACCTTCTGTGATTGCGTGCGTCTCTTGCCCATATGCGCCAGGACCGCCGGCAACCCCAAAGCGGCTCCCAGCAAGAGCGTAACAATGAACAGCAGCGAACCGATGTGCGCATTTCTGTCGAAGGCCAGCCAGACTACAAGCAAGGCCGCGACACAGATCCATGCTACCGAGCGATAAACGAAGCCGGGCAATTCGGAGCCGGGTACTCTTTGCGTTCTGGTGGTCTCGCTCGTTTCGCGATATTGAGAATCTTGCGGGAGCGGATCTGTCTTCGGGATAGTAGTCATCCGATATTCAGGCCAGGGACGTTCGATGCCTATGGCGACCGGATCGCTGGCCGGGAATGTCTCCTTCAGCGCCTCATCAAGCTGATCATTCAGGTGCGCCATTCCTCCTGGGAGCGCATTGTTTGGGGTATTCATGACCACCTCCAAACTGGACTGTAAATGAAAACCCGCTAGGAAGCCGGATTGATCCGTTATTTAGCCACCAGCGCCTCGATATAGTTTGCAAAGAAAAGGCGTCATCTCATATCATTGATATGCCTACTGATTTCAACGTCTTCCGCGAGCGGCTTAGTGAAGCCTGCCGGATTCGGAATATCACCCAAGCACAGCTTTTCCGTAGTATTGGCTTTGGTGGCCGGCGCGTGATCGGCTTCGAGCGGCTCGGGATTGCGGATTCTCGATCTCTACCGCGTGTGTCAGATCGCAGATGCTTTAGATGTAAGCCTCGATTGGCTTCTAGGCCGCACGAACATGATGAGCGTGCTGGAGATGCCGGAACTGCCGGAGCCGGAACCGCCGAAGCGGAAGGCAAAACAAGGCTGAAAATTCAAATGTCACTAGGTCCCGATGTCCCCGGGCTTTCACGCGAAGGACGCAAAAACCATTCTCCTCGCTGTGGTAGGTCACCCGTTCCACAAGCCCGGCCAGAACTTCGCGTCCGTCGTCAATTGCAGGCATGATTTCAGCGAGCTTCTTGCGAAGCATAACAGACGCGGCGTTTGCAGCGCGAAAGGAACGTCGTGGCTCCCAAAATTTTTTCCGCTGCGTCAGCAAAGGCTTCGGAAGGATCTTGAAAGACGCAAAATAGCTCTTCCCCGAGGTCTGACTTGTTCCAAGTGAGAGAAGGGTCTGGCGCACCTTAAACTCGATGGTCCAAGGCTGGCATAGGCGCGGAAGGTGAGCTGGCGACTATAATTACCGCTGCGCTGCTTAAAAGTTCCCAAAACTGTGGTCGAGGCGATAGCTCATTTTGCATTGGCGTAATCGGTCACCACATTAGAGCCATGGCGAAAGAACATCTGTATTCCGAAGCTACCTATCGGGTTGTTCCTCGAAAGGACTTAACCTTTGGAGTTGAAGTTAAGGTATCTGGAAGCTTCCCGGCGATGGTAACGAGTTTCGCCACGGAACAGGCAGCCGAGGCCTGGATTGCAGATTATAAGCGGCGGGTAAACGAGAATGCCGCTTATAAATTTATTCGGGGAAGAACAACAAGAAACTGATCCGGTCTTTCGGAAACCGTGCCAGGAGGCTAGAGCCGGGCACAAATTGCCGAGCGGCTCTCCACCATCGTGCTCGGGTCTGGATAAGCCGCAGCAAAGGGAATCCAGGAAAAATGTCCGCATCCCGGTCGAAGGCTGAGGAGCGCTACGCAGCAATTCAAAAGCGTGAGCGCATAAGACAGGAGCTTGACAACGCAACTAAGCTTCGATTGGAGAAGGCCGCCAAGCTTCGGCAACTGCGCTTGGCCAAGGAAGCGGAAGATGCAGCAGAGAAACAAGCTGCTAAAGATATTAAAGCCGCCGGGAAAAGTGCCTTTAAGAAGGCCCGTCAGAGCACGTAGCCCGGCGACCGGCTCCGGGTATTCCCGGAAGGTGGGAATCGCTTGCCCAGGATGCCGCACAAATATTTCGGAGCTAATTGCGCGAATGGTACTGCGTCTCACGGGGAACCGGAAGCTTGCCAATGCGAACCATCCGCATCAGGCTGAACGGCCAGGTGATCGATTCCTTCTTTGCCGGAAAGGCTGGCACTTATACGAGAACGCTGGATCTCGCTACCGCTGACACCAAGATCGAGATCACCGCGGCGGACAAGTCCAGCAAGATCGAATCCGTGCCTGCCGCGATCACGGTTCGCGCTGATCCGAAGGCAATTTTGGGGGTGCCGGATCTTCATGTGTTCGCCATCGGCGCCGACCGCTATCACGAACAGAGCAAGAGGCTGAATTTTGCTGTGAAGGATGCCGGCGCTTTGGCCAGCATCCTGAAAGAGGCAGGCGCTGGCTTCTACCGCCATCCACCCATCGTCAAGACGCTGTTTGACGATCAGGTGACGGCGGAGAATGTCGAGGCCGCCTTCAAAGAGCTTTCGACTAAGGTCAAGGCCACGGATGTGTTCCTGTTCTTTATGGCAGGCCACGGCAAGACACTAACGACCAGCGCGGATTATTACTTCCTGCCGCCCTCCATGCCGATGCCCAGATCAAAGAGCAAGGCTTTTGGGCCAACGCAGCTCTCGGCGTGGTTGGAGACCATCAAGGCGCAGAAATCGATCTGGATTTTCGACACCTGTGAATCGGGCTCGGCCAGTAAAATTCTACGCGTTCGCGATGCCACCTCAGACAATGCGGCGCTGCAAAGGCTCATCGATGCCACGGGCCGCAGCATCTTCATGGCGGCGGGCGAGCAACAAATTGCGAACGAAGGCTATCACCAGCACGGGCTTTTCACCTATGCGCTGCTCGAAGGCCTCGCCAAGGCTGGCGCAGGCGAGAAGGTGCAGCTCTTCGATCTTGCCGATTATGTTCAGACGCGCGTTCCCGAGCTGAGCCGGAATCTAACAAGCTGCGACGCCAAAGGCCCAAAGGAAAACTGCCAAAAGCCCATTGTCGAATTGGGACACACGCCCAACTACCCAGTGCTGCCGCGCTATCCGAAAGTGTTGGCGATGCTTGGTGCAGATGCGCCGCAGATCAGCACCAAGCCGACGCATGTGGTGATCCGAGAAACGGCACTCTTCGCGAGCCGTGGGGCCGCACCGTCCCGCCAAATTGGGGTTGGGGAACAGGTGACGGTGCTGAAATCCGAGGACAATCTTGCTCAGATTGCTCAGCATGGAAAGCTTCTGGGCTACGTGGATAAAAGCAAGCTTGTTGAGCTTAAGTGGTGAACAGAGGAAGCGCAGCTATCGGGTTCACATCGAGAGTAGTCGCCGCATAAAGCAGAAGAGAGGCATCGAGAGAAGGGGCGAAATGGGAAAACGTCCTCCCCGACAACGGCACCCATGGCAAGCTCTGGTTGGGTGGGAACGCCGATTTTGCGGACGAGAATGAGATCGAGCGGCGCGCCGAAGGCTTGTGCTATTTCGGCCGCCACCGCAACTCCGCCGCGCGGCAGGGCGAGAATGACGGGATCTGTAGCGCGATATTTGGCGAGTGCCTCCGCTAGCCTCTTTCCTGCTTCTGCGCGGTTCTTAAAGGACATATGCTCAAACCCCTATTAGGGTGTACCCCCGAACTCTAGATCGAAGCTGCGCCAAGGT
>JBAUNL010000419.1:0-2981 GCA_049579205.1 Rhodomicrobium sp. | reverse complement strand
CGTTCCTTGGCTGCGATCTGCTCCGCTTATGAAGCCGCTCATACGATCCCCCGCATCTTGGCAGGTAGATTCTCAAGCAGAATCAGCATTCCGAAAAGGACTTTTCACACGGCCTCGGCCGAAAGCGGCCCATTGCGGCAATTTCGAAGAGTGCCTGCTTTTGGAGGATGAGCTGCTGTTGCTCCCCGGTACCCGCCCGCCACTCGGAACGCTCCTTTCGCTCCTCCCTATCTACTTTTCTGATAGGGCACCTTGGGCCACAAGCAGCCCTTCTTCGCTTTCAAAAACCGCCTGGCCCGGGACGGCGTGCTTCTTCCTGGTGTGGGCGACATTACGCGGATGTTAGCCCGGGATTTGGTTATTCATGTGGTCACTGGCGATACGTTCGGCTGCGCTGCCGCTGCTCTCTCCGGATATCCATGCCAATTGACCATTCTCGATGGCAATGAAAATCAGGGCGCAGCAAAGCTCGCATTCATCGAGGCTCTTGGTCCGTCCGACTGCGCCTGCATCGGCAACGGCAGGAACGATAGCAAGATGGTGGCAGCTGCCGGCATCGGCATCGCCGTGATCGGGCCTGAAGGCGCGGCGACGGAAATCGTAAAAGCCGCAGCCATCGTTGTTAGTGACATCCGCATCGCACAGGAACTTGTCCTGCATCCTTTGCGCCTTGTCGCCACTTTGCGATCATAATACACTCGCGATATTACTTCAGGCTTTGCTCCTGTACATAAGCCTGAGGCTTGACTGTCTATCGGCTGAATAATGTCCCCAAAACCGTTAAGGCAGGGACATGGAAACGCTTCGGGATGCTGTTCGCATGCGCGTGTTCATCGGTGAGACCGATCGGTCCGCCGGACACACCCTTTATCGTGCCATTGTCCAAGCCGCTCTACGGGCAGGTCTCGCCGGTGCGACCGCTCTCCGCGGGCCGTTGAGCTACGGCCACAGCCGCCGCCTGAATTTCGAATTCATCGTAGAAGCGCCGGGCAATCTCCCGATGGTCGTCGAGATCATCGACGTCGAGGATAGAATTCAAGCCTTTCTCCCGCAACTCGATAAGCTGATCGGTTCCGGTCTCGTAACGCTGGGAAAACTCCGAATGGTGCGCGTCGGACGCCTCACGATGGGCGGCCAAGCGTGGTCGCCGCAATACGGCGGCTATGATGAGGAGGATTTGAAGATGGAAGTCCCGCATGAAGCTTTATTATTGCGTATCTTCACCGGCGCTGATGATCGCTACGAGGTCGAGCAACCTCTTTACATAGCGATCGTGATGAAGGCACGTGAGATGCACCTCGCCGGAGCGACAGTTTTGAAGGGGCTGATCGGCTACGGCCAATCAACTCACCTGCACCAACAGCATTTATTTGCTGGGGATGAACGTCCCGTAGTCATCGAGATTTGTGATGCGGAAGAAAAGATCAATGCGTTTCTGCCTGTGCTTGACGATATGATGGAGAGCGGGCTCGTCACGCTTGAAAGAGCGCAGGTCCTTCAATATCGCCGGAAGCGTTCGCCATATATCGAGCGGCTAAAGAAAAGCATACGTCAGCGCCTGCATGTTGGCGATGTAACCACGTCAGCATCGAGTGCTGCAGGCAAAGAGCCTGGATCAGTCCCGAATTGATATTTGCCGTGGTGTCTGGCTGGCGAAGCAATTTCGGTAAGGCAATGCTTTGGATCTTATCCCATTTAGAGTTGACCCGCGCGTGAGGCTTATTTAGCCTTCTAGCATCCAATGGGGATGGGGTTCCCCGAAACCGCTCGAGATAGAGCTAATGACCCCTACCGCGACGCCAGTGCGGTGGGGATTCGCCACCCGCCGGAGAGCGGGCTTTTTTGTGCCTTGCTGGTGCAAAACGCAAAGGAGGATGGCGATGGAAAATGTCTGGTTTCAATCTGCACTGTGGATGCTGCTCGCGCTAATAGCCGCCACCTGCTCCATCTGGATACCCATCTCAGCCGCCCTTTTCGAGATTGTTGTTGGTGGCGTCGCGGGTAACACCGTGGGGCTGCCGCTCAGCCCTTGGATCAATTACATCGCGAGCTTCGGGGCGATCGTCCTAACTTTTCTCGCTGGCACCGACATCGACCCGCACGTTGTAAAACGGAATTTCGCGTCAAGCGCCACTATTGGCCTGATGGGATTCTTCGCGCCTTATATCGGGTGCTTGCTCCTGGCCCGTTACGGGCTTGGCTGGCCCTGGCCGCAGGCGCAGATTGCCGGTATCGCCCTATCGACAACCTCTGTGGCGGTCGTTTATGCCGTGATGGTTGAAACTGGTTACAACCGCACTGAGCTTGGCAAGATCATCCTCGCGGCATGTTTTATCAATGATATTGGGACCGTGCTTGCGTTAGGTCTTGTCTTCGCCAATTACAACTTGTACCTGGCCATATTCGTTGTCGTGACGATCGCCGTAATGGCTGTAATTCCGTGGGTTTACCCCTGGTTATTCAAACAGCTCGGTGGCCGCGCCAGCGAACCCGAGATCAAGCTCATTTTTCTAGTACTATTTGCTCTTGGCGGTCTCGCCAATCTCGGTAAGAGCGAGGCTGTTTTGCCCGCCTATCTAATCGGCATGGTGCTGGCGCCGTTTTTCATGGCGCAAAGGGATCTCCAGTTGAGGCTGCGAACGATCTGCTTCGCCTTCCTTACGCCCTTCTACTTCCTTAAGGCTGGCTCGCTGATCGAAGCACACGCGTTGATCGCAGGTGCTCCATTAATCGCAGCTTTTCTTGCCGTGAAAATGCTAACCAAATTCGTCGGCATCTTGCCGCTCACCCGCTATTTCAAATTCGATAGACGTGAGGGCATGTACACGACCTTGATGATGTCGACGGGTCTAACCTTCGGGTCAATCTCCGCCTTATTCGGTTTTACCAATCACATCATCGACCAGGAACAATACACAATCCTGGTGACGGCGGTGATCGGCAGCGCCGTAGTGCCGACGCTCATCGCACAGCTTTGGTTC
>JBAUNL010000418.1:0-6979 GCA_049579205.1 Rhodomicrobium sp. | reverse complement strand
GCCATAGCGCGAAGAGAACTATGTTACCGGCAGAACATCAACGTATTGCTTTGAACGATATCCTCTGGGAGGGAGACGCACCATCATGTAAAACTTGACAGAAACGCCGCCATCAGAGAACTCGTTGTCGAGGACGCCGGGACGCGCAAAGGTCTTCCGTCTAACTAGATAGTTATGACGCGGTTCTTAGCCGCTGAGGAGGCTCTTTTTATGATGAGCGGTGCTCTGTCAAATCGGACAGATGCCGGACCCGCCCTTACCCGTCCTGAGCCACGTCAGAAGGCGCGTTAAACTTGTGCGCAATAGATAAGCGAACGATTGATTTGCCTCCGAGAAGACCAAACAGCCCGACTCCCCTGTCTCAGCTGAATGCTTAGTGGTCGCATTGAGTTTCCATATCCCATCGTCACCAAGCACGAGTGTCCCCCGATAGTTCACACAGCCTGCGAGTGACTTTTCATCCGTCATGCTCGCACTGGGAAGCAGGAAGGATAGACCGTATCGCTCGCCGAACGTCTTGATTGTGTCGCGTACTTCGAACCCATCCCATTTCCCCGTGGCGAGCCGAACCTGATTATTCCCGATTGTGATCAAGCCGCCGCCCGCGGTCGTCTCTGAGGTCTCGGCCAGGGCAAATGTTTCTCGCGCGTTCGTCACCGTGAGCAGAACGCTGACAGAGGGACGATCTCGCCACACCGTCAGCCCAGCGTTCTCGAGGGCCTGCTCAAAACGGTCTTCGTCGACCGAAATGCGCAAGTAATGCGGCCTCTCACGCGTCCCCTGCTCATCGTTGATTTTGAGATGGCGATTGCGGTCTTCGTAGCAGAACTGAGCGAGGTAGCGTTTGGGATTATCGGCAAATCCCTCGACCACCGGGCTTCCCTCGATATCAGGCCGGCCAGTTGCCTTGACAACCAGAATCCTCATGTCCTCCTTCAGTCCGCGAACGCGCTCGGCTTCCTCAAGCCCGGTGACGATAGTTTCGGCTTTGAAAATATTCGGCGCCGTCCCGCATATTGGCCCGGCGGCAAAAGCGCTAGGCAATCCCGCTGCAATAGTCAGTATGGCGACAAGCCAACAGAGCGGCCATTTCCGTGCGTGTCGCCTGGAAGAAGGAGACGGGCCGTATGTGCTTTTTGCCGTGTCAGTCTCATCCCTTGCCATGTCGTCCTCATCCACCTTCCGCAGCCCTCGTCAATGAACATCTGGCTTTGCAGCAACGAACCCGGCGATCCCCTCGATAACACCAGGCGCGAGGGGAAGGCTGGGATCGGCGTAGGTCGCCATATTTGCCACACGGTTTGGTGAGGTCACCGTCTTTAAAACATGATTGGTATCGGGAAGAAGCACGAGCTTTGCGGCTGACGCCGCCTGTTTTAGGCGTTCAGCGTCCGATACGCTGACCTGAATGTCCCGCTCACCCTGCATGATAAGCACGGGCATTTTCCAATCTGCAATGAGCCGCGCCGGATCGAGCGCGAACATGCTGATAAGAAAGTCCTGAATTTTTGGGCTGAATAGCGGCAAGAGTGCAGGATGCATGGCGGACACATCGACACGGTGTCCCGCTTCGAGCGCGCTGATTGCCGCGAGCGCTTGGCCAAGGACCGGCGCGTTGGCAGGGTTCGCCTTCAACTGCGCGCGCAGCACTTCACCGAGCGGCTGGCCCGCGGCCGCGATAAGGATCAATCCGCAGACATCGCCTGCGCTTCGGGTCGAGGCGAGTGCAACGAGGCCGCCCTCACTATGGCCGAGAAGCCAGACGCAAGACGCACCGGTTTTAGCACGGATCACTTTCACCCAGGCCTGAACGTCGGCCGCATAATCATCAATGGTAACCGCGTTTGCATCGGCGATAGCTCCAGCGCTGCCGAACATACCGCGCTTGTCAATGCGCACGGTGGCAATGCCCTTCGCGGCAAGCCCCTCGGCAAGAAGCTTGTAGGTCGAAGCCTTTACACCGAGCGGACTGTTGCCATCGCGATTTGTGGGGCCCGAGCCAGGGATAATCAGGATAACAGCGCCCTTCGGGCCTTCAGGCGCCAGCATGGTCCCCTTAAGTGCACCCGCGGGGCCGGCCGCTTGCAGTTCGGCTTCGACAAAAGCAGGCGCAGCACTGGCCGAGCTGCCATAGAGAACCGCTACAAGCGGGAGCAAATGGATTAGCCCGTTCCACATATATGCCTCCCACAGTGGTGCGTGCCGAAGCGTCGTCGGTTTGCTAAGGCGAGTTTAGTGTGTACTAGGGGCGAAGACCATGATGCTTCGAATGCTAAGAATACAGCCGGCAAAGGAAGCGTTCGCCGGGGGCATGGCGGTGATCGTGATCGGGTTCCTTGCATATGAGTTTTTTGCAACCGGGCTTAATCAGCCGTCCGTTATCCAGCTCGGCTCTGTTGCTGCTGTTGGCGGCATTCATTCTGAAGAGAAGGTCACGGCACAAGCGCGGCTCGTCGCGGCAATTGGCAGGACTGCGGATTGGATTGTGCCGCAGTCCTGCGCCGTCTTGCTTTTCGCGCATAGGTCTTTCGATCGCGGCCGAGCAATCAGTTTGGAGCGCATATTGGGTGTCAAATAGAATAATTACTTTAACTTAGGCAGCACGGGGTCCTTGCAGAAATAATCGCTGCGAGCAAATCTGGGCAGCTGAAGCTCCGAAAGCGGACTATTCACCAAGCGCATAAATTCCGTCAAGAGAGCCGAACCTTGGGCCGAATAATTAGATACTTACGAGGCGTGCTGTTGACCCTGAACTGACATCGAGCCACTACCCAATCACACGGACCTACCACATCTCTACGGCGCATCTTTGCCCCTCAAAAGCAGCCATCGTCGCAGCGCGATGCGCTGCGGAGTCGCGCTCGGCAGGGCACGTCACCTTTGCGATGCTCCTACTTAACGAGCGTTCTGCCGGTGGCAGTCTCAAGGTTCTTATAATAAATCATTTCTCGATCGGCCTTGGATAAATCCAAAGATTCGAAAATCTCGAGCGTCAAGCGCGGGTACATCGTTCCTCCCTCGGGATCGAACGGGCAATCGGATGCAAACAGAATCTTTTCGCGCGGGAAGAAGGCGAGTCCGCATTTTGTGGCAGGAACGGCACCGAACACGGCAGTGTCGGCATAGAAGTTCTGTTTGAAATAGTCGAGAGGACGTTTCGCAAGACTCTTCCGAAGGGAGACGTAATCCTCATCCGAGGTGCGTTCGCCAAGCACGTCCCAGCCAGGCCCGATACGGCCCTCGAGCATAGGAACGATGCCTCCGAAATGGTGGGTGATAATTTTAAGACCGGGGTAATCGTCGAGGATCTTCGAGAAAACGAGCCGGGCCATGGCGGCCGCCGTCTCATAGGACCAGCCGAACGTCCACCAGATCTCATAGAGCGATTTTTTTTCGGACGCATAGTCCGGCATATTCGCGTCGCGCGCGGGATGGAGCCAGACCGGCTTGCGGAGTTCGTTCATCTTTTTCCAGAACGGGCGATATTCCGGCAAATCGATCGGCTTGCCCGCAACATTTGTATAGATTTGTACCCCGAGCGCCCCAAGCTGATTGATAGCGCGATCGGCTTCGGCGGCACCGGCGTCCGGCGCGTCGAGCGAAATCTGTGCAACCCAGCCGGCAAAATAATCGCGTTCCTGCGCGCATAGCTCCGCGAAGCTGTCGTTGATCAGCCGAATGAATTCGTCAATCTGCGCGCCGGTCTTCGCGATAGCTTCAACCGGTGGCTGTGAATAAGACAAAATCTGCGCGTAGTCTTTATAAGAGCCGACGATAGCCTTCCGCCGGTCGAGGTCATAGAGTGCTGGCACTGAGCGGATGCGCTTTCCGATATCCTTGTAACCGCTGGCGATCTCACTCAGTTTGTCGAAAACCGGCTTCGGAAAAAAATGGGTGTACGCATCGATTCTCATCCGCCATTCCTCCTGTCGGGCCGTGCAACGGGCAGGCAAGTATGGCAGGAATTCCCTTAAATGTAAGCGGCAGAAGCCCTGCTCCAGCATTGGGGTGGGCGAAACAACGTGAGAAGAACGAAGCCGCTGTACGAAAGGCTTTTTGGGGAGGAGTCACTTATGGCAAATGCGGGCGTCGCCAATGTTGGGAAATTGATCGAGGAACAAAAGTTCGGACGGTTCCAGGCAGGGCTTATCTTTTGGATCTGCTCCTTCATGTTTATCGAAGGCTACGATATGCAGGTTATAGGCTACGCCGCCCCGGCAATTATAGACGCTTGGCATTCCAGCAAATCCGAGTTCGGCATCGTGTTCGGGGCTGGGCTCGGCGGCTTTATGTTCGGGGCCATTGTGCTTGGCAATCTTGGCGATAAGCTGGGCCGCAAACGCATGGTGATCGCGGGCTCGCTACTGTTTGGGCTGTTTACGCTGGCTTGCGCTTTTGCCAGCGGGCTTAATGCGCTCCTCGTGTTCCGTGTCACAGCCGGTGTGGGGCTCGGCGGTTTGATCCCCAATGCCATTGCGCTGATGGCTGAATATGCTCCAGCCCGAGTTCGCGCGACAAGGGTGGGCATCATGTTTGTGGGCTATACAGCAGGCAGCGCACTTGGCGGTTTTATCGCTGCTCAGCTTATTCCCGCTTATGGCTGGCCAAGCGTGTTCGTAGTGGGCGGTGCCGTGCCCATAATCCTTGCCGCTGCGTCTATATTCACTCTACCTGAATCGGTGCGCTTTCTGATGTTGAGGCGCGGCCGCGGCGAGCCCGTGCTGGCGCTGTTGCGCCGGGCCCGGCCCGAATTAGACCTGCAGGCGGGCACGGAAGTCACTATAGAAGAGACGCAGGAAAACGGCTTGCCGGTGACGCAACTCTTCGCCGGTGGCCGCGCAGCAATGACGGCACTCCTTTGGCTGGGCTTTTCGGCAAATATGGTGACATTGCATTTTCTGACGAGCTGGCTGCCGACAATTGCGACTGATAGCGGCGTGCCGCTCACCCGTGCCGTCATTGCAACGGCCTTACTGCAAGCGGGCGGAGGCGCAGGTAGCCTGGTGGTCGGATTTCTCCTCGACCGCATCGGCACGCGCGCGCTAGTTATAGCCTTCCTGATTGCAGTGCCGTGTGTTGCAAGCCTAGGCCGAATTGGGACTGGGGAGACCCTGCTCATGCTGCTCGCTGCCGTCTCCGGACTATGCATCATTGGCGCGCAAGCTGGGATCAATGCGCTCGCGGGCACGCTCTACCCGACCTATATGCGCTCGACCGGCACGGGCTGGGCTTTTGGTGTCGGCCGAATCGGCTCTATCCTCGGTCCAGTAGTAGGCGGTCACCTCCTAGCTCTCGGCTTGCCGCATAATACAATCTTCGCGGCCGCGGCCGCACCCATCCTCATATCTGCGACCGCCCTCTTTTTCCTTGGCCGGCTTCCGGTTGTGCAGAACCGGGCGTGGGCAGCCAATGTTCAGCCGACCAGCCCTGCCGCACCTGCGGCCTGCGTTGTGCCAGGCGGCATTATAGAAACGCAACAATGAACGAAGTGCCCCTAATACTCGCAATTAGTCCTTACGACCACGTCGAGGACGTGGTTGCCGGCCGGATCGTGCCCGAGGGCATAAGGCTGACTTGCCTCACCTTACCGGTCGAGGAGATCTTCTTCCGATTCCTTAAATACCGCGAGTGGGATGTCTCGGAGCTATCCCTCGCAAAATATTCTTCGCTCATCTCCCAGGGCGATCACTCTTTAACGGCGCTCCCTGTGTTTCCCTCGCGGATATTTCGCCATTCCTCGATCTATGTGAGGCGCGACGGACCGGTTCGCAGCCCTCAGGATCTTGCTGGCAAGCGGATTGGGCTTCCAGAATGGGCACAGACAGCTGCCGTCTATTCGCGCGGGTTTATGATGCACCAATACGGCATTGATCTTGCGGGGATCGACTGGGTCCAAGCCGGTGTGAATGAGCCGGGTCGAACCGAAAAGGTGGCACTCAACCTGCCGCCGGGCATCGGCCTCACCCCGTGGCCGGACAGAAGCCTCAGCCAGATGCTGGTTGAAGGGGAGATCGACGCGGTGCTGTCAGCGCACGCCCCTGATTGTTTCGAAAGCGGCCATCCAAATGTGACACGGCTGTTCGAGGATTATATGACGGTCGAAGCGGATTATTACCGCAAGACTGGCATCTTTCCGATCATGCATGTCCTGGCCGTGAAGTGCGCGCTGCTTGATGCCTACCCCTGGATCGCAATGAGCCTTTTTAAAGCTTTCGAGGAAGCCAAGCGGCGGAGTGTAGGGCGTGCGCTAGAAGTGACAGCATCCCGCTTTCCCATTCCCTGGTGCTTTGAGCATGCACGTCGCGCGCAGGAATTATTCGGCAGCGATTATTGGCCCTATGGCGTGGAGCGCAACCGCACCACACTTGCGGCCTTTTTACAATATGCTTACGAGCAAGGCGTCTGCCACCGCCAATTGACGCCCGAGGATCTGTTTCCGGAGCAGGTGTTGCTGCGGGTGCGGATTTGACCGCACCGCCTTTTTACGTCTGCCGTTGCCTGTTCCCCATGGACCAAACGTCAGCTCCTGGCCCAGGGCTGAAGAAAAATAGAAACGAATTTTGCTGCAGCGACAGCGCTCGCGGCGGTTTGGAAGGCACCGCCACGTACAGCCGCTCAGCTCCCAGCAAGAGACCTTCCGGCAAACAACCCGAATGGGCCGCTTTCGGCCTCCAGCGCCATCCAAGATGTAAGCATCTATCTATATGGGGTAGGGCTGCAAGGGGTCCAGACCGCGTAAAAACGCTGGACCTGTGTTTAGGAAAACCGACGGTGCCCCAGGGATTTTCGGAAAATCCGTTTTCGGGCTTTTTTGGCAAGCCTGAATGGCGTTTTGGAGCCGTATGGGGCGAGCATGGGCCACCAGAAGGGCTGGCGGCGGCATTCACGCCGCGATGGCGGCCATCAGGGGTTTGACGCCGATGATGTTCATCACCCGCGTGAAATTGTAGGCAAGCACATGCAGCGCCATTTCGCTGGC
>JBAUNL010000417.1:0-12287 GCA_049579205.1 Rhodomicrobium sp. | reverse complement strand
GCTGCCATGGTCGCGATGACGAGAGCACGGATTGAGGCTGTCTCATAATGTGACGCACGCTCACTGGCTGATTAGAGTTACTTATCAACATCGCGAAGAAGGTTCTCCATAGGAATTCCCCATTGCTCATGCATCTGCTTCCGCATGACATAGAGCGGCAAATAGAAGCTGCCGTGCGCGCTCTTCTCGATGCCTAGTCCTAAGCCTATGAAAAATGCGATTGCCATCAGCGATAAGGTGCGCGTCGTCTCGACTTTCATGACGAGCGCCCAGATGAGGAACCCTGATGCTACAAGGCCGCCCCAAGTAATGTATTCCTCAGCATCAGTATACCACATGTTGCACCTTCAAAATCGGCGTTCCACCTCGGGGCAAATACAATACTTGCTTGCATGCCTTATATTTCATAGCGTGGCTGGGGACTACCGCTTAGCCGCTGCTGGATGTCGGGATCAGGTGCCCTTTGTGCCAGTTGCCGAGCGCGTGAACCATCCGGGAGGCAAAAGAAAGTAGTTTCTATGTTTTTTGAACAGCAAACAGACTACATTCGGTTGATATCAGCAACACTTATTTTTACTGCCTTGATGATATCGGCGCTTTTTCTGATGTTTGTAAACCTGGAAAGGATGATGCCTTCTGTCATAATGATTGATAGAAATCTCTCTGTGCTTGCTAGATATGGTGTACGCGCCAACGATATTGTTGACGATAATTATAAAGTTAATATCAGTTCCATAATCCGCGGCATAGCACTAAGAAAAGCCTATGGTCTTTTTGATCGCGAAAAAGATGATACACTATATAAGGAGCTCGATGGTCTAAACCTATACCAGCTATACCTTGTTAGGTTTACTGTGCAAGCTGTTCGCGCATCGTTTGTTTCCCTTGTTATTGCCTACATATACATCATAATCCAATGCCTACATTTGTTGCGAAGTTTTGAAGGCGCAGGCCGAGCCTTCGAAAGGCTCATTCGGAGCACTCGCTTCGTTACCATTGCCGCTGGGGGCGTGCTAGTGGTTACGCTTCTAACTCCTTTTATTTTTTCACTTTTGGGAGATTTGTAATTGGAGGTCACGAATGGGGCAGACTCGTCGTTTTTGATTCCAAATTCGGAGAATTCACAGCACGTTCTGAAACCGGAGAAGCTGGCTTCCGCTTGTTGGGGTCACGCGGCATTATGTACGAAATTATCAAACGTCGGCTCGCGACACGGAAAAGCTGAATGAGTGCGGCGCCGCCAATTGCCCAGATCACACAACATACGATTGCAAAAAGACAGCCGCGTCATCATGGATTGCCGCCTCCTGGTTGAATTCCATGCCCGATTGGGACGGAAACGCCAGACGCAGAGACCGCGATCAGCCGCCAGTGGATTCCGTCGTTTCGAAACTCTGCGATCACCGTATCCCCGCTGGGAAGGCTTACGGTGACAGTGTCACGTAGTAGCCTTGCCCGTTCGACTGCCTGCAAAACGGTGAGCTGCTGGTAGCTGGTAAGCCGCTGCAGGCTCATACGCGCGCGTCCACTCATGACTGGACCTCCGACTCTGGCGATCCGGCCAATCGGTTCTTGACTCCTGGGGATCTCGATTGTGTCGAAGGCGTCTGCGGCCCGGTCGATAAGGGAGACTAATTTCTCTCTGTCAATATTAGGCAATGAACTTGTACTCATATTACTCTCCTAGATATTATATTTACACACAATAGTTGTTATGAACAGCACCACAACTATGCTATTTCACTACTGAACTTCACTGCTCTGCACTGAAAGCTTTGCGGCGGCATCTTGAGCCTTCTGTTCGAGAATGCGTATCTCCTGACCGATTGCATTATTGAGCTGGGCAAGGCGTCCAGCTTGGGGCAAATCGGAACTCCCGATCAAAAGGAAGCTTCTTCGCACCTACCTTGGGCGAAACTGTGTCTTGTGGCGTCCCTCCGGCCGAAGCCGCCCGGTACATTCAGCGTACGGTGAGGGATGCCACCACGCCGGCACCTTCGCTCCAGATGCAAGATGGTCCAGGTCCAGGCTGCCGTTGCAAATTGCAACGACCTCCCGTCTCCGCCCACGCAAGTAAATCCTCAGGGAAAAGCAGTCTTGCTGTAAACAAGCAAATGTCATTACATATTAGCGCAGACTAATAATCGCCCCTATTCTCGCTCCTCGCTGTGGACAAGCTAATATTTTATTAGCTGGCCCTCTTGTACTTCGCAGCGCCTAGCTTCACCTTACTGCGCATGAAAGCAAAGAAGAAGCCTCCAGGACGTAAGCGGCCGGCCACGTTCCGGCTCGACGGGAGAGTCCACGACGTGGTCGCGGAGGCGGCGGCCAAAGAGCATCGCAGCTTTGCTCAATACGTCGAACTTGTGCTGATTAAGCACCTGGAATCGCAGGAGATTAATCGCGACTCGTGACAATCCGTCACGGACTGACCGCGCTGATGTCATAAAGGCCTTCCGCGAAAAGTCGAAGATTCATCACCCTGATTTTGGCGGCGATCCTGAAGCTTTCCGGCGCCTTGTTGAGGCGAAGGACCGCGCATTAAGGAGCGCACACCCATGACCGCCAAGCCCAAGAAGAAGGCCGCGCCGCCCGTCTTTCTCGCACCCGAGCATAATTTTCGTCTACCCCGGCAAGGATGGAACCGCGCTCACAAATTCAATGCTGATCGCGAAATGGCTTTGCAAGGGTGATCATGGCGAAGTGCTCGCCTCGATTGCTGAGCTGGTGAGCAAGCATAAGGGCGAACCTTGGTTTGAAGCCTCTATCTGGCAATCGTCATACACAGATGAGCGGCGGGAGCGCGCGATGATTTGGGAGATGAACAGCGCGGGCTATGGCTTGACAGCCAATCGGTTAAAGCGGAGCCACATGAAGAAGACAAAGCTCTATATCGCGTTGACCTCCCTGGACATTCGCTTGAAGGAACTAAAGGAGGAAGAAGAGCGCGACCTCGAATTGCAGGACCAAGCAATTTACGCCAAAATCTGGGAGGACTTCCGCCATAACATGGTCAATTCCACCGATAAGCTTCTGGAACAACTCGAAGCGGACGACATCGAGAGCTTGAACCGGCGCGGCAAATTGCTTCACTTTGACCTTGTTGCGCGCGTTCTCCTCGTCAAGCATCTGTTCGAAAAGCGGCGCATCGCATACCGGCCGAGCTACTTTGCGGATAAGGAAGCGGGGTTGCGGTTTCGGGGTACAAGGATAGAAGACATCCTTGGCCCCTTTATCGATCACGGCATGATCGTGAACAAGGGGCGCTGCTCATGAGGAATTCGCGAGTCGACCGTTCCGGCCGGCGTACAGGAAGCAGGAGAAAGAAGACAATGACAGAGAAAAACGGAAACGGCGACGTGGCCTATGATCAGAATGAATTCCCGGTAAAGGTAAGCGAGAAGCTCATCCCCTTCTTGAATCTCCCGGAGAATTTCATCGAATGCGCGGAGGGTGACCGGGAATTGCTGGAAGAGGCTGAGGAGTTTCTTCGGATAAAACAGTATATGCAAATATCGATGTATGATGCCGGGCAAGAGCTATCGATCATACGCGCGCTGGAAGCGCTGGAGAGCAAGGAAGCCGCTAGCAGTTTGCGCCCGAAGCACCTATAATCTTTCCAGTTTCGCGTGGCGCTTTCCCATCAAAATCATGGAGATTTGCCGCCATGGCGAAACAGAACCATCCCGACTCATGCTCGAACCAATTTGAGCAACCCCGCGATAGCGGCGGTGTCGCGAACGCAAAAGCAAGCATTTTGCGAAACGCGAGAATGCCGGCCGGCAGCGTTGGCCATGTTGGGGGCGGCTCAACTCCTGACCGGAAAGGCGGAGTTCGGAGCGATGATCCGAGGTCGCGCGGCGCGTCTTGAGTTCACCCTAAGTTTACCCTATGTAAATGCCACGGTGCGCTGCAATCCGCTGCTCTGCATTCCCTTGCCGTGCAATGCTCTGCCATGCATTCCCCTGCGCTGCGGTGCAATCCGCTGCGATCCAATGCGATGATCTTAATTAGGGCGGGGCGCTTCGGCTGAGTCGAGGCGCCTTTTGATTATGCCTAGCCGTTTGCCGGCTCAATACATTTATTAGTGGATTGTATTAACTGCGCTCTTTGTATTGTACTGAGTACACCGCAGCCACAAATGAAGCATCGGGAGGAGTTGTTTCAATGTTTCAACGCTTAGGTCACTATGCTCCGGATTTCCGTCAAAATACAAGGCGTCACACCGTACATTCCGCACCGCTTCACCGCAGAAGCTGGCGAGGCTGCCACTAACGGCAGTAACCGAGTAATCTCCAATCTCGGCAATGAAACACCGCTAGAGCGGGCTACCAAATTTCTCTACACAGATAAGAACGGCACGCCGGTCATCACCCAGCCGGCCATTTTTGGCTCGATTGTAAGCGCTGGCCGTTTCTTCAAGCTCGGCAAGAGCAAGATGACAATGCAGCAGACTTCGCTGGTCCCGGCCTATCTCTCGGTCACCGGCACCTATTATCCAATCGCGCATAAGGAGCCTTGGGTTGTTGATACGCGGCCGGTCAGGATTCCAGCGACTGGCGGTAGAATCCTAGAACATCGCCCGTTGTTCAATGACTGGCAGGTTGCTTTTGAAATCGAAGCCTATCCGGGCATTGACGAACGGCTCACCCGCAACCTTGTTGACGCAGCCGGTCTTCGTATTGGCATCGGCGATTTGCGGCCGGAGAAAAAGAACGGATACGGCAGGTTCAAGGTCATTCAGTGGAATTGTGACCGGTTGGACGATATCGAACTGCCGGAGATGGAGGTCGAGGAATAGAGCCTACTTTACTAATTTAACGATGCCGTGCGCTGCACTGCTCTGCATTCCGCTGCTTTGCGATGCCTTGCGCTGCGCTCCAAACCAAAGCGATGATACTTTATCAGTTTAACGCTGCTGTGCTTTGCACTCCCGTGCGGTGCCATGCATTGCGTTGCTTTGCTTTGCGCTGCTCTGCCGTGCACTCCAATGCGATGATATTTGTAACCAATTTAAGCCATCTTTCGGGCGCGGGCGCCTTCGATGATTCTAGTCCGCGTCATACCGCCTTCTAGGTCCGGCGCGCGTCCATACCGGATTGCTTTGGCCCAATCGTGGGTGTCCCAGAGCCGGTCAATTACCTCTTGGCGCTCCGCCCTAACTTTATCCAACATGGCCTTTGCGGCCTGGTTTCCGGTGCGATGAACTGCCGCCTGCAGCTTATCCATTTTGGCCGTGCACTTGTGCATTTCCGCTTCCAAATGCTGAAGCGTTTTGCTCATTCTGATGTGCGTTGGCCTGGAAAGCTGGCCGCCAACCGGGCCATCAACCGCACCGCCTTTTGCCAAATGCTGCTCGGGCTGATCCTGCACAGTTCGCGCATCTTCCAGGAGCTGCCGTGCATTTTCATCAGAGGCCGGGGCAAATTTGGCTGAATGGGGGAACACTTTGCTGAGCGCGGGAGGCGGTGTTGTTCCTGCCTCGCCTGGAATACCCCGGTAATCCGTTGAAGTCAGCGACTTCCTCGCCCTCATCTCACGGAGCTGGCGTGCATCTTCTGCTTGCGCGTCGCGTAAGTTCCGATCCGCTTGAGCGCGCTGGTAAATGGCCTTGGCGCGCCCCTCGGTTGTCGCCGTTTCCGGTCCAGGCGGAACTTCCGGGGTTGCCTCCATCATGCTCTGCAGTGCCATTGGCCCGCGCGTGTATGGGGCAACGTCAGCAACGCCTCTGGCAATCGCCATGGCCCGGTCGATAGCAGACGGCTCTTCATCCGTAACGGATGGACCCGCTTGGGCCTCATCACTCGTGCTGGACGCGCCAAGAAGAGCGCCAAGCCCTGCGATGCCCGTTAAGGTTGCCCGATCCTTGGCAAGCCGGCCGATGATATTGCCTACGTTCTTCCTGACGGCCGCTTCCGGCAGGCTGTGCGCCGCATCCTGCCCTATTTCGTTGAACCGGGCGGCAAGAGTCCGGGCCGTGGCCTCATCGGCATTGTTAAAGGCGCCTTGAACTGCTTTCGCCACTTCCTCTTTCGGTGCCTTGGGATCGATTGGAACACCCAAATGCTTCGCCATGTCCTTTAGGGCTTCTTTGGGCTGCCCGGTGATAGCAGGACCACGGGGCGGAGGGCCTTCCTCTGGCGGTACATCTTTGAGGTCTTTTTGGCCAACGGTTGAAAACGCATTGAGAAGGCCACGGACTGCCGGGTATGAAGCATAACCCATCATCCCGGTCGCCACTCCCTGTGACGTATCCCGGCGCCAAGGCGGATTGCTGGGGTCCAAAGCGTCTCTTTGTGCAAAAACTGCGGCTATCCCCGCCGGAATAGCACGGGCAGCATATGGCGTAAGCGCAAATGCTCTCCCAGTCGGGGTTGTGCCGGCAGGGGCTACAGTCCCCTTTGGAGTCGTCACGGTTGCCAATATACTTCCGGGGATTTCCCCAGCATAAGAAAGTGGGCCGGCAATGCTGCCTAAAGGAGAATTCGAATATTTCCGGCGGTCACCTAGCTCTGTCTGTAGCGCTGCCAACTGCTTGCCGGCCGGGCTATTTGCGAAATCGGTTTGCGCCTGCTGGAAAGCATCTTTGTCGAGTGTCTGTGACTGCGTTGTCTGCATTCTTCGGCCAGATCCCTTGCTAGTCGAGCTTGAGCGCATAAATTTATCTGGCGTGGGGGCGAGCGCTGAGAGATTTTTAATCTGCGCAATTAGCTCTTCGTCGGTCATCGGCTATTTCCTCGAAGGGGTTTCCGGCAATGTGGCGTCCATATTCCTGGTTTAAGCGTCGGGTCGATTGGACTGGTCTTGCGTATTCCTACGTTCTTTGCTTCGCTATCATGGGCATCTTCGCCTTCTGGCATTTCGCAATCCCGGACTATAAACTTGCCTTCAACTATGCCCTCTGCACCACCATCGGCGCCTTTATTCTGACATTCGCCGGCTTTCTCATTTGGCGGCTGCGCAGCGGGACACGCCAATAGCCTCCCCCTTTTGAGGGAAGGCCGGCAAGCACAGCGCATTACGTGGGAATTGCTAACAATATAAGCGCTTTGCGCGGGAATCTCAACCTTGGCTAAGCAGGCTAAGTGCTTGAATTTGCTTCGAAGCGGGAAATTCGCGTAACACTAGGAAGGCGCCGCTCTCCGATGGGGAGGTATTCTGTTTCATGCTCAGCTTCGAGAGGACGCGCGGGCTCTCTCGCAGCGAGATACTCGGACGCCTAGTGCATCGCCGGTCTGCCCAAGGCCCCACCCGTATGGCCTACGTTCGCAGGGCGGATCATTTTTTGAGTTTGAGGAGCTTCGATTTGTCCACGTAGCCGAGGAGTTTCCCATCTTGCGCGATTTGGGCAAGGTTATCTTCGATCTTGATCACGGTCACCTCTTCCCCTTCGTCAATCTGACGGCCGCTTCTTACGCCCCGGCTCTTTAGGAGTGCGGTGGTCTCGCGCAGTGCATAGGTATTTTTGGCGCGGATCTCTGGTGTATCGTTCGCTGTCCCACAGAGCACGTCGAGCACTTTCTGGTGGCGCGGCAGGATTGGGTAGTTGGGTGTACTTCCAAGACCAACGATCGGCTTCTGACAATATTCTTTGGGGCCTCTCGCCTCGCAGGCCTTCAGTTTGCGGCTCAACTCAGGAACACGGGTCTGCACATAGTCGGCGAGGTCAAATATCTGCACCTTGTCGCCCGCTCCGGCCTTGGCAAATCCTTCGAGCAGCGCATAGGTTAAAAGCCCGTGTTTGCAATAACCTTCGGCAGCGATCTGCTGCGCGCCCGCCGCCATAAAAATAGTGCGGCCCGTGGCGTCGATGAGCCTTTGCAGGCCCGCATTCTCTGACGTGGCATCGCGGAACAAGTTGACGACAGAGCCCGACTCGCAGGTATCGAAAATCCAGATCGATTTCTGCGCCTTTATGCTCTCGAACCAGGCCGAGAGTTTCGTTGGCCCAAAGGCTTGCGCCTTGATTTTGGCATCTGAGAAGCCATCCATGGACGGCGGTAGGAAGTAATAATCAGCGTTGGCCGTGAGCGTCTTGCCGTGGCCTGCCATATAGAACAGGAACACGTCCGTGGCCTTCACCTTGTTCTTAAGCTCCGAAAAGGCGGCCTCGACATTCTCCGCCGTCACCTCATCGTCGAAAAGGGTCTTGGCGATCGGCGGATGGCGGTAGAAGCCGTCACCTGCCTCTTTCAGGATGCCGGCCAAAGCCTCGGCATCCTTCACCGCGAAGTTCAACCTTTTGCTTAAGTCCTGGTAGCGGTCAACGCCGATGGCGAGCACGTAGAGATCGGGCACGCCTAAAATCGCTTTGGCATCGGCATGAACCGTGACTGCGGCAGGCATCGACTCGATTTTACCGGACCTGTCCAAGGCAATGATCTCGATCTCAGTATCAGGAGTAGCGAGATCCAAAGTTCTGGTGAAAGTGCCTGCTTTTCCGGCCCAAAATGAATCGACCGCTTGGCCATTCAGCCTGACGCGTATTGTGCCAACGCCGCCGCCCTCATCTAAGACGCGAAGGCTAACCGAGACTTTGCCTTCGCCAAGCTTTGTGCCATCGCTGGGTGAGAGGATTTCAATTTCGGGAGCGTATGCGGTTTTCAGAAGCCTCTTCAGATTGATTTCTGCTGCTGCCTTCTTGACGAGCCCTTTGGGATCTCCCTGGATTTTAGCTGCCACGAGATCGGGCCGATAGAGCACCTTGCGGAATTGCCCGGCCGTTACATAGCGTGCTTCCTTGTCCGAGCCTTGATTGATCTGCCAGCCCACGATCTTGGCAGCACCCTCCGAGCCGGTGTAGAACCCTTCCGGTGTCCACATCACCCATTCACCATCCTCGCCCCGGAACAGGGTCACGAGAAGCTCTCGCGTTTTTAAGTTCCATAGGCGAACCGTCTGATCGGCCGAGCCGGAGATGAGGTAGCGCCCATCCGGCGAGCATGCCACAGCCTGGATATCGCCCTCATGCCCTTTGAACTCGTCAACGCGCTTTCCGTCGAGACCATAAGCAGAAAGCTGGCCGACAAATCCGCCGGATATGATCGTTTTGCCATCCGGTGTAAAACTATAGGCGGCGTGTTCGTAACCGTCCTGCGCTCCGCGCTCGATGGTGGTTTGCAGCTTGCCGTCCTTCAAAATTTTGAGAGTGCCGTGAAAGCCATAGGCGGCGCTCTTCTGATCCTGAAGGGACCAAGGCCCTAATGAGCTTTGTGGCCCAAAAAACGGTTCTGCGTTAGCAATTACCTCTGGAGTGCCGATCGTTCCATCGGTCCGCGGCAAGGCCAATTTGAATTGCAACGGCCCACGATTATTCGCGCTTGAAGGTTGTTGCGAGATCGTCCCCCAGGCAATAGAATTGCCATCTAATGAAAACGCCGTGGTCAGCACCGCCCGTCCAGTGCCCTTCAACACCGACTTGGTCTCACCTGTTCTAGGATCCCAGATATCGATTTCTTGATTATTGCCGCCAGCAGTGGCAACCAATCCGCCGTCTGGGGAAAAGCCACTGGCCAACACGTCCCAGTCATGGCGCTCGTAGCGAGTGATCTGCCTTCCTGTAGCGAAGTCCCAAATATACTGGTTGAAGTGACCCTCACCCTCTCCACTTGTAGAAAGAACCTTTTTCCCGTCAGGGGAAATGCTGATTGAATAAACCCGGTGCTCCTGCCGGCCGAGAGTGCGCAGATAGCGCCCGCTCTTACCATCCCAGACGCGAATCTCGCCCGCATAATCGCCAGAGACAATACTGCCATCGCTTGGTGATACAGAAAGCGACCTTACACGGTCCGCATGCCCCCTCATCTCGGCAATCAGAGTGCCATCGGCGACGTTCCAAAGCCGCAATGTCTTATCGAAAGAGGCCGTAACGGCCCGTTTTCCGTCTGGGGTGAAGCCGACATCCTCGATGCCGTCGGTGTGGCCGATAAGGCGGCGGACTAGGCGAGCTTTTGAGACATCCCAGATGATCGCGGCTTTATCCTTCGAACCCGAAATCAGGTATTTACCATCAGGCGAAAAAGCCAGTCCATACACTCGGCCCTCGTGGCCCGTCAAAACCGTCCGGATCTGGCCTGTTTTAAGGGCGAAGAGGCGTATTTCCCCACAACAGGATTCCCCTGCACTGGTGATTCCCAGAATGCCGGCGGCCGCGAGCAAACTCCCATCGGGTGACAGTGCAAGCCTGTAGAGCACCCCGCCACGGCCAGCTTCAGACTCTCCCCTTAGTGTGCGCAACGTCTTGCCGCTGCGCCAATCCCATATTCGTATGACCTTATCTTGGCTCGCGGAGATTAGATAATTTCCGTCCGCAGTGAACGAAATGCCAACGATTGGGGCCGTGTGCCCGCCTGTATCGATCTGCAGGATCGGCCGCTCGGCAGCTTGCGCCGCGCCCCAAATCACAACGCAAAGCAAAATCGCAAAATAACGCATCGCCGCCCTCGCCAATACAAATCACTCGCGGCGCAACATTGCCGCAGTGGCTCTATCATAGACGAATTAGATGCAATGCCAAAGGTAAGGGTTTGCCTGATCAGCTAAGCCGCGAGCGGTTCGATGCAATCCGGCTCGTTATATCTCGGTGAGTTCATCTTTGGGGATACAGGCACGACCTGCATCGCTTCATCAATGTCCGGATCGACGGCGGGATCTTCGCCGGAAAGCCACGGCTCGAAACCATCCTTCGCAAGCATCAACGGCATGCGGTTGTGCAGATCGCGGATGCCGTCGCAGGGCTCTGTGGTGAGGATCGTGCAGCTCAGTAGCTTATCCGGACCCCAGCGTTCCCAGAGGCCCGCAAAGGTCAGCGGCAGGGCGTCATGGCGGCTGACATAGAACGGCTGCTTTATCGGCTTCGGCTTTCCCGGATCTTTGATCTCCCGCCATTCATAGAAGCCGCTCGCCGGGATCAAACAGCGGCGCGACTTCCATGCTGACCGGAAGACCGGTTTCGTGGCCGCAGTCTCGACCCGCGCATTGATTGCTTGGTTGCCGATCTTGAGGTCTTTCGCCCACATCGGCACCAAGCCCCACCGCATTGTCTTGTAAATCCGCCCGCCATCCTCAGGCAGGATCACGCCAACATCTTGTGTCGGCGCCACATTCCATGATGGCCGGATGTTCGGCGCCAAAGGGTTCGTGAGATTGTAAAGATCGTAAAGCTCTCGCCAGGTGAAGAGCTGGGTGAAGCGGCCGCACATGCCTTGCCCCGTTATGGGTTACCTGAGCGTCAGCATATGGGCTTTTGGTGCCGATACAAAAAGCCGCCCGGCAGGGGGTCCGGGCGGGAAGAAGCGACAAGCTAAAACATGGGCGGGGAAAGTTCCCGCTTCAGCTTGCAACCTGCACGCATATTCCGATTTGTTACGAATGCACACCGATTTCAGCGTTTTCCGCGACCGGCTCGCCGAAGCTTGCCGCGTGCGTAACATGTCACATTCGGCCCTTTGCCGAGGCATCGGACTGAGCCCGAGAAAGGCCCTGGAAATCGAATATTATCCTCTCAAAACCCTCGACCTTTATCGTGTGTCGCAGATCGCCGATAAGCTTGAGGTATCGATCGACTGGCTGCTCGGCCGAACGAACGTTATCGACGTGCTTGAGATGCTGGAAGTGCCGGAACCGGAACCGCCGCGCAAGAAAAAAGCCGCGAGCAAAGGCTCAGCGGCTTATGGAGGGAGGAAACGACGCGTGAAGGTATAGATCACGTAAACCTCCGAGAATGCAATCTCGGATTGTAGTTAACGTTACCTCTCCACAATGTTCGTTCTTTGTTCTATCCTTATCCCTGTGAAAAAGGCAGCGCCAACAATCATGCGCTCTCGTCCGCAATAGCTTAGAAACCGACAAGGGACGGGCGTCGCGATGGGACAGTTGCGGTCGAATTGGCGTAGGGCAAAAGGATGCTAGCCATCTCGGATAAAGGCCGTTTGCTGCCCATTAGGGTTATTGCCCGTGACGTCTCTTGATAGGGATAGACCGGTCGTATTCACCAGGGGGTAGATTTGTCAACAAAGACCATCTTACTTGCTTGGTAAGCCCGGTCCTCGAAGCTGCCACGGATTGCCTTAAGAGCGGCAGGCTTCGTTTTCCAACGGGGCTGACCGCCAACGTATAGTGCAGCCACTTCAATAACTTTCTCTTTGGATAAGGACTTCTCTTGAAGACCGGCGAAGAGCCTTGCGAAAGTAGCGTCGTCAGCTCCTAGCTTCTCAAGCCTATCCGCAATTTGCCTAGAAGTCAGTTGATCCAGAGGCTCGGGGAGGATCGCCAGCGTCTCTGTGACA